>JAWWPC010000076.1:0-92745 GCA_033851055.1 Kribbellaceae bacterium | reverse complement strand
AGGGCGTCAGGGTGGTCCGGGCCGGCGAGCTGACCGGTCAGGCTCCGCAGACGCCACAGACCGACCCGGAGGCGCTGGCCGTCCTGCTCTACACGTCCGGGACCAGTGGCGAGCCGCGGGCCGCGATGCTCACCCATCGGGCGTTGATCGCCAACGTCACCCACCTGGTCGACCTGGGCGAGGATCGGATGAGCGCGGAGGACGTCGTACTCGGCACCTTGCCGCTGTTCCACGCCTTCGGCCTGAACGCGGTCCTCGGCTGGACCTGCGGTACTGGCGCGGCACTGGTGTTGTCCCAGCGCTTCGACCCGGTCGGCACCGTCGACCTGGTCCGCGAGCACGGGGTGACCCGGCTGCCGCTGGCGCCACCGGCGCTGAACGCGCTGCTCGGGCAGCCCGGCCTCAGAGACGCGCTCAAGTCGGTGAAGGTGGTGCTGACCGGCGCGTCGGCGCTCGACCGCACGGTCGGGGAGCGGTTCCAGCAGGAGACGGGGCTGTTCGTCCACCAGGGCTACGGCCTGACCGAGGCCGCGCCTGGGGTGACCACCACGCTGGGCGAGGACGACCCGAAGCCGGGCTCGGTCGGCCGGCCGCTGCCGGGGGTCGAGGTGCGGATCGCGGACGAGCAGGGTGAGGACGTCGAGGGCGACGACCCGGGCGAGATCCTGGTCCGCGGCGCCAACCTGTTCTCCGGCTACTGGCCGGACGGCACGGAGGGTCCGGACGAGGACGGCTGGTACCGGACCGGTGATGTCGGCTATCTGGACGGCGAGGGGGACCTCTACCTGGTCGACCGGCTGCGCGAGCTCGTCATCGTGTCCGGCTTCAACGTGTTCCCGGTCGAGGTCGAGGAGGTACTGATCGGTGCGCCCGGGGTTCGGGAGGCAGCGGTGATCGGGATTCCCTCCGAGGAGACCGGTGAGGCCGTCAAGGCCTTCGTCGTACCGGAGCCCGGTACGACGGTGGTGCCGGCCGAGGTCAGCGAGTACGCCGAGACCCGGCTGGCGCGGTTCAAGTGCCCGGTGGAGATCGAGGTGGTCGAGCGGCTGCCGCACTCGGTCACTGGCAAGGTGGCGAAGGGCCGGCTGCGCGGGAGCGACCGATGACGGAGCGGGTCACGCTCTACGGGAAACCGGGCTGCCATCTCTGCGACGACGCCCGGGCGGTGGTCCGGGCGGTCTGCGCCGAGCTGGGCGTCGGCTGGACGGAGATCGACATCACCGTCGACCAGGAGCTGTTCGAGACGTACGGCGAGCAGATCCCGGTCACCTTCGTCGACGGCCGCCAGCACGACTTCTGGCGGGTCGACCCGGCCCGGCTGCGAAAGGCGCTGGCCGGGCGCTAGCGCTTTGTGCGGGGACACTCGTGACGGTGCTCACTCAGCGAGACGGTACGGGCTTCCCGATTTTGTTCTCACGTTCACAAACTCCTAGAGTGGGGTAGTCGCCAGCCGTGAGGCGGCGGCCCAGAACAATCCTTCCAGGAGAATTGTGACGCCTGCCCGCAGCCGTCGCCCCGGCGCGCCGACGAGAACCGAACGCGGCATTCCCGAGGCCACTGTCGCGCGCTTACCCGTGTACCTGCGGGCCCTGACCGCGTTGTCCGACAGTGGTATCGCCACCGCGTCGAGCGAGGATCTCGCGACCGCGGCCGGTGTCAACTCGGCCAAGCTCCGCAAGGACCTGTCCTACCTGGGGTCCTACGGCACCCGCGGCGTCGGCTACGACGTGGAGTACCTGCGCTACCAGATCGCGCGGGAGATCGGCGTCACCCAGGACTGGTCCGTCGTCATCGTCGGGATCGGAAACCTGGGCCATGCGCTGGCGAACTACTCCGGCTTCGGCACCCGCGGCTTCCGGATCGTGGCCTTGCTGGACGCCGACCCGGAGCTGGTCGGCGACAGCGTCGGCGACATGGTGGTCCGCGACTTCGCCGAGCTGGAGGACATCGTCGCCAGCGACGGCGTCGCGATCGGCGTCATCACCACCCCGGCCGGTCCGGCCCAGGAGGTCTGCGACCGGTTGGTGAAGGCCGGTGTGACGAGCATCCTGAACTTCGCGCCGGTAGTGCTGTCCGTGCCCGACGGCGTCGACGTCCGCAAGGTGGACCTCTCGATCGAACTACAGATCCTGGCGTACCACGAACAACGAAAGTCCGGAGAGGCGGCGCTCGCCGAGGTGCCCGAACTACCAGCGATGAATGGTCTGACCGATTTACCGAGTGTCGGGGGAGGGTTCGGGGCGTGAGCGAGCGCAGCGAGCAAACCAATAGACACAGCGACCTCGACTCATGTGTGTCCGACGCGAAGCGAGGTCAGTCATGAGTTACCTGGTCGTCGGCATCTCGCACCGCAGCGCGGACATCTCGGTCCTGGAACGGGTCGCGCTCGACCCGGACACGGCGACCAAGCTGGCCCTCGCCGTCCAGCACACCCCGGCGGTGATGGAGTCGGCCGTGCTGGCCACCTGCAACCGCACTGAGGTCTACGCGACCGTGGAACGGTTCCACGCCGGCATGGAGGAGGTCACCGGGATCCTGTCCGACCTCACCGGCGTACCGCTGCTGGATCTGGCCGAGCACCTCTACGTGCACTTCGAGGAGGGTGCGGTTTCGCACTTGTTCCAGGTCGCGGTCGGGCTGGACTCGATGGTCGTCGGCGAGAGCCAGATCCTCGGCCAGGTGAAGGAGACGCTGCGGGTCGGCCAGGATCTGGAGACGATCGGCACCGGCCTGAACGCGCTCTTCCAGCACGCGCTGCGGACCGGTAAGCGGGCCCGTACCGAGACCGGCATCGACTCGGCCGGCCGTTCGGTGGTGAGTGCCGGCCTGGACGCGGTCGGTGGATTCGAGGGCCGCCGCGCACTGGTCGTCGGCGCTGGATCGATGGCCTCGCTGGCCGCCCAGACCCTGCTCGCCGGTGGCGCCGCTCAGGTGACGATCGCGAACCGCAACCTCGACCGCGCGGTCGCGTTGGCCGAGCGCGTCGGCGGTACGGCGATCCCGCTGGCCGATGTTCCGGATGCACTGACCGAGGCTGATCTGGTGGTCTCCTGTACGGGTGCGCGAGGCGTCGTACTGACCGAGCAGATGGTCAGGACAGCCAGCGCCGGTCGACCGTTCGGCGTACTGGACGTTGCACTTCCGCGCGACGTGGACCCCGCGGCCGGGCGGTTGCCGGGTGTCACGCTGGTGACGCTCGCGGACCTGGCCGGCACCGCCGGTGGTTCCAAGCACGACATCGAAGAGGTACGACGGATCGTCGGCGAGGAGGCGGGTGCCTTCGAGGCGACCCGGCGCGCCGCCTCGGTCACGCCGACCGTGGTGGCGCTGCGGGCGATGGCCAGCAGCCTGGTTGACGCCGAGCTGGCCCGGCTGGACCGAAAGCTGCCCGGCCTGGAAGAGGTGGAGCGCGCCGAGGTTGCGCGGACCATCCACCGGGTGGTCGACAAAGTGCTGCACACGCCGACCGTCCGGGTGAAGGAGTTGGCCGCCGATCCCGGTGGCCCGACCTACGCGGACGCGCTGCGCCAATTGTTCGCCCTCGACTCCGCTGCTGTAGACGCGGTCACTGCACCCAAGACCACCGGAGGTGAATCCGCGTGATCAGGCTCGGTACCAGACGGTCCGCGCTCGCGACCGCCCAGGCGACCCAGTTCGCCGACGCGCTGCGGGCTCTCGGGCATGAGGTCGAACTGGTGCAGATCGTGACCACCGGCGACGTGAACCGGGCGCCGGTGGAGCAGATCGGCGGCACCGGCATCTTCGTCAGCGCACTGCGGGATGCGCTGCTGGCGAACGAGATCGACGTCGCTGTGCACTCGCTGAAGGACCTGCCGACGGCCTCGGTGGACGGCCTCACGATCGGCGCGATCCCGGTCAGGGAGGACCCGCGGGATGTACTGGTGGCCCGCGACGGCCTCGGCCTCGGCGAGCTGCAGACCGGCGCGCTGGTCGGCACCGGGTCGCCTCGCCGGGTGGCGCAACTGGAGGCGCTCGGTCTCGGCCTCGAACTGACCGGCATCCGCGGCAACGTGGACAGCCGGATCGCGATGGTGACCCAGGGCAAGCTCGACGCAGTGGTGCTGGCCCGGGCCGGACTGGCCCGGTTGGGCAGGCTTTCCGAGATCACTGAGACGCTAGACCCGATCCAGGTGCTGCCGGCTCCGGGACAAGGTGCCCTGGGTGTCGAATGCCGCGCGGACGACGCCGAGGTGCTGAAAGTCCTTGCGCCGTTGGAGGATGCGGCGACCCGCTCGGCCGTGCTGGCGGAGCGGCAACTGCTTGCCACTCTCGAGGCAGGGTGCACGGCTCCGGTCGGCGCACTCGCCGAGGTGGTCGAAGGTGAGGACGGCCCGGAGCTGTGGCTCCGAGGCGCACTCGGCCAGGAGGGCGGCGTACGGCGGCTGTCCGCGAACGGGCCGGTTGACGACCCAGTGGGGCTGGGCCGGGCGCTGGCGCACGAGTTGCTGGAGCAGACATGACGGCGGCACGGGGCACGAGGACAAGCACGAAAACCAGTACGACAAGGGCAAAGGCGACAGCAACCGTGAGCAGCGCGAAGACAGCGGCCACCAAGGCACCCCAGAAGGTGCCGGCCAAGATCGCAGCCAGCACCACCGCAGCCAAGCAGGTCAGACCGCTCGGCCACGTAACGTTCGTCGGTGTCGGCCCGGGCGACCCCGCCTTGCTGACGATCGCCGGCCGGGACGTGCTCGCGAACGCTGACGTCGTGGTGGTGGAAGGCCCCGAGCACGACTCCTTCCTGGCCTACTGTCGGCCGGGCGTCGAGGTCGTGGATGGTTCCGGCGCCGAGGGCAGCCGGGCGCTGCGGGTCGCTGCCCGGGCTCGGCTGGTGGTGAAGGCAGCCAAGGCGTCGGCGAACGTGGTCCGACTGCTGACCGGTGATCCCTTCACCTTCTCCAGTGGGGCCGAGGAGGCCGCCGCCTGCCGCAAAGCCGGGATCGGCTTCAACGTGGTGCCTGGTGTTAGCGAGGTGAGCGCGGTCCCGACGTACGCGGGGATCCCGCTGACGATGAAGGGGGAGCGCGAGGTCACGGTGCTGGACCTGGTCGAGGCCAAGCTCGACTTCACCAGACTGCATTCGAAGCAGACCCTGGTCCTGCTGAACGCCACCGACGTACTGAAGGACGTCACCACGGCACTGATCGAGGCCGGTTTCGACCCGGGTACGCCGGTCGCGGCGACCGTCGGCGGTACGACGACGGCGCAGACGAGCGTGGTCGGGACCCTGGCCACCATCGTGACGGACCTGCGCGCGGCCAAGCTGACCGGCGAGGCCGTGATCGTGGTCGGTTCCGTGGTCGAGCAGCGTGAGGCGCTGTCCTGGTTCGAGACCAAGCCGCTCTTCGGCTGGCGGATCCTGGTGCCGCGCACCAAGGACCAGGCGGGCCCGCTGATGGACCGCCTCCGCCGGTACGGCGCGATGCCGGAAGAGGTGCCCACCATCTCGGTGGAGCCGCCGCGGAACCCGCAGCAGATGGACAAGGCGATCCGCGGTCTGGTCGAGGGCCGCTACGAGTGGATCGCCTTCACCTCGGTGAACGCGGTCAAGGCGGTCCGGGAGAAGTTCGACGAGTACGGCCTGGACGCGCGCGCCTTCTCCGGCCTGAAGATCGCCGCGGTCGGCGAGAAGACCGCCGAGGCGATCGGTGCCTGGGGCATCCGTCCGGACCTGGTGCCGACGGGCGAGCAGTCCGCCGCCGGGTTGGTCGAGGACTGGCCGCCGTTCGACGAGGTGCTGGACCCGATCAACCGGGTGTTCCTGCCGCGGGCGGACATCGCCACCGAGACCCTCGTGGCCGGGCTGACCGACCTGGGCTGGGAGGTCGACGACGTGACCGCCTACCGGACCGTCCGGGCCGCCCCGCCGCCCGCGCCGACCCGTGAGGCGATCAAGTCCGGCAAGTTCGACGCGGTCGTCTTCACCTCGTCCTCGACGGTGCGCAACCTGGTCGGCATCGCCGGCAAGCCGCACGCGTCGACGGTGATCGCGGTGATCGGGCCGGCGACCCTGAAGACTGCCGAGGAGCACGGCCTGCGGGTCGATGCGATGGCCGAGAGCCCGTCGGTCGAAGAGCTCGCGGATGCGCTGGCCCGGTTCGGGTCGGAGCGGCGTGACACCATGATCGAGGCCGGGGAGCCGGTCACCCGTCCGTCCGAGCGCCGCTCGGGCTCTCGCAGGAAGAACTAACTATCGTGTCGGATTTCCCGGGAACGCGGCTGCGGCGACTGAGGTCGTCCGCGGCGATACGCAGGCTGGTCGCAGAGACCACGCTGGAGCCGAGGCAGCTGGTGCTGCCGATGTTCGTCCGGGAGGGGGCCACCGCGCCGATCCCGATCAAGTCGATGCCGGGCGTCGTACAGCACACCCGCGACACCGCGCGGAAGGCCGTCGCCGAAGCGGCGCAGCTCGGCCTCGGCGGCGTGATGCTGTTCGGCATACCCGCGGCGAAGGACGCCGTCGGTTCCGGAGCTGTCGACCCTGACGGCATTTTGAACGTGGCGATCCGGGACGCGGTCAGCGAGGCCGGCACCGACCTGCTGGTGATGTCGGACCTCTGTCTGGACGAGTTCACCGACCACGGCCACTGCGGCGTACTCGATGCGTCTGGCCGGGTCGACAACGACGCGACTCTCGAGATCTACGCCGAGATGGGCGTCGCGCAGGCCTCCGCCGGTGCCCACGTCGTCGGCCCGTCAGGGATGATGGACGGCCAGGTCGCAGCCATCCGTACGGCGCTGGACGCGGCCGGGCACATCGACACGGTGATCCTGGCGTACGCCGTCAAGTACGCGTCAGCGTTCTACGGTCCCTTCCGCGAGGCCGTCGACTCCTCGCTGCAGGGCGACCGCAAGACCTATCAGCAGGATCCGGGCAATGCCCGCGAAGCGCTCCGCGAGGTCGAGTTCGACCTGGCCGAGGGCGCTGACCTGGTGATGGTGAAGCCCGCGCTGGCCTACCTGGACGTAATCCGCCAGGTGCGCGACCTGGTCGACGTACCGGTGGCGGCGTACAACATCTCGGGTGAGTACGCGATGATCGAAGCGGCCGCGGCCAACGGCTGGATCGACCGCGAGCGCTCGATTCTCGAGACCCTGACGTCGATCCGCAGAGCCGGCGCCGACATCATCCTCACCTACTGGGCCTCCGAAGCAGTCCACCTCCTCCACAGCCGCCGCTGATTTCCCTTCGGACGGTGGCGCTGGGGGTCGACGGGTGCGGAGTGAGCCGGGCGCGTGCGAGCATTGGAGGATGCTCAGCACACGAAAGGCAGATGCCGCGTAGGCGGCCAGCTCAGCTTCGCGCCGACGTTCTTGGCCGGCTGCAAACGACGAAGACTACCGGTCTCGCCGGGGCAAGTCTGATTTCCAACCTCCCTGGCCTTTCTCCGTTGGGCCGGACGATTCTGGCGAGACTCGAGCACACCCGTCTGCGTCCGGGGCAGGTTGAGGATGCTGTTCGGCATTGGGAGGGGTTCGTTCGCCATCCCTATCACCGGCTTCACGAAGCACGGTATGAGGGCTGCGGGATCTGGGAGTGCTGCCCTTCGGTGGACGAGGTTCAGGAGATCCTGATCGTTGTCGAGCGGAATCTGGCTCGGCGAGACGCTCGCAGATTCCGCAAGCAACTGGATCAGCTGGACGAACTGTGGTGAGCGCCCGTCATCAGCGGGGACTTCGGACAGCACGTCGGTACCTGGGTCACGGTATCTCCTGTCCGGGTTCCCGTTCTGGTATCCGGGCTCCCGGTATCAGGGTCGGATTGGCCTTGGCGTTGTAGTGCCGGACGGTGGGAGAGGCCGTGGCGAGGGCGAGGATGCCGAGGACGCAGGCGGCTCCGCCGGCGATGATGCTGGTGACGGGATCGGCCAGACCGGCGACGCTTCCCGCGCGGAAGTCGCCCAGGCGAAGACCGCCCAGGCCGATCACGAAGTCGAGGCCGTTCAGGCGACCGCGGAGTTCGTCAGGCGTGTTCACCTGGAGGATGGTCGCGCGGAAGACCGTTGTGACGATGTCGGCAGCGCCTGCGAGCATCA
Source organism: Kribbellaceae bacterium (assembly GCA_033851055.1). Classification (GTDB taxonomy): domain Bacteria; phylum Actinomycetota; class Actinomycetes; order Propionibacteriales; family Kribbellaceae; genus Kribbella. The sequence goes on along the minus strand of JAWWPC010000076.1, from coordinate 84,688 downwards.
GCAGGCCGACCGCGAGCCAGAGCCAGTGGGTCAGGCCGACGCTTCCGATCGCCGCGCCCCAGACGGCGACGGCCATCAGCATCGCGCGGCCCTGGTAACGGATGTGCCCGAGCGGCCCGGAGAAGACCGCCGCGAAGAGCCCACCCACGCCGACGGCGGCGTACAGGAATCCGACAGTGGTGGGGCCGCCGCCGAAGCGGGTGGCGGCGAGCGCAGGGAAGAGAGCGGTCGGCATCGCCAGTACTGTCGCGGTCAGGTCGATCAGGAAGATCATCGCGATCAGCCGGTGTCGTGCCGCATAGCGCAGGCCCTCCATCACCGACCGCAGTCCGGGCGTCGACCCACCACCTTCCGGCGGCATGGGCCGCAGGCGGCGGACGCTGTACAGGACGGCCAGGAAGGTGACCACGTCGGCCAGATAGACAGCTTGTGGTCCGGCTGCCGCGATCAGTACGCCGGCGAGCAGCGGCGCGGCGATGATCGTGACCTGGAAGTTGAGCTGGGACAACGCGGCTGCGGCGGGCAGTAGCTCGGCTGGCAGCAGGCGTGCTGTGATCGTGCGCCGAGCGGGCATATCGACTGAGGTGAGCCCTGCGCCGACAGCGGTCAGCAGGTAGAGCAGCCAGACCTGTCTCAGCTCCAGCATTGCTTGCATGGCCAAGAGCACGGCCACGACCATCAGGCCGCAGCTAGTGATCAGAACCAACTTCCGCCGGTCGACGGCATCGACGATCGAGCCGCCGAAGAGCCCGAAGGAAAGGGTGGGGATGAGGCTGGCCAGACCGACCGCTCCGACGGCGAATGACGACCCGGTCAGGTCGTAGACCTGGATGGCAACGGCGACACTCGTCATGAAACTGCCGACCGATGACAGCGACTGCCCGACCCAGAGCCGGCGATAGTCCACCGACTCCCGCAGCGGCCTCACATCGGCGAGCAACCTCCGGGATTCAGGCACAAGGATCGATTCTGTACCGGTGGTTCCGTCTTCGACAAACCGATTTCCGAGTTCGGAGCGGACGCCGGAGTCAGCGGTGGACGGTGTAGTCGGACTGGACGAAACCGGCGCCGAGAGTCCGGGTGGCGTTGTGGGTAAGTACCACGTCGGCGTCCAGGTCGCCGAAGAGCGGGATGCCCGAGCCCAGCAGGACCGGGACGACGGTGATGGTGAGTTCGTTCAGCAATCTCGCGCGCAGGAATGTTTGGACGAGGCGGCCGCCGTCGACGTAGATGCGCTTGGCGTCGCGGCCTGTCAAGGCTTGGACCAGGCCGTCGAGATTGCGGTGCACGGTGATGCGTTTGTCCGTGTCGGTTGCCAAGGTGGTACTCAGCACGTCGACGGACTTGCCGTCATACGGCCAGAAGTCGAAGCCGAGAACAGTCTCGTAGGTGTTGCGGCCGAGCACGACGGTGTCGACGCCTTCCATGAACTCCGCGTAGCCGGTGTCGCCGACCTCAGCGCCGTGGCTCGTCAGCCAGTCGATCGAGCCGTCGGGCCGGGCGATGAAGCCGTCGAGGCTGGTCGCGATGAACGCGGCGGCATGAAAGGCCATCGAGAACTCTCCTCCGTCAGGGAGTGGAAGCTACCTCCAAATTGTGGCTCTTCAGACTCTCCCGTGGGTGCTTGAGCGCGCCTGGATGTGAGCTCGCCGGGTGCTGCCGTCGTCAGGATCACCAGCCGGCTCGATCCCGCCGCCTCAGTGATCGTCGCCGTGACGGCCGGTTGATCCGCGTGGTTTGTCTGTTCCGGCTGCGTGGCGTATTCAAATAGTTCCGGTATGTCACCACAGGGTCTTGTCTGAACCAGTTCGGTCGGCTAGCTTGTCCGGCCAAGGCAAACGCTTTCCGTTGCGGTTGGAGCTTTCTGGAGGAAGAAAGTATGAGCGCGCTGGGAGAGTTGAGCACGCTCGGCCGGAAGAAGATGCCCGGGCAGAAGAAGGACAATCTAGCGGCGTACTTGTTCTTGACGCCGTGGCTGCTCGGGCTGTTGCTGATCACGGTCGGGCCGATGCTCGCGTCGTTGTATCTGTCGTTCACGGACTACAACCTGATCCAGGCGCCGCAGTGGATCGGAGTGGACAACTTCGTCCGGATGCTGTCCGACCAGCGGTTGCACAACTCGCTGCGCGTCACCTTCAGCTACGTGCTGGTGTCGGTTCCGCTGCAACTCGCGCTGGCGCTGCTGCTGGCGGTGGTGCTGGACCGCGGGGTGCGCGGTATGGCCTTCTACCGTTCCGTCTTCTACCTGCCGTCGCTGCTCGGTTCGAGTGTCGCTATCGCGATCCTGTGGAAGCAGGTGTTCGGTACCGAAGGGCTGCTGAATCAGGTGCTCGCGCCGTTCGGCATCGCTGGCAAGGGCTGGATCTCCGACCCGAGTACGGCGCTGGGCACGCTGGTGGTGCTGAACGTCTGGACCTTCGGTGCGCCGATGGTGATCTTCCTGGCCGGCCTGCGGCAGATCCCGGCGATGTACTACGAGGCCGCGTCGGTGGACGGGGCCGGGGTGCTGCGGCGGTTCCGAAGTATCACGCTGCCGCTGCTGACGCCGATCATCTTCTTCAACCTGGTGCTGCAGATCATCCACGCGTTCCAGTCGTTCACCCAGGCGTTCGTGGTCTCCGGCGGCACCGGAGGCCCGTCCGACTCGACCATGTTCTACACGCTCTATCTCTACGATCGTGGCTTCGGGAATTTCGACATGGGGTACGCGTCGGCGATGGCGTGGTTCTTGCTCGTGATCATCGGAGTCTTCACCGCGGCGAACTTCGTCGCCTCGAAGTACTGGGTGTTCTATGACGACTGAGACGATGCGCCGGCCGGTGGCAGCCCGCCGTACCGGGACGGTTGGCTGGGCCCGGGTGCGCCCCGCGCTGATCCACCTGGCGCTGGCTGCCGCAGCCGTGGTGATGCTGTACCCGGTGATCTGGATGGTGGTCAGCTCGTTGCGGCCCGGCAACGAGATCTTCCGTGACCCGGGTCTGCTGGTGAAGGACCTGGAGATCCGGAACTACTCGGTGGGCTGGAACGCGCTGAGCGAGCCGTTCACCCGGTATCTGCTGAACTCCGCTGCCGTCGTGTTCGGCGCGATCCTGGGGAACCTGGTGTCGTGCTCGATGGCGGCTTACGCCTTTGCCCGGTTGGAGTTCGTCGGCAAGAAGTTCTGGTTCGCGATCATGTTGGTCACGATCATGCTGCCGATCCACGTCGTGATCGTGCCGCAGTACATCCTGTTCTCCCAGGTCGGCTGGATCAACACGTTCCTACCGCTGATCGTGCCGAAGATGCTTGCCACCGACGCGTTCTTCGTGTTCCTGATGGTGCAGTTCATCCGCGGCATCCCGCGCGAACTGGACGAGGCGGCCCGGATCGACGGCTGCGGCCGGGCTGGGATTTTCCTGCGGGTGATCCTGCCACTGATGGTGCCCGCGCTCGCAACCACCACGATCTTCACGTTCATCTGGACCTGGAACGACTTCTTCAGCCAGTTGATCTACCTCACCGACCCGAAGATGTACACCGTCCCGGTGGCGCTGCGGTCCTTCGTCGATGCCACCGCGAGCACGTCCTGGGGCTCGCTGTTCGCGATGTCGGTCGTCTCGCTGGTACCCGTCTTTCTCGCCTTCCTCCTCGGCCAGCGGTTCCTGATCAAGGGGATCGCCACCACCGGCATCAAGTAGCCCGTCGTCCAGCTGCCCACCAGACGCTCCCGGCGCCTGCCGATTGAAAGGTTCAAATCATGAGGCCGCTCACCCGTCCCACCGCACCGCCGCGCCGGCGGCTGCGCGCCCTCGCCGCTGTTGCGGTGGCCTCCGTACTGCTGGCCGCCAGCGCCTGTGGGGGCTCGTCGTCCGGCGGATCCGCGAACGGCGAGGTCACCCTGCGGTTCTCCTGGTGGGGTTCCGACACCCGTCACAAGCTCACTCAGCAAGCGATCGACGCGTACCAGAAGGACCACCCGAACATCAAGATCAAGGGTGAGTTCGGCGAGTGGTCCGGGTACTGGGACAAGCTCGCCACCACCGTCGCCGCCAATGACGCGCCCGACGTCATCCAGATGGACGAGAAATACCTCCGCGAGTACGCCGACCGCGGCGCCCTGCTCGATCTGAAGAAGGCCGACGGTCTGGACACCAGCAAGTTCGAGCCGTCCACCCTCGCCGCCGGCGAGTTCAACAGCGGCCTTTACGGGCTGAATGCCGGGATCAACGCCTACACGATCGTGGCGAACCCGGCCGTCTTCAAGGCGGCCGGGGTACCGCTGCCGGACGACACCAAGTGGACCTGGGACGAGTACAGCAAGATCGCCCAGGAGATCACCCAGAAGTCGGGCGGCAAAGCCTTCGGCACCGGCGCCTACGGGTCGAACGAGGCCAGCTTGAATATGTGGGCCCGGCAGCACGGCCAGTCGCTGTTCACCCAGGACGGCAAGCTGGGCATAACCCCTGAGGGTACTGTCGAGTTCTGGACCAACCTGCTGAAGATGCAAGAGGCCGGGGCGACACCGCCCGCCGAGTTCACTTCGCAGGACATGAGCGCCCCGCTGGACCAGTCGGGGATGGCGACCGGGAAGCTTGCCATGTCCTATGCCTGGAGCAACCAGTTGAACGCGCTCAGCAAGGCGTCCGGCCAGCAGTTGAAGCTGCTGCGGTTGCCGAGCGTCACCGGCAGGGCGAGCGAGAACGGCGCCTACTACAAGGGCTCGATGTTCTGGTCGATCTCTTCGCGGACGAAGCACCAGAAGGAGGCGGCCGAGTTCGTCAGCTATCTGGCGAACAGCCCGGAGGCTGGTGGGATCCTGCTGGCCGAGCGGGGTGTGCCGCCGAACACCGAGATCCGCAAGGCTGTTGCCGCCAAGCTGCAACCGGCCGACGCCGCATCGCAGGCTTTCATCCAGACGATAGCCAAGGAACTCGGCGACCCGTCCCCGGCTCCTCCGGTCGGCGGTGGCCAGGTCGAGAAGATCATCCAGCGGTACACCACCGAGGTGCTGTTCGGCCGGCTGAAGCCCGACCAGGCGGCGAAGCAGTTCACAGACGAGGTGCAGGGAGAGCTGAACAAATGAGGCAGCCGATCTTTGAGAAGCCGTCCATGGCAACGAACGGTTGGTGAGCGGATTGGTGGCCCGCCCCCGGGTGGCTGTGGTCGGCATACACGGGCACGGTGCGTCGCACGTGCGGCGCGTCACCCGATTGGCTGAGGCTGGGCGAGTCCGGTTCGTCGCTGTCGCCGATCCGCAAGATCCAGAGCCGGGTGCCCTTCCTGTCGGAGTGGCGGCGTACCCGGATCTGTCGACCCTGTTGGCCGCGACAACTGTCGATGCCGTGGTGATCTGCACACCGATCCACACGCACGTCCCGTTGGCCGAGTTGGCGCTGAGAGCTGGCGCCGACGTACTGCTGGAGAAGCCGCCGACACCTTCGCTGGCCGAGTTCGAGCACCTGTCGGCGGTGGTTGCGGAGACCGGCCGCAGCTGTCAGATCGGATTCCAGGTGCACGGATCCCGAGCGGCGCGCGCCCTGGCGGGAATGGTTGCCGACGGCACGCTGGGCGAGCTCCGGGGGATCGGCGCGGCCGGCGCGTGGGTCCGCACCCAGGCGTACTGGCGGCGGGCGCGGTGGGCCGGCCGCCGAACCCTCGACGGGGTCGCCGTGGTGGATGGTGCGGTCACCAATGCCTTCGCCCACTCCGTCGCGACCGCGTTGCTGGTGGACGGTTCGGGCGGCGCGGACCAGGTGCAGTCCGTCGAGACCGACCTGTACCGGGCCAATCCGATCGAAGCTGACGACACTTCCACCGTCCGGGTCCGCACCACCCGCGGTACGACGGTGCTCGCGGCCCTGACACTCTGCGCGGAGGAGGCTGGTGTCGAGCCCAGCATCATCGTGCACGGATCCGCCGGCCGGGCTGTCCTCCGGTACACCACGGACCAGTTGGAGATCGACGGCCAGCCGACCCGGATCGAGCCGGTACGCGACGACCTGCTGGAGAACCTGCTCGAGCACCGAGCCGATCCGGGGGTGCCGCTACTCGCACCGCTGTCCGCGACGGGCGGGTTCACCCGGGTTCTCGAGGCGGTGCGATTGTCACCGCCGGGGGAGATCGGCGCCGACCTGGTCCGCTGGCAGGGAGACGGCGCACAGCGTCACCCAGTTGTACTCGAGGTGGAGAACTGGGTCGCGCAGGCCGCGGAGGACCTTGCCTTGTTCAGCGAACTCGGCGCCCCATGGACAGGCCACAGACACGCCACAGACACGCCAGACCAGGAGAAACGGAGATTGACAAATGACGGAAGCCCTTAGCTGCAACCACGCTGTCGGCCGGTCGATCCAGGTCACCGCAGGTGACAGCGAGCTGTTCAGGTACGTCTACCGCCCGACCGACGTCCAGCTGGAGTCGCCGCGGCCCTACGTCCACCCGATCCGGACCCGCGGCGGCGACCTGGTCACCGTGTTCCGGCCGCACGATCACGTGTGGCACAAGGGAATGACCTGGTCGCTGCCGCATTTCGGCCACGAGAACTTCTGGGGCGGCCCGACCTTCTCGCTGGCAGGAGGCTACGAGCAGCTCAACAACAACGGCTCGATGGACCACGACCGGATCGCGGAGCTCGACGTGTCCGACGAGCTGGTCCGGTTCGTGCATCACCTGTCCTGGCACACCGAAGCAGGTGCGCACGTCGTGGCCGAGAAGCGCTCACTCAGCACCGTGCTCACCGCTGATGCCTGGGCGCTGGTCTACGAGACGGCCATGACGAACGTGTCCGCAGCCACGATCCAGATCGGCAGTCCCACCACCGCCGGCCGGCCCAACGCCGGGTACGGCGGCCTGTTCTGGCGCGGACCCCGGTCCTTCACCGGCGGAACTGTGTTGGCACCCCAGGGCAGCGGAGGCGACGAACTGCGCGGTCAACGAGCCGCCTGGATGGGCTTCTCCGGCAAGCACGACGAGGAAGGCCGCGGATCCAGCCTGGTCTTCGTCGACGACAGCGACAACCCGCGTCACCCGCCGGAGTGGTTCGTCCGCTCGGAGGACTTCGCCGCCGTCTGCCCGGCGCCGTTCTTCAGCGAGGAGCTCGCTTTCGCGCCGCAGGAGACCCTGCGCTTCCGGTACGCCGTACTGGTGGCGGACGGTGGCTCCGACGACAACCGTGCGGCGCAGCTCGCCGAGCAGGGGCAGAAGATCCTCGCCGCGGCCGAACCAGTTGCCTGACGCATCAGAGAAGTTCGCCGGCCGCCCTCCGGAGGCCGGCGAGCTCTCTGTCCGCCCAGCCTTCTCCCACTGACTCGGTGCCGCGGATCAGCGGCTTGTCGTACAAGTGGAAGCGCAGGTTGAAGATCCGGCCGACCACATCGAACCAACCGATCGCCGCCACATCCACCTCGGACAAGGCCCTCCTGCTTGTGTAGCCGCCGGCGAACGCATCCCAGAATGATGTCGAGGCAACCCCGGTGAGATCGGCCGCACGCCACCCCTCAGCAGCCAGGTCGAAGTCGTGGATGCTCAAGCCGTCGCCGGTCACCAGGATGTTGTCCAGGCTGACATCTCCATGGCAGACACCCCAGCCGAGACCTTGCGCGGCGTACTGGGTGAGGTGGACGCCGGCGGCCGCGGCGAGTTCGCTGACGAGGACACGGTCGTCGCCCGTGAGAATCGGGAGGATCACCGCGAGCGGATCGTCGAGCCAGTACCGTAGGTCCGACGGTCGCCGGCTGCACTTGGAACTGAAGCTGTCAGCGGCGTCGTGGAAGGCGGCAACCAACCGTCCGAAAGTGCCATAGAGGTTGTCATCGAACGGCGGTCGCGGTTTGTCGCCCTCGATGAACTCCGCCAGCGTGAACGGCCGGACCCCTTCAGCCGAGTCGAGCGTGCCGACGAGCTTGCCGTCGGCAAGAGGTTGTACCTGCGGCACCGGTACGCCGCCGGCTGCCAGGTGGGCCGCGAGTTCGACCTCCCAGCTCACTTCGTCGATCGACCAGTTGCCGGCGCGGTAGAGCTTGAGTAGCATCCGGCGCTTCGGCGTACCGATCTCGTAGACGTCGTTGACGAGTGAGCGAAGCAGCGTGCAGCCGGTGATCTCGAGGCCGTAGGCGTGCTGAAGATGCGCGCGGAGTGCCTGTGGTACCGGCAACGATCGAAGGGTCGGGATCACTCGCCCGACCTTACGAGTGCGCCCGGAAAATGTCGTTCGCAATGTGTGAACGAGGCATCGGTGGGGGAGGAAGGAAACGCACAGTGATCACTTCTGAGGATTCCCTCCCGCGAAGGGCCGGTTAACCGGTAGCCTCAACCCGCTACCTGGGGAGGCAGCAATTTGATCACGACCGACGAACTGCCGGATAGCCCGAACCGGTCAGGAGACCACGTCTTGCAGGAAAACACCACCAGCACTAGTTCTGGCGAGCTCGTCAACGTACCCCTCACAGGTGCGGACAAGGTCGCATACGCCTTCTACGCAACCGCGGCCACGGCCGCACTCGTCGGTCAGGTCTGGGCCGGCGTCACTCACATTCCCTGGCCGGCAGAGGGTTTCCCGATCGCGCTGCGGGTCGCCGTGGTCACGCCCGCGGTGGCGGTGATCGAACTCGGTGGTGTCGCCACCGCCGCGCTCGCCGACCTGCGCCGCCGGAAGGGGGAGCAGGCCTACGCCTACCGGGCGATGTCGCTCTTCGCGGCGCTGGTGGCGCTCGTCTTCAACGTCGTCGGACACTGGCGGCCGGAGGAGCGGTTCCTTGCCTTCGGCTTCGGTGGTCTGTCGGCGTTCGCCTATGTGCTGTGGCTGATCCACAGCTCGGCCCGTCGCCGCGACGTTCTGCGGAATTCCGGGCAGATGGCGACGACCGGTCCGGTCTACGGCGTGGTCCAGTGGGCTCGCGAGCCGAAGGTGACCTGGCTGGCCCGGTCGCTCGCACTCGAACACGGCTACGGCCTGTACGAGAGCCTGCGGCAGGCCCGGGAGCAGATGCGGAACACGGCTCGCCGCGTCGCCATCGCCGGGACCGTTGCCGAGTACATCCGGTCGGAGCACCAGGACGAACGGCTCGCCAAGATCGCCGAGACGACGTACGACCCGGACAGGCTGGCCGGGATGCTCGAAGAACGGATCAACTACGAGGTTGTGACGGCCAGGTTGACACGGGCGATCTCGCCGCCGCCGGAACCCCGTGAAGAAGAACGGTCGGATCTGCGGGCCGCCGTCTGGGTGGTCGAGGGTACGACGCCGCCGGCCGGACAACTCACCCAGGCGGATAGTGGTGTGCCGTTGCGTGGCGCCGACGACCGCTGGTCGGAGACGATGGGCGGCGAGCTCACCCAAGCCGAGTACCTGCCGTACGACCGGTCCAGCGAGGACGGGGACGTAGTGGTCGAGATCGAGGACGACGAACCTGTCGCCGAGATTCCGGTGCATGAACCAGTTGTCCCGGTGCAGGCTCCTGTTGTGCCAGTGAGGGCTGCTGCTCCGGCGCCAGCTCCGGTGAAGCCTGCGGTGCAGCAGCCGGCAGCGAAGCCTGCAGCGCAGCAGCCAGCAACCAAGCCTGTGGTGCAGCAGCCGGCAGCGAAGCCTGCGTCGAGGCCCGCGGTGAAGCCTGTAGTACGTCGGCCTGCGGTGAAGCCCGTCGCACAGCCTGCGGTTGTCATCGCCGAGCCCGAGCCGGTGAAGGAGGCTCCGGTCACCGTGACCGCGGTCGAGCCGGTGAAGCCGGAAGAGCCCGTCGTCATCGCCCGGGAAGTTGCCTCGCGCACCCGGCCGGCAGCCAGCACCAACCGGCCGGCCGCGAAGCCAGCCCGCCCGGCAGAGCCGACGGTAGTCCGGGGAAGCGCCAGAGAGTCGACGGACCCGATGGACACCGACAAGAAGAAGATGCGCGCCTGGGCCTTGCTGTCGGACTGGCCGGCCGACCGGAAGCGGGACAGCGCGACCCTCGCGTCCGCGATCGCGTCGACCGAGAGCTACGCCGCGGCACTCATCAAGCGGTACGACGAGGAGCACACCGACCGCACCCTGGTCGGATCGCAGCGGCCGCAGAGGTGATGAGGCTGGTCAGTCGAGGTTCACCGGAAGTTCGGCGAGCCCGCTGACCAGCAACCGGCCGCGGGCGTCGTCCCGGGCATCGTGTGGTTGCCCCCGCGACCCGAGCGACCGCTTCCACTCGTCCTCATGGAGCACGGCGGCAGTGGCCACAAACGAGCGGATCGCCAACTGCGTCTGGGCCGGTGGTTCGCCGGCATCGCACAGACCGCGGCCATCGGAATCGAAACGGTCACCGACGGCATGGTCGACGACTGGTGCGCAACCCTCGACGCCCTCGCCAAGCTCGACGCCATCGATGCCAACCGCATCGCCTACATAGGCTTCTCGATGGGGACACGGTTCGGGCTGCCATACGTCGCCGCGGCCGATCACCAGCTGCGCTGCGCGGTGCTCGGCAAGTACGGGATGCGCCAGCCTCTTCGCTGCCCGCAGCGCGACTGCTCCGTGCGGAACCGCTGGTGTCCGCGGCGCTCCGCGACCCACTGGGCCTCGACGATCTGCTCAGGCGGGAACAACGAGGAGCCGATCGCGCGGACCTTGCCCGAGCGGACCAGGTCCGACTTCGAGGCGCAGAGGGACTTGGTGTTCCAGGCCTGGACCCGGCCCGAGCACCTGACGAAGTGGTGGGGCCCGCGCGGCTTCACCACCCCACTAGAGTCGATCAGCATCGACCTGCGGCCGGGTGGCCGGTTCGAGCTGACCATGGTGCAGGACTCCGACGGCGCCGAGTACGCGGTCGAGATGGAGATCAAGGAGTTGGAGCCGCCCGAGCGGTTCTCCTTCAGCTGGGGTGACACCGAGAACCCGTTGCCGCAGGCCGGTGCGGGGATCGCGACCATCACCTTCGCCGACCGCGGCGACAAGACCGAGATGACGTTCCACCAGTCCGCGCACAATACCGATGAGGGGCACCGCAACGCCGAGGCCGGCTGGTCCCAGAGCATCGATCGCCTCGGTGAGGGATCATGACCGATCTCCAGAAGCAGGTCCAGGCCGTTGTCGACGAACTGGTCGACTCCGGCGCCGAGCGTGGCGTGCAGGCGGCGGTCTGCCGCAACGGCGAGCTGCTCGTCGACGTCGTCGCCGGGGTCGCGGATCCCGGGACCGGCCGGGTAATGACCTCGGACACCCCGGTGTTCGTCACTTCGACCGGCAAAGGCGTGGTCGCCACGGTGTTCGCCGTACTGGCTGAGCGTGGCGCCATCAGCTACGACACCCGGATCGCGGAGCTCTGGCCAGAGTTCGGTGCCCACGGCAAGGACAAGGCCACAGTGCGGGACGCGCTGACGCACTCAGTCGGTACGCCGGGGTTGCCGGCGGAACTGATGCCGGATGCCTACCTCGACTGGGACGGGATGTGCGCGCTGATCGCCGGAGCCAAGCCTTGGTGGGAGCCGGGCACGCGGAGCGGCTACCACGCGGTGACGTTCGGCTGGATCACCGGCGAGATCGTCCGCCGGGCCACCGGCAAGCGGATCTCCGAGGTGCTGCTGGACGAGGTGGCCGGGCCGCTCGGGATCGGCCGGGAGTTGTTCTTCGGCGTACCGGCTGCAGAGCTGTCGCGGCTTGCTGTCCTGGAGGATGCGCCGTTCGACCCGTCGGCATTTTCCGAGGAATCTGCGGAGGGGGATGCCGCCTCGATTCCCGAGGACGATCACGACGGCTGGGTGTGGGCACCGCCTGCCACTATGCCGGACGCAGCCTATGGCAACCGCACGGACCTCGCGCAGACAGACATTCCGGCGGGTTGTACCGCGACTGCGCGGGCGCTGGCGAAGATGTACGGCGCATTGCTGCACGAGACCGAAGGTGTCCGGCTGGCCTCGCCCGAGCGGGTCCGGGAGATCACCACCGAGTGCGCCGGTGGCATCGACGCCGTCTTCGGTATGCCGGTCCGGCGTGGGCTCGGGTTCGCGCTCGGTGGTTTCGGTGGACCGCTGGACAGCGAGGACCTGTTCGGCATGCCCGGCAGTGGAGGTACCGCCGCCTACGCTGACTCGGGCACTGGCCTAGCGCTCGCGGTGACCAAAAACCGCAACACCTTCGGCGACTACACGACGTACAACAAGATCGCCGGCGCGCTGAACTGACTGCGGTGCTGCCCGAGCAACCGCTTACGAAATCCGTTGCAGGGTTGGTTTTTCGCGCTATCCACAGGCTGGATCCGATGTCAGCAAACTGTCTGCATCCTGTTCTATAGTCGCTTGTATGTTCGATAGTCGCGCAGCGGTGGTGGAGGGGCTGACCCGAGTGGTCGGTCAGGACACTGCTGCGCTGGATGAGGATGCGCTGCTGGACCGGCTGGCCACGATCTCGGCGCTGGAGTCGGTGCTGGCGGCGGCGAAGCAGGAGACCATGGTCGGCTTCCATCACGCCCTGGCCGGTACTTCGGCCGATCTGGGGCACGATGCGCCGCGGCCGGGGGACCGGGCGGCGGGCCATGCGGAGCGGCGCTGGTCAGGGGATGTTTTGCGCTCGGTGTCGGACGAGGTCGGCCTGGTGTTGAGCGCGCACCGCAAGACGGCGGCACGGTGGATCAACCGGGCCGCGGTTCTGGTTGAGCGATTCGCCGCGACGCACGCACTGCTGGCCAGGGGTGGCTTGCCGGCGGCGGCGGCGCAGCACATCGCGCATGAGCTCGCGGTCGTGGTCGACGACGAGCTGCGGGCTGCGGTGGAACAGGTTGTGTTGGCGTGGGGACAGCGGTATGGCTGGGTGCGGATCAAGCAGGTCGCCCAGCGGGAGGCGGCCAAGGTCGTCGCGGAGTATGACTCGTTGCTGCACGGCCAGCGCCACGCCGAGCGCACCACCTATATGCAGTCCCATGACGGCGGTACTGCCGACCTGATCGTATCGACTACCGCGATGGACATCGCGGCGATCATGAAGGCCCTCACCGATCGGGCGATCGAGCTGCGTCGGAAGGGCGACGCCCGCAGCCTGGACGAGTTGCGGACCGACATTGCGGTTGCCCGCCTGCTCGGACCTGATCAGGCGTCTGCCGCCAATACGGATAAGGACGCCGCGGCCGGCGCGGACAAGGAGACCTCGGCGTCCCCGACTGGCGCGCGCGGCAAAGCCTCGGCCACCAACGCGGCCAATGGTGACCAGAGTGATGGTGACAGCACGGGCGGCGTGCAAGATCCTCCCGCCGATGCCCATGCCGCTGCCGGTGCCTCCAACAGCAGCGGTGACGACGCCACGAGCGATGACAGCGCACATGCTGGGCACGGCGAGGAGCCGGTGCCGCCGGTCTCAGGGCTGAATCCGGCGGTCGGTGTGGAAATGGTGATCCACTGCACCTTTGAGGAGGCTGCTGCACTTGCCAGTGGGGCGATCAGCACTGGTGGTGACCTCGAGGGTTACGGACCTCTGCCGCAGGATGCGCTCGCGTTGGCGTTCCGCAGGGCGAAGTTCAGATACCGGTTGACCGACCGGGAGCCGGTCTCGGATCCGGCTCGACACGATCCGAGTCCCGGATTGGCGCAGCACGTCCGGGACCGCGACAGGCGGTGCCGGTTCCCCGGTTGCAACAGTCCGGCAGTCCATTGCGACCTGGACCATCGCGTCGCGTTCCCCGCAGGGGCGACCGATGCGAACAACCTGGAGCCGCTGTGCCGGCACCACCATCGGCTAAAGCATCTGGGCGACTGGCAGGTGTTCAATACCGACGACGGCACGCTGATCTGGATCAGCCCGACCGGCCGCGCCTACTTCGACCCGCCCGCCCTGCCACGCGCCGCTTGACGCCGTTCCGAGTCAAGCACAGGAGAGCGCCCCGGTCCCCCGCAAAGGGGACCGGGGCCGCACGTCACCGGGTGCCGAAGGTGTAGGTCGTCGTCGACTCGAACGTCTGCCCGGGCCGCAGCACGGTCGAGGGGAAGTTCGGCTGGTTCGGCGAATCGGGGAAGTGCTGCGTCTCGAAGGCGAAGGCGTCGCCCTGCCGGTAGGCCTTGTGGCCGATGCCCCGGAAGGTGCCGTCGAGGAAGTTGCCGCTGTAGAACTGCGCACCGGGCTGGGTCGTGTGCACGGTGACCGTCCGGCCGCCCTCCGGCTCCCAGAATTCAGCGGCGAACCGCACGCCGTCACGATCGGCCTTGCCGAGCACGAAGTTGTGGTCGTACCCACGGCCGATCACGAGCTGCGGGTGATCGCCGCGGAGCCTGGCACCAATTGCGGTGGGCCGGTTGAAGTCGAACGGGGTGCCCGCCACCGGGGCGATCTCCCCGGTCGGGATCAGTCCCGCGTCGACCGGCGTGTACGCCGCTGCGTTCAGCCGCAGGACGTGTCCGTCGATCGAGCCGCTGCCTTCACCGGCCAGGTTGAAGTACACGTGGTTGGTCAGGTTCAGCACGGTCGCCTTGCCCGCCACGGTGGCGTGGTAGTCGATCCGCAGCTCGTCCTCATTGTCCAGCGTGTAGGTCACCGTGCTGGTGAGCTCGCCGGGGAAGCCCATCTCGCCGTCGGGGCTGGCGTAGGTAAAGGCGACGCCGACGACCTGGTCGGTCTGCATGACTTTCGCCTTCCAGACCCTCTTGTCGAAGCCGATGGTGCCGCCGTGCAGGGCGTTCTCGCCGTTGTTGATCGGGATCTGATAGGTGTTCCCGTCCAGCGTGAACCGGCCCTTGGCGATCCGGTTGCCGTACCGGCCGACGGTGGCGCCGAAGTAGGGGCTCAGTGCCGCGTAGTCCGGCAGGTTGTCGAACCCGAGGCTGATGTTCTTCGTTTGACCGCGCCGGTCCGGGGTCTCGACCCGCTGGATGGTGGCACCCCAGGTCAGCATCGAGATGGTCACACGGCCGTTGGTGAACGTGTAGACGTCCACCGTGGCGCCGTCAGGAGTGGTGCCGAAGGGATCCTTCCGGATCTCCAGTCGGCCTTGACCACGCTGCGAACCCATGGGGGCGACCTTAGCGACTTCTTGATCCGGCGCGGCGTCGGCCGTGCTCTGCAGAGCTCCGGCGGCGGCAGCTCCGAGGCCGAGCGCTCCGGCGGTCCGCAGGACCTGGCGGCGGGGCAGGTTGTCTGGCATGGAATCCCCTCACTTGATCAAAGGCGGCAGCCGGCGAGAGCGTTCCATCGCCGACCCCGGGCACTGTAAGCATGTTGTCCGGTGTTTGGAATAGTTCGTAACAGTGTGGATTCGTACGACGACTCCCTGGACGTCGAAGAAGTCCTCAGCGAGCTGACCGGATCCGTCCGGACCCGGGCGCGATGGTGTCTTACCGAGGAGGCCGGCAGGCACCGACGATGGAGGCATGAGCACAACGGCATTGATCGTCATCGACGTCCAGGAATCCTTCCGCCAGCGGCCCAACTGGAGCGCGGTCAACCATCCGGACATCGCCGACCGGGTCAACCGCCTGGTCCGCGCCTCGCGGGACCGCGGCGACCTGGTGGTTTGGGTGCTGCACACCGAACCGGGCACCGGTGGCGTCTTCGACCCGGTCGCGGGCTATGTCCGGCTGATCGAGGGACTCGAGCTGATCGAAGGTGAGCCGATCCTGACCAAGACCTCCCACAACGCCTTCACCACCACGAATCTGCAGCAGATCTTCACCCAGCAGGGCATTCGCGAGGTGGTGATCAGCGGCATCCGCACAGAGCAGTGCTGTGAGACCACCACCCGGGTCGCCTCCGATCTCGGCTATGACGTCGTGTTCGTCACCGAGGCGACCGCGACCACCCCATTGCCGCACTGGGACGCGCCGCTGGACCGCTCGCTCGACGAGGTGCTGGCCGATCCGCGCACGCTCAGCCCCGAGGTGATCGTCGAGCGGACCGAGTACGCGCTGGCCGGCCGGTTCGCCACAATCCGGACTCTTGACCAGGTCACTGCCGCCACCGGGCTGTCCGTGACATGATCGGGCATCATGACCGAATCATGCCTGCCGTGACTCATGTGGTGTTCTTGCTGGTGCCGAAACTGCACCTGCTGGACCTGGCCGGACCGGCGCAGGCGTTCTTCACCGCGAACGATCTCGGCTACCCGTACGACCTGACCTATGTGGCTGAGACGGAGGAGATCGCCACCGCGCAAGGCATTCCGGTCCGGGCCGAGCTGGACTGGCCGGAGCTCGGCGCGGGCGACCTCGTCGTCGTACCGGGGTGGCGGTCTCCCAGGTTGTTGCCGACTCCACCGATCGGTCCCGCCACCAAGCAGCGCCTGCGTAGCCATCATGCTGGCGGCGGCTTCCTGGCGAGCGTGTGTTCCGGTGCCGACGCACTCGGCGCGGCCGGGTTGCTGGATGGTCGGCGATACACCACGCACCACGAACTGACCGACGAGCTGGCCGCGCGCTACCCGAAGGCGACCATCGTCCGCGACGTCCTGTATGTCGTGGACGATCGGGTGATCACGTCCGCCGGGATCGCCAGCGGGATCGACCTCGCCCTCCACTTGATCGCGGGGGAACACGGCGCCGAGGCAGCCGCCCGGGTGGCTCGCGAGATGGTCGTTTATGCCAGGCGGAACGGCGACGAACTGCAGGAGAGCGCGATGTTGCGACACCGCGGCCACCTCAGCGACCTGGCGCACCGGGTGCAGGATGTCATCGACAGCCGGTACGCCGACCGGTTGCTGTTGCCCGATTTGGCCAGGGGAGCCGGGGTGAGCGAGCGGACGTTGACCCGCATCTTCACTGCCGCCACGGGTCTGACCCCGCTGCGGTACCAGCAATTGCTGCGACTCGAGCGGGCCGAGCACCTGATCGGGCATGGCGCGACGGTGGAGGCGGCCGCGCGAGCCGTGGGGTTCGAGGACGCGCGGATGCTCCGTCGGCTGCGATCCAGGCCAACCGCAGAACAGACCGCGGGGTAGACCTAACCCCACCAGCCGTGGGGGTTTGCCACTCCTGAGGTCGGTCGTCTTTCCAGCCATGCTCGTGGCTGAGCGGGCAGGTGGCCCGGGCGGGATCGGCGAGAGGCAACCAGCATGAGCAGGGGATCAGTGACCGTGCGTGCGGCACGGTGGAGTGCGACCCATCCCTGGCGAGCGATCGGCCTCTGGCTGCTGCTCGTCGTGGTCGCTGTCGGGATGGCAGCCGTCGTACCGAAGCAGCAGACGCAGGACAAGGACTTCCGGGTCGGCCAGTCCGGGGTGGCCGCCGAGCTCATCGAACAGGCGGGACTCGGGCAACGGCCGAGCGAGACCGTTCTGCTCACCGATCCCGACGGGCCGCTGAACAAAGCCGCGGCGACGAAGGCGATCGGAGAGCTCCGCCAGCGGATGGTCGCGCTGCCCGCGGTCCATGGTGTGGGCCAGCCGGTGTGGGCGGAGAACGGCAAGGCGGCTCTGCTCCCGATCGAGCTGAAGGGCACCGCCGACGACGCCGCCGACAACGTCGAGCAACTGGTGAACGTGACCGCCGATGTCCAGCGGGCGCACCCCGACCTGACGCTCGAGCAGGCAGGCGAGGCTTCGCTGAACGCCGGCATCTGGAAGCAGGTCGGCTCAGACCTGGCCCGGGCCGAGAAGCTCAGCCTGCCGATTACCTTCATCCTGATGCTGCTGGCCTTCGGCGCCCTGATCGCGGCCGGCATTCCGGTGCTGCTGGCCTTCTCAGCGGTCGGCGCGGCGCTCGGGTTCTATGCGCCGCTGTCGTATCTCTTCCCTGACGGCGGATCGGTGGCGAATGTCGTTCTGCTGATCGGTATGGCGGTCGGCGTCGACTACTCGCTGTTCTACCTGAAGCGGGAACGGGAGGAACGCCGTCGCGGACACGGCACCCTGGACGCGGTCGAGATCGCAGCCGCCACCTCTGGACATTCGGTGGTCGTCTCGGGTCTGGCCGTCATCGTGTCGATGGCTGGTCTGTACGTCGCCCAGGACGCCACCTTCTCCTCGATGGCAACCGCGACCATCGTCGTCGTGGCGGTCGCGGTGCTCGGCTCCTTGACCGTGCTGCCGGCCCTGCTGGCCAAGCTCGGACACCGGGTCGACCGGCCTCGTGTGCCGCTGCTTTGGCGGCTGAACCGGCGGATCGGGCCGGGCGGAATCAGCCGTCGGGTGCTCGCACCAGTGCTGCGATACCCGAAGATCGCGCTGGCGTTCGCGGCAGTGGTGGTGCTAGCCCTCGGCGTACCGGCTCTGGGGATGAAGAGCGAGCCTGCCGGCCTGAACACCCTTCCGCAGACCATTCCCGAGGTTCGTACGATGAATCACCTGCAGGAGAACTTCCCGTCCCGCGGTACGACGTACGCCGTCGTCGTACGGGCATCGGCAGGCCAGTCGGCGGCCGCGGTGAAGGCGCTGGAGAAGCTGCAGCGCGATGCCGTCCGGACCGGCGGGCTCGTAGCGATGCCAGGTGAGCCGATTCGCAAGGCCGGTGACACCGCGGTGCTGACGGTTGCTTCGCCGCACCCGGACAGCAGCCAGGAGGCCAAGGATGCGCTGCAGCGGCTGCGCACAGTGTTGGCGCCGGCGACTGTCGGATCGTTGTCGGGGGCAACATGGGCGGTAGGCGGTGACCTCGCCGAGTCGATGGACTACGGGCAGCACCAGAGCGACCAGTTGCCTTGGGTGATCGCGTTCGTGCTCGGCCTGACGCTGGTGATGATGGCGCTTACCTTCCGGAGCGTGGCGATCGCTCTGGTCACCACGTTGCTCAACCTGGCCTCGGTGGCGGCTTGCTTCGGCGTGCTGGCGCTGGTGTTCCAGCACACCTGGGCGGAGGGTCTGCTGGACTTCACCTCGCCGGGATTCGTGGTGTCGTGGATCCCGCTGTTCTTGTTCGTCATCCTGGTCGGGCTGTCGATGGACTACCACGTGTTCGTCCTCGGCCGGATCCGTGAAGGCGTCCAGCGTGGGCTGACGCCGAAGGACGCCGTGCGGGAGGGCGTCACCGAGTCGGCGGGTGTGGTGACCAGCGCGGCGGCCGTGATGGTGTCGGTCTTCGCCGTGTTCGCCACGCTGGGGATGATCGAGATGAAGCAGATGGGGATCGGTCTCGCCATCGCCGTACTTGTCGACGCGACCCTGGTGCGAATCGTCATCCTGCCGTCCATCATGGTCCTGCTCGGCCGCAAGGCCTGGTGGCCAAGCAAGATCCCGGCAGCCTCAGCCGTACAGGCTCCGCCGCAGCGGGAGTTCGCCGGCGTCTGAAACAATTCCAGGAGGAGCGGCGGGATCATCCACCGCTCCTCCTGGGCCCGGCGCTTGCCGACGAGGTGTCGGTGTACGGGGTGAGGGCGTCTGTGGTGGGTGGTAGCGCGTACGCGACAGCCAGGAGCCAGACGTGGGGAACCAACCCCGGACTGAAGTTACTTCAAACGCGACATTAAGAGAGAATCTATGTTTGTTCATAAGGCGCATCGGCGCCCGATAGGTCGTCGTTATTGGTTGGCTGGCACCGCTGCGGCTTTGATCGCGGCCTTGGTGTTTAGCGTTCCGGCTGAAGCGCAACCGTCCGGCCATAGCAAGGCAGACCTCCAGCGAGACCTGGATGCGATTACGGCGCTCGGCGTCAGCGGAGCGCAGGCCCGCGCGGTGGACAGCACGGGTCGGAGCTCAGTAGCCGTCAGTGGCGTGGCCGAGGTCGGAAAGAAACGGCCGGTGCCGCGCAACGGATACTTCCGGATTGCTAGTGCCACTAAGCCCATTGTCGCCACTGTGGTTCTTCAACTGGTCGGCGAAGGAAAGTTGTCCCTCGAAGACAGCGTGGAGAAGCATCTACCAGGGGTCGTTAAGGGAACCGGAGCAGGGCACGAGATCGATGGCGGCGAAATCACGATCCGCCAATTGCTGCAGAACACCAGTGGACTACTCTACGACGAGCCAGGCTTTGATTCGAAAGAACAATACTTAGAACACCGATTCGACGTTTACTCCCGAGAAGAGTTGATAAAGCGGGCCATGGCGGTGGCTCCCGCTTTCGAGCCCGGCGAGGGTTGGGCCTATTCCAATACGAACTTCCTTCTTGCCGAGACAATCATCGAAAAAATCACTGGCAACAGCTGGCAGGCCGAAATCGAACGTCGAATTTTCCAGCCACTGCACATGCGGCATTCGGTATGGCCGGGCGGGAGTACCACCCTGCCCAACCCGCACGCCCGCGCCTACTCGGTATTCGCTGGCAAAGACGAGTTCGTCGACACCACCGAAATCCGTGATAACACGGAGAATTTAATCTCCACTACCGCCGATATGAACACGTTCTATCGGGCATTGCTCGGCGGTAAACTGCTGCGGCCCGCGGAGCTGAATCAAATGAAGAAAACGGTCAAAATCGATGAGCAAACTGAAGCGATATGGCCCGGTGGGCAATACGGTTTAGGTTTGGTTAAGCGCCCGCTTGCCTGCGGCGGCGAATACTGGAGCCACGGTGGCGGCGATGCCGGGTTCATCACCAGCGACGGTGTCACCCCGGACGGGAAACGCAGCATCGTTATCTCTCAGACCACGGCACTGCCCGAAAAGATGATCGAGCAGGAAGTAAAAGCAAGCGAGTTGGTCAGTCACGCGCTATGTGGCAAAGGACCACAATGATGCCCTGCGCTACCCCTTCCGCTACGAACCCGTCGACCTTGACGACGCCGAGGACGACGACGACCTGGAGCCACTCGACATCCAGGAGCACGACCCCGCTCAGTAGGACAACCGCTCGCCAGGAACCTCCGCCAGCGCACGACCGGCGGAGAACTCGTCATGCTTTCATCAGATTTGGCGGGCTGGGACAGCTACCCAAGCACCGGGCCTCCTGAGCTGTGCGCGTACTAGTGCAGCTTGTACGCCGCGGTGAGCTTGGCGATCGCGTTGCTGAGATCACCCGTGAGCAGCAGGTGTTCCGCATCGGAGGTGAGCTTCGAGGTGGCCTCGTCGAGGTTCTGGCCGATCTGGTCCTGAGCGATCCAGCGGGCTGCACCGACCACCGCGTCGTCATGCGCGAACGAGTCCACCTTGGCCTGCTGCAGGGACTTCCCGGCCTGGCCGAGCGACTGCAGGGCAGTGGTTGCCTGCGGCCCCGACCAGTCCTTCACTCGAAGCGCCTGGTCGAGGTAGACCACCGAGGCCAATACGTCCGGCGACTGGGCTCCCTTGCGCAGCAGGTCCTGCCTGGTGTCAGTCAGCTTCTGCCGCGCTGCGGCCTGGGTGGTCAGCCCCCAGCCGTACGGATACTGCGGGTCGTACGTCGCGTCGCCGACGTTGATCGGCAGCTGCGCCTCCGACTTCGGCCAGGTCACCGGCAGCCGGCCGCTGAACGGACGCTTGCCGAACAGCACATCCGCCACGCCGGCGCCCTCGGTGCCAGGCAGCCACGACGCCACCAGCGCATCGATCTCACTGAGTTGATCAGCGACCACCTGCGGGCGTCCGGAGATCACCAGGACGACACACTTCATGGCCGCACACACCTTCGTGACGGCTGCCTTGTCCGCATCCGTCAGCAACAGGTCGTGACCGTTGCCGACGTCACCAATCCCTTCGGCATAGGGCTTCTCGCCGACCACGACGACCCCGACGTCGTGTCCCTCCAACGGTGCCGAGGCGTCCTGGCTGAACGTGGCATCGGGTACGACCTGCTTGATCCCGTCCAGGATCGTCGTACCGGTGGTGGTGTTGCCGGAGGCACCTTGCCAAGTGATCGACCAACCGCCCATCTGGTTGCCCAGGTCGTTCGCGTTGCTGCCGGCAACATAGACCTTGGAGGTCGATGCCAGCGGCAACACGTTCCCGTTGTTCTTCAGCAGCACCTGCGACTTGGCCGCGGCCTCGCGTGCGACCGCCCGGTGCTCCGCCGAACCGATCGAGCTCAGGTTGCCGGTGTCGGCGTACGGGTGCTCGAACAGGCCGAGTTTGAACTTCTGCGTCAGGATCCGGCTGACTGCGTCATCGACGCGCGCCAGCGGCACCCGCCCCGCCGTGACCTCGTCAGTCAGCGTCTGGGTGAAGCCCTGGTAGTTGCTCGGGACCATGATCATGTCAAGCCCAGCATTGATCGACGTCCGGACGTCGCTCGGGTAGTCCCCAGGCAGTTGGTCGATCGCCTGCCAGTCGCTGATCACGAACCCGTCGAAGCCCATCCGCTGCTTCAGGACGCCGTTGATCAACTCTGCGTTGCCGTGCATCTTCACCGGCCCCGCATCGTCGCCGATGATGTCGACGCTCGAGTACGACGGCATCACGGTGCCGACGCCGAGGTCCACCGCGGTCTTGAACGGGTCGAGGTGGATCGCCTCCAACTGCTGCGGGGTGACCTCGGTAACGCCCTGGTCGATCTTGTAACTGCCGGTGGTCGACGACCCGTACGTCGTACCGCCGTCGCCGACGTAGTGCTTCGCGGTCGCCAGTACGTGGGTGTTCTGCTTGAGTTGGCTCCCGTCGGCCTTGCCCTGCATACCCTCGATGACGGTTTCCATCGACTTCACCAGCGCCGGGTCCTCGCCGTACGCCTCGTAGGCGCGGCCCCAGCGATCGTCACGCGTGACGCAGAGGCAGGGCGCGAAGTCCCACGGGATGCCGGTGGCACGCACTTCGGTGGCGGTGACGGCGCCGGCGCGACGGGACAGCTCCGGGTCGCGGGTCGCGCCGATGCCGATGTTGTGCGGCAGGATCGTCGCGCCGATCACGTTGTTGTGGCCGTGCACGGCGTCGACGCCGTAGATCAGTGGCACCTGCAGCCGGGTCGCCTGCGCGTTCAGCTGGAAGTTGTCGATCATCGCGGCCCAGGCGGCGGGCGTGTTCGGCGTTGGTACCGAACCACCGCCGGACAGCAGCGATCCCAGCCCGTACGACGCGATGTCGGTGCGCGAGCGGAGTGCGTTGCGCTCGGCCTGAGTCATCTGGCCGACCTTCTCCGCCAGCGTCATCCGCTGCAGCAGGTCCTTGACCCGGGTCTTCACCGGGAGACTCTTGTTCAGATACGGCAGGTCGTGCGCGTTGATCACCACCTGCGGCTGGGTCGTCGGGGCCTTCGCTCCGGTCACGGTGAGCTCCAGTGGAATGGTCTCGGCGACCTCCGACGTACGGTCCTTGCGGGTGACCACGGCGATGGTCTGCGACGTACCGGAGGCTGTGCCGGCCGGGAAGGTGAAGGCTCCGGACACGGGCAGATAGTCGTCTGCGCCGGCCGTGCCCGTGCCAGTTCGGTACTCGACCGTGACGGGCTCCTCCAGCGGTGCGCTCCCAGTGGTAGCGACCGAGATCTTCACTTGCGCGGTGCCACCCTCCTTTACCGGGTAGACCCCGGCGTCGGTGACCACACTCGCCTTGAGTGCAGGGTCGGCCTTGCCGTAGACCTCCACCTGGTCGATCGCGAACTCCCCCGGCGTACCGACCGGCATTGTGAACGCGTAGCCCCACATCTGAGTCAGGTTGAGGACCTGGTCGATCCCCCCGACGGGTTGGTAGTCGCCGCGGTAAACCAGGTCGGTGAAGGGGATCTCGACCAGGTGCCAGCCCTGCCAGTCGTCGGTGAAGCTGGTGTTCCACAGCTCGGACGCCTCGGCGTTGGCGCCGCCGTCCTTGATCTCGAAGAAGATCCGCTTGCCGGAACCGGGCGGCAGCGGCGCGGTGTTCTGGCCGTACCACCAGAACCGGATGCCCTTGTGCGCCGACCAGTCGCCAGGGTTCTGGTCGAAGGTGACGTCGTGGCTGAACCCGCCGTACCCGCTGATGTTGTACGTGCCGTGCAGGACCTTCTCGCCTTGGGGCGCGTCAGCACGGGTCTGCAGTTCCATCGTCGGCGGATCGTCGCCGTCGCTGCCCCAGCCGAAGATGCCGGCGTTAGGCGGAGAGGCGAACGGCTCCGCTCCCTCGAACGAGGCCAGCACGATCGGTGCCGGGTCGTCCGCGGCCGCCTGCGAGGCCACCCCCAGCGGCAACAACCCGGTCAGCAACGCCGCTGTCGTAACTAACGCAGTACGCCGTCTGGGCCGGATCGGACGGAAAGCTGGCCACCTGGGCATGGGGGCGACTCCTCAGGATGCTGCGCGAGCCTCACGCACGCGTTGCCTGATGCTCAGCGCTCCCCGTCCCCGGGTCAATACCTCGCCGGTTCCGGAACTGGAGCGCTCTCAAGTGTCCTGGTCCGGCGCCTGCCGCAATCGGCTGTGAAAACAAGCGTCTACAGAAAATGATTTGTGTGTACACTTCTTCCCGGGGAGGGCAGATGTCCGATGGGTACCAGAGCGGCTGCCAGCGCATTGCCGGCTGATCTGCCGGATACCTTCACCTACGCAAGGGCCCGTGCTGCGGGTCTGTCCAACCGTAGGCTCTACGCAATGCGTGACCATGGCCTCATCGAGCCGCTCGCGAGGGGGCTCTATCGGCGTATGGATGCTCCCGCGGCCGACCTTGGTCTTATCGCGGCAGCGCAGAAAGCGCCTCGGGCCACGTTGTGTCTGGCCACGGCGCTGGCTCGCCACGGCTTGTCGGACGCGATACCCGCCGCCAATGACATTGCGCTCCCGAGGGGTACGCGACGTCCAGCTGTCGATTCGCCGGTCCAATGGCACTGGTTCGATCCGGCGACATTCGATCTCGGTCGGGAATCGATGGATATCGACGTCGGCACAGCGATCGGCATCTACACGCCGGAACGCAGCATCATCGACGCGTTTCGAACCCGCGGCACCGAAGGCCATGAGCTCGGCCACCAGGCACTCCGGCGTTGGCTCCGTCGACGGGGAAGTCAACCTGGTGAGCTCCTGGAGTTGGCGCGCCAGTTCCCCAGAGCTACCACACCTCTGAGGGCTGCCCTTGAGGTCCTGCTGTGACCCGACCGACGCGGGAGATCAGGCACCCGCTGCCTCAGTTGCTGAAAGAACTCTACGCAGTACGTGACGGCAGCGCCGTCATTGGTGGGAACGGCTTCTCGTTCGTCGGCGGGTGGTACCCGTTGCCTATCGGTCGGGCGATCGAGGCGTTCGTGAGATATGAGCCACCTCGGCTCCAGGGTCTGACCTCCGTCGATGAACCGCAGCTCAGGAAGATCCGAGCAACTTGACGCTGTCGAGGAGTTGGGGACGCATGAAAGGACCGCTGATGTCGGGGGAGTAGTGGAAGCGGACCAGCTCGGTGGTGGTGATGGTTGTCCGGCCCACGTCAAGTCTCCGGCGTTCCGCCACCCAGTCGATCAAGCGTTGGGGGGACGGGATGTGGCTGGTGAAGTGGACGAGGTTCAGGTACCAGATGTCGCGGCGGCCGTGGGGGTGTTCGAACCAGCCGTCCGGGCCGAGCTCCTCGGCGAACCGGTCCATCAAGAGGTCAGCCTGAGCGTCGAGCGGAAAGGCGCATGCCATCACCGAGCCGGCGGTGAGCGTCAGTCCGGTCACCTGGATCAGCGCCGGACCTGTTCGGTCGGCTGCCGCCCGCAGCGCGGCTCGATACCGCTGGATCACCGGGGCCGACGGATCCACCACCTGCCTGTAGGTCTCCAGCGCGCGGACGGTGAGATGCGCGGAACCGGCGCGTCCAGTGAGCCAGTGCCCGGGGCCGGCCAGAACGGCGGCTTCGGAGGTGAGCGCGTCGAGGCGCCGGCTGAGCTCACTGTCATCAGGCGGACGGAGCACCACACTGACTGGCCAGCGGCCGCCCTCGACCGGAGGCGAGTCGCGGCGGTGTCGCTGGCTGGAGATCAACGGCACGGCCTCGTCGAACAGCCTGTCGAACTTGTCAGTGGCTGGGTCAACCTGTGTCGGCTCGATGGTCGTTCCCTCCCGCGTCCTGGCGCCACGCCTGGTGTGATGGGGCACGCTGCCGGGTACGACGCCCCGCCGCGACGATTGGTTCGGGGGATTAAGAAGCTGGGGCGGTTTGATTGAGAACTGATCCAGCGAGCAGATCACTAGACCGGTTAAGCGACCGCCGGGGAGGATGGGAGCATGACCACACGTTTCGGAATCTTTGTACCGCAGGGCTGGAAGATGGACCTCGCCGGGATCGCCGACCCGGTCGAGCAGTGGGAGGCGATGACGAATGTCGCCAAGGCTGCCGACGAGGGCTCCTGGGACTCCATCTGGCTCTTCGACCACTTCCACACCGTGCCGGAGCCGAGCACCGAGTCCACTTTCGAGTGCTGGACCGCCACCGCCGCGCTGGCCCGTGACACCAAGCGTGTGAACATCGGCCAGATGGTCGGCTGCAACGGATACCGCAACCCCGCCCTCTACGCCAAGATCGCCTCCACCGTGGACGTCGCCAGCAACGGCCGCCTGTACGCCGGGATCGGCGCGGGCTGGTACGAGCACGAGTGGAAGGCCTACGGCTACGAGTGGCCCGAGCTGAAGGACCGGATGGGCGCCTTCCGCGAGGCCACCGAGATCATCTACAAGATGTGGACCGAGGACGAGCCCGTCTTCAAGGGCAAGTACTACTCGATCGACAAGCCGATCAACGAGCCGAAGGGTGTCCGCAAGCCGCACCCGTCCCTGTGGATCGGTGGCGGCGGCCCGAAGGTCACCCTCAAGCTGGTCGCCCAGTACGGCGACGCGGCGAACATCGGCGGCGGCAACCCCGAGGTGATCAAGGAGAAGGCGGCGCTCCTCAAGGGTCACTGCGAGACCGTCGGTCGTGACTACAACGAGATCATCAAGTCGACCAGCTTGAACGTGTTCCCGATCGACGCCGGGGACGACCCGAAGAAGGCCACCGAGAAGGCGCTCGGTCCGATGAACTGGGAGAAGTTCTCCAACGACACCCTCATCGCCACCGAGGACGAGATCGCCCTCAAGGTGGAAGCAGCGCTGGAAGCCGGTGCCGACTACATGATCTTCTATGTGCCCGGTGTCGCCTACGACGTGGACCTGGTCAGCCGGGTCGAGCAGGTCACCAAGCGCTTCGCCTGAACCCGCAGTCGGCCGTCGGGCCGTGCAATCGTCACGCAGACCATCGAGAAGCTTGGCGCGCCGCTGACGGCTACCGCTGTGGTGCAGGTTCGAGCCCGAGCGACGGACTTCAAGTAAACGCTTGAACAGAAGGGGCGACGCCACGGAGCCGGGGGGAGGTGCTCCGTGGCGTCGCAAGTGGCGCGCCCAAGGGGAGGGGTGGGGGCGGGCGCGCCAGATTGTGGGGCTAGCTGCCTAGAACTCCGCCGCCGAGGACGCCGAGCAAACCGAGCAGGGACAACAGGTTGCGGATCACCTGATCGACGGCCGCGGTGCCACCGGTCTGGAAGGCGGTCACGCAATTCTGGAGCTGAGCCTGCGTCGGGTTGGTGATGGTCACCTTGGACATCTCGGACTGGCAGTACTGCGCAGCCTTGGTCAGCTCCGAGCCCGTGCTGCCGACCGTGCCGACGATGAGACCGGCTGCCGTTTGGAGCGTTGCCACTCCGGGCGGTGTGTTCGGCGGCGGGGTTGTCGGCCTGGTCGTCGGAGGCTTGCCGGTGGTCGGCTTGTCCGGGGTGATGCGGCCCGGGGTGCCGGGCTTGTCCTTGGTCGGCTTGGGTTTGCCCTGCGGGGTGGTCGGCGTCGGCCGTGGCGTGGCGGTGCCGGGGCGGCCCGGCAGGCTGACCGCTTCAGGGAGGTCGTGGTCGGCCGGGGCATTGATTTCCGGGCCGAGCTTGCCGCCGGCGTGGTCGATACCCTGGTCGTCGCTCTCGGTGCCGTTGCCGACGGCGATCCAGCTACCGGCCGCGTAGGCCTTGGCGATGCTGATCACCAGGTCGACGTACGACTGGGAGTGGTTGTATCGCAGGACGGCCTGGTTCAGGTCGGCGGCGTTCGACAGGTTGGTGTTGCCGGAGCACAGGTAGACCGCGGTCGACATCGCCGCATCGTCGATGTCCTGCGGGTTCCGGACGCTGTCGCCGTCACCGTCGACGCCCATCGCGCGCCAGGTGCCAGGGATGAACTGCATCGGTCCGACGGCCCGGTCGAACGCGGAGTCGTTGTCGAACTGCCCGGCATCCGTGTCGTTGATCTTGGCCGTGCTGATGCCATCGAGCCGGGGGCCGTAGATGCCCGGAACGGCGACGCCGGAGCTGTTCAGCATGTTGCCGCCGTGCCGCCCGTGGTTGGACTCGACCCGGCCGATCGCGGCGATGAGGGTCCACGGCAACTGGCAGCCTGGGTCCACATGTGACATCACCTGCTGGGCCCGGGAGTACGCCTTCAAAGCCGCCTCGGGGATACCGTTGCGGGACAGCCCGGACACCACCTGAGTGGGCTGCGAGCCACGGTCGATGCCGTTGCCGATGGAGCCGGGCACTGGGATGTTCGCCGGCTCTGTGATGGCCTGCTTCGGCACCACGACCGGGCTGTCCCTGGAGATCCCCTGGTCCAGCGCGGCGGTCGCGACAGCCGAGTCGTCGGCGGCGCTGACGGTGAACGCGCTAGCGAACAACGCCAGCGGGACGAGCGGCGCGATCTGCATCCACCCGCCATTCCTGGCGTGGCGCTTGGCCTTCGCCATCGAAGATCCCCTCCGTGACTCATCGACGCCCCCCACCCCACGCTGCGGGCACGTCTTCTGGTCGGTCCAGGCGACCGTCGTGTTTGGACTAACGGCGGTCCTCGGCGTGGGTTACGCGAAGAACGCGGACAGTGCACGGGCGGTCACTGGGTACCTATACTGACGCGTAACAACGCACCTGTGAAGCCCCTGCCCGCCTGCATGCTCCGATAGGTCGTCCCCGCCCACTCGGGCCACTGGTCTGTCGGGGAGAATGGCTGCTGTGTCAGATCTCAGCGCAGCAGCCAGTGATGCAGCATCCAAAGATCAAGCCACCGCTCAGTCCGCCGCGTTGTTCGCCCGCGCCTCGGCGGTGACGCCCGGTGGGGTGAACTCGCCGGTCCGCGCGTTCCGTGCCGTCGGCGGGGTACCCCGCTTCATGGCCTCGGGTGATGGATGTCACATCACCGATGTCGACGGCAATACCTATGTCGACCTGGTCTGCTCGTGGGGCCCGATGCTGCTCGGGCATGCCCACCCGGAAGTGACGGCCGCTGTCCAGGCCGCGGTCAGCCGCGGTACGTCGTACGGGACGCCGACGCAGCCCGAGGTGGAGTTGGGCGAGGAGATCGTCGCCCGTACGCCGGTGGAGAAGGTCCGGCTGGTCTCGTCCGGCACTGAGGCGACCATGTCGGCCCTGCGGCTGGCCCGCGGTGTCACCGGCCGGGCCAAGATCGTGAAGTTCGCCGGTTGCTACCACGGGCACGTCGACGCGCTGTTGGCCCAGGCGGGCTCCGGCGTCGTCACCTTCGGCATCCCTGGCACCCCGGGGGTCACCGAGGCCACGACCGCCGACACGATCGTGCTGCCTTACAACGACCAGGCAGCGGTCACCGAGGCGTTCGCGACGTACGGCGACCAGATCGCGGCGGTGATCACCGAGGCATCGCCCGGGAACATGGGCGTGGTCCCGCCCAAGGACGGGTTCAACGCGTTCCTGGCGAAGACCTGCCAGGACCACGGGGGGCTGTTCATCTCCGACGAGGTCATGACGGGGTTCCGGATCACCCGCTCCGGTTGGTACGGCGTCGACGGGGTGGTGCCGGATCTGATGACGTTCGGCAAGGTAATGGGCGGTGGCTTCCCGGCGGCGGCCTTCGGCGGACGGGCCGAGTTGATGTCGCACCTGTCGCCCGAGGGGTCGGTCTACCAGGCCGGCACGCTGTCCGGGAACCCGATCGCCACCACGGCTGGGCTGACCACGTTGCGACTGGCAACGGATGAGGTCTACCGCAAGCTGGACGAGACCTCGGCAACGATCCGGCGACTGGTCGGCACCGCGCTGGACAAGGAAGGTGTGCCGCACGTCATCCAGGCCGCCGGGAACCTCTTCAGCGTCTTCTTCGTGGACTCATCGGAAGGATCGCGGCAGATCCGGGACTTCACCGGGGCGGGGGCTCAGGTGCTGCCCCGGTTCGCCGCCTTCTTCCATGCCATGCTGGACGCCGGCGTCTATCTAGCGCCGAGCGCGTTCGAGGCTTGGTTCGTGAGTGCCGCGATCGACGACGACGCTCTGGGTCAGATCGAGTCCGCATTGGCCGGGGCAGCCCGGGCGGCTGCGGCTGTGAAGAACTGAAGGGATCTGCTGCGGTGACCGAAACGACGGTCGTTCACCTGATGCGTCACGGCGAGGTGCACAACCCGACCGGCGTGCTCTACGGCCGGATCCCCGACTTCCACTTGTCCGAGCTCGGCCGCAAGATGGCCGACCGGGTCGCCGAGCACGTGGCCGGCCGGGACATCGTGCATCTGGTCACCTCACCGCTGGAGCGGGCGCAGGAGACGATGGAGCCGATCGCCAGGACCCTCGGGCTGACCCCGGACATCGACGAGCGGGTGATCGAGGCGGCGAATCTGTTCGAGGGTAAGCATTTCGGCGTCGGCGATGGGGCGCTGCGCAACCCGAGCGCCTGGTGGTTGCTGCGGAACCCGCTGAAGCCGTCCTGGGGTGAGCCGTACCAGCAACTGGTCCGGCGGATGCGGGACGCGATCGAGACCGCACGGCAGAAGGCCGCCGGGCACGAGGCGCTGATCGTGTCCCACCAGCTGCCGATCTGGATCGTTCGCTGCGCGATCGAGGGCCGCCGGCTGCCCCACGACCCGCGCAAGCGGCAGTGCAGCCTGGCCAGCCTCACCTCGTTCACCTTCCACGGCGAGTCCATCGTCTCGGTCGGGTACGCCGAGCCGGCGAAGGATCTGCTGCCGGTCAAGAACCCGAAGAAGTTCGTAGGCGGCGCGTGATGCGTCGTACGCCGGTGATCTCTGTGGTGATGGCGGCGGCGCTACTGGCCACCCTGACGGCCTGCAGTTCCGGACAGCAGGCGAGCCAGGACCGGAAGGGCCAGACCGGGTTCGTCAGCGGCAACAACCGAGTGTCCACCTTCGCGGCCGGCGACCGCCAGGCCGCACCTCAGTTCGGCGGCCAGACCCTGGACGGCAAATCGTGGAAGCTGTCCGACCACACCGGCAAGGTCGTCGTACTGAATGTCTGGGGTTCATGGTGCCCGCCCTGCCGGAAGGAGGCGCCGGATCTGGTCGCCGCCTCGAAGCAGCTCGGCCCCTCGGTGCAGTTCGTCGGGCTGAACACCCGTGACCTGAGCAAGGTGCCGGCCCAGAAGTTCGTCCAGGAGTTCGGCGTCGGCTACCCGAGTATCTACGATCCGAGCGGCAAGCAGTTGCTGGTCTTCCGTGGGCAGATCTCGCCGCAATCCATCCCCAGCACGCTGGTGATCGACAAGCAGGGCAAGGTGGCTTCCCGGGTGCTGGGAGAGGTGACCACGCAGACTCTCGTCGGCATGGTCCAGGACGCAGGGTGACCTGAGTGGGGGAATGGTTCGCCCAGTCGATGACGGGCTCGATGCTGGTGGCGGTGCCGATCGCGGTGGTGGCCGGAGCGATCTCGTTCTTCTCACCCTGCGTCGTGCCGCTGTTGCCCGGGTACCTCTCTTATGTGACCGGGCTGTCCGCGGCCGAGCTGGGTAGCAACCGGCGCGGCCGGATGCTGGCCGGGACCAGCCTGTTCGTGGCCGGCTTCTCCGCGGTCTTCATCCTGACCGGTGTGCTGTTCGGTGCCATCGGCAACGCGCTGCTCGAGCACCAGACCCTGATCACCCGGATCCTCGGGGCAGGCACGGTGGTGCTCGGGCTGATCTTCCTCGGCGGCTTCGGCTTCCTGCAGCGCGACCTCCGGGTGCATCGGGTGCCGGCTGTCGGGATCGCCGCCGCGCCGCTGCTCGGCGTACTGTTCGGATTCGGCTGGACGCCGTGCATCGGCCCGACCCTGGGCACGGTGATGAACCTGGCCGCGACCGAGGGCAGTTCGATCCGAGGCGCTGTGCTGGCGCTGGTGTTCAGCCTGGGACTGGGGATCCCGTTCATCGTGGCCGCGCTGGCGTTCCGCCGGATGCTCGGTGCGGTGGCCTGGGTCCGTAGGCACCAGTTGCTGGTGATCCGCGTCGGCGGCGTACTGATGATCGTCGTGGGACTACTGCTGTTGACAGGAGTGTGGGATTCGGTGACCGCCGATCTGCGGCAATGGGTCAGCAACTTCGGGTCGGCGGTGTGAGATGACTGAGGTCAAGGACCGCGTCGACACCCCGCCGGAGCCGGCCCCGCCACCTGAGCTGGGGGTGCTCGGCTGGCTGCGGTGGACCTGGCGCCAGCTGACCTCGATGAAGACAGCCCTCGTACTGCTCTTCCTTCTCGCTCTCGGTGCTGTGCCGGGTTCATTGATCCCGCAGACCGGGATCGATCCGCTCAAGGTCTCCGACTTCTACCGGGCGCACCCGAAGCTCGCTCCCTGGTACGACCGCCTCGGCCTGTTCGACGTCTTCAAGTCGCCCTGGTTCTCGGCGATCTACCTACTGCTGTTCATCTCGCTGATCGGTTGCGTGGTGCCGCGCCTGCAGGTCTACCTGAAGGCTGTCCGGGCGCGTCCGCCGAAGCCGCCGCGCAACCTGAGCCGGCTGTCCGGCCACCAGCAGTTCGAGACCGACGAGACCGAGGCCGAAGTGCTGGCCGCCGCGTCCACCGAGCTGCGCCGGCGCCGCTTCCGGACCGAGTCGTACGACGGTGCGCTCGGCGCCGAGCGCGGGTACCTCCGTGAGGCCGGCAACCTGCTCTTCCACTTCTCACTGATCCTGGCTCTGATCGGAGCGGCGTGGGGCGCGCTGTTCGGCTACCGGGGCACCGTATTGGTTGTTGTGGGCAACGGGTTCTCCAACTCCATCGCGCAGTACGACGACTTCAGCCCGGGCCGGGCATTCACCCCGGACAACCTGCCACCGTTCTCGCTGACGGTGAAGAGCTTCACCGCCAAGTTCCAGACGTCCGGCCCGCAACGCGGTGCGGCGACCGACTTCAACGCCGCGCTCACCTACCAGGCGACGCCGGACTCCCCGGAGAAGTCCTACAACCTGCAGGTGAACAAACCGCTGGATGTGGACGGCACCAAGGTGCACCTGCTCGGCCACGGCTACGCGCCGAGGGTGACGGTGCGCGATGGCAAGGGCCAGGTCGCGTTCTCCGGACCGTCGCCATTCCTGCCGCAGGACACCAACTTCTCCTCGTTCGGCGTGGTGAAGGCCCCGGATGCCCGCCCGGTTCAGCTCGGCTTCGAAGGGTTCTTCCTGCCGACCGCCGTGATCGACCAGAACGGCCCGCACTCGGTCTTCCCCGACGCCCTGAACCCGGCCCTGGTGCTGACGGCCTACTACGGGCGGCCAGCGGTCGAGACAGGCAAGCCGCAATCGGTGTATCAGCTGGACAAGTCGAAGCTGACTCAGTTCGACAACGGCAAGGGTGACAAGCTGCGGTTTCAGCTGGCGCCGGGGCAGAGCATCACGCTGCCGGATGGCCGCGGCTCGATCACCTTCGACTCGTACGACCGCTGGGTGAAGCTACAGGTCAGCCACACACCCGGGCTCGACCTTGCACTCGGCGGGATCCTGCTGGCCATCCTCGGTCTGATGGGCTCGCTGTTCATCCATCCCCGCCGTACCTGGGTGCGAGTACGGACGGTGGACGGGCGTACCGTAGTCGAGGTCGCCGGCCTGGACCGGGGACCCGAGCGCGGCCTCGGCGACGAGATCCACGCCATCGCACAAGCCTTGAGAAAGCAGGAGAAGCCATGAGCCCGGAGGCCTTCGCGCAAGTCTCCAACCTTGTCATTCCGACAGCGACGGTGATCTATGCACTGGCGATGATCTCGCACGCGTTCGAGTGGGCGATGAGTCGCTCACTCGAACGCGTCGTCGTGGCCGATCCGGCGAACGTGCTGGTCGCTGCCGGCTCGGCCGGCGCCGCGGAGGTCGTCGTACCGGCATCAGGCGCGGATGCTCCCTCAACGGGTGCCTCGAAGTCTGAAGCGGCGAGCAGGATCGGGCTGCTGCTTACCTACCTTGCCTTTGTGTTGCATCTGGTCGGGGTGGTCACTCGCGGTCTTGCCGCCGGCCGGGTGCCGTGGGGCAACATGTACGAGTTCTCGATCACGACTTCGCTGGCCGTCGCTGTGGTCTATCTGCTTTGCGTGCACCGCTACAAGGTGCAATGGATCGGACTGGGCGTCACCGTGGTTCTCGCCGCGGTTCTCGGGCTCGCGACGCTGACGCTGTACACGCCCGCCGGTCCGCTGGTGCCCGCGCTGCACTCGTACTGGCTGGTGATCCACGTATCGGCGGCGGCGATCTCCGGTGGTGCCTTCACCATCGGGGGGCTGGTGTCGGTCTTGTATTTGGTGAAGTCCAAGGCCGAGCGCCGGGTGCTGGAAGGTGGCGCCGCGATGCCGGAGTCGCTGCGTCGGCTGCCCAGCTCGGAGGCGATGGACGGCACCGCCTACAAGGTGCTGGCGTTCGCGTTCCCGCTGTGGACCTTCGGCGTACTGGTCGCCGGGCCGATCTGGGCGGAGTACGCCTGGGGCCGGTACTGGGGCTGGGATCCCAAGGAGGTCTGGGCGCTGGTCACCTGGGTCGTGTACGCCGCCTACCTGCACGCCCGGGCCACGGCCGGCTGGCGTGGCAGTCGTGCGGCAAAGATCGCGATCGTCGGCTGGTTCGTCTTCATCTTCGACTTCGTCGTGGTGAACCTGCTGGTTTCTGGCATGCATTCGTACGCCGGGATCTGAAATGAAGGAGTTCGCGGTCTACACCGGGCTGCGGCTGCTGCTCTTCGCGGCCTGCTTCGGCATCCTGTGGGTCGCGTTCCAGAACTGGCTGAATATCTGGCCGGTGTTGCTACTGGCGCTGATCTTGTCGTCGATCCTGTCGGTCTTCGTGCTTCGCGCTGCCCGGGACCGGCTCGCCGGGACGATCGAGCGACGGGCCAGCCGGATGTCGCAGCGGATCGAAGCCGCCCGCCGCGCCGAGGACGACGACTAACCGTCGTCCCGGGCTGCCGCCGTACCAGTGGCGCACTGGTACGGAGAGTGACGGAGAACACCTCGGCCAGTCGGCCTAATTCGTTTGCCACGCCCTGATGTGCCCTCGTAGTGTGCTGATGGAACGAAACAGTTTCGTTCTATCGCGATAATGCAGCTACGCAGGGTGATCAACAAATCATGATAAACAGGGCCGTAGCCGGACCGCGCCAGCGGCCCCGGGTCGAGGGCAGTCGCGAGGACGAGATCCTCGATGCGACCGTCGAGGTGGTGGCTGAGCTCGGCTACGACCGGCTGACGATGGACGCGGTGGCGACGGCCGCCAAGGCCAGTAAGGCGACGCTGTACCGGCGCTGGTCCACCAAGGCCGAGCTGGTCGTCGACGCGATCAGCCGGGCGAAGGGGGCTTGCCCGGTGCCGGAGGATGTCGACACCGGCAGCCTGCGCGGCGATCTGATCGCGCTGTCCTGCGTGGAGGGCGGCTTCACCTCCGAGATGCCCATGTCGGTGATGGCAGGTCTGCTGACCGCGCTGCATCGCGACGCCGACCTGCAGACGGCCTTCCGGGAGCGCTTCCTCGCGCCCCGGATCGCCGTTGCCAACAAGGTCTACGAGCAAGCCGTACAGCGCGGCGAGATCGCCGCCGACCTGGACATCGAAATGCTCGCGCGCACCCTGCCCGCAGTGATCATCCACCACGCCTTCATCCTCGGGATCGAACCCACCGACGAACTCGTCGTCCGGGTCATCGATCACGTGATCCTGCCCGCGGCGCGGGGGTCGCGGGCCGTCTGACCGGTAGAAGGCCGGCAGACCAGACCAAGCCAGAAGACCAAGAGGGGATTCATTCAGCATGCCTGAAGACGTCATCAAGGCCGACCCGCCTGAACAGAGGCGGGTCGACATCGAGGCCGAGCCGGAGGGCAACGGGCACGGCCACCGCCATCTCGGCATCGCGCTTGCGCTGATCTGCATGGCGCAGTTGATGGTGGTGCTCGACGGCACCATCGTCAACATCGCGTTGCCGCACATCCAGACAGATCTCGGGTTCAGCAACGCCTCGCTGCCGTGGGTGGTCAACGCCTATGGGCTGGCCTTCGGCGGACTGCTGCTGCTCGGCGGCCGGATCGGGGACATCCTCGGCCGCCGCAAGGTGTTCATGTTCGGCGTCGTGCTGTTCGGCGTCGCCTCCTTCCTCGGTGGTATCGCGCAGAACGAGTCGCTGCTGCTCGCCAGCCGGATCCTGCAGGGCCTGGCAGCCGCGGCGGCCTCGCCGAACGCGCTCGCGCTGATCACCACCACCTTCCCGGCCGGCAAGGAGCGCAACCGCGCGATGGGCGTGTACGCCGCCATGTCGGGTGCGGGTGCTGCCGTCGGGCTGATCCTCGGTGGTGCACTGACCGAGGCGTCCTGGCGCTGGACCTTCTTCATCAACACCCCGATCGGCCTGATCGTGGCTGTGCTGGCGATCCGCTTCCTGGGTGAGTCGGCCCGTCAGGCAGGCAAGTTCGACCTGCCGGGGGCGATCACCGGAACCGTCGGTCTCACGTCGCTCGTCTATGGTCTGACGCACGCCGCGCAGAGCGGCTGGGGCGACGCGACAACGATCGCCTTGATCGCGGCCGGCGTGATCCTGATCGGCCTCTTCCTGAGCATCGAGGCCCGGTCGCGGCACGCCCTGATGCCGTTCCGGATTCTGGCGAACCGCACCCGAGGCGTCAGCTTCTTCGTGATGCTGATCGTCGGCGCGGCGATGTTCTCGATGTTCTACTTCCTGGGCATCTTCATCCAGAACATCATGGGTTACAGCGCGCTGAAGACCGGGTTCGCATTCCTGCCTTTCAGCTTCGGCATCGTCATCGCCGCGCAGGTCGCGTCGGCGCTGATCTCGCGGATCGATCCGCGCTGGATCTCGGGCGCGGGTGCTGTTCTGGTTGCCGGCGGCATGTTCGGCTTCAACCAGCTCCAGGTGGACTCGACGTACTGGACCCACCTGCTTCCGTTCATCATTCTGCTGTCGTTCGGCATGGGTCTGATCTTCGTGCCGCTCACCCTGACCGCTGTCAGTGGTGTCGCCAACGAGGACTCCGGTGTCGGCTCGGCGGTGCTGAACACGGTCCAGCAGATCGGTGGCGCGATCGGCCTGGCTCTGCTCGGCACG
Source organism: Kribbellaceae bacterium (assembly GCA_033851055.1). GTDB lineage: Bacteria > Actinomycetota > Actinomycetes > Propionibacteriales > Kribbellaceae > Kribbella. The sequence goes on along the minus strand of JAWWPC010000076.1, from coordinate 47,733 downwards.
GTCTCCACCACCGCGATCAAGGACAAGTTCGCCGAACTTGCTCCAGGTCTCGCCAAGGCCGCGCAGTCCGGGCAGTCGCCGGATCAGGTCAAGCAACTGCAGGGCCAGTTCCAGGCAGTCGCGACCACGCACGGTTTCACCCGGGCGTTCCTGGTGTCGGGGTTGATCGTCCTGGGCGCCGCCATCGTCACCGTGATCGGCCTGTCGGTCAAGCACGACGACCTGGCCAATGACGGCCAGCCCGGCGGCGTGCACGTCGGCTGACCTCACCAAGCTTGAACCTTCCCGGCCAGCACGTAGGCTGGTGAGGTCTCGAAGGGCCGCACCCCGGGCGGGGGTTGTGGCCCTTCGTGCTGCCCGGGGTCAGGCCAGGTTGGTGGCCGCTCCGATTTTGGCCCGGATGCGCGCGGTCTTGACCGCAGCGGCCAGCGTCTGGATGTCGTAGGCGCCGTAGTGCCGCTGCCCGTTGATGAAGAAGGTGGGCGTGCCGGACACGCCGCTGAGGTCTGCCGACTCGACGTCCCGGGCGACCCGGCCCGCGAAGACGTGCCGCTTGAGCTGGTCATGAAACTGATCGCGGTCCAGCCCTAGTTCATCGGCGTACTGCAGCAGATCAGTGGCCCGCAGCCTGTCCTGCCTGGCCAGCAGCAGATCGTGCATTTCCCAGAACTTGCCTTGCGCCCCCGCAGCCTCGGATGCCTCGGCTGCCAGTTCTGCCTGCGGATGGACGTCGGTGAGCGGCAGATGCCGCCATACGTACCGGATGTCGTCATCGGTCAACAGGTCCCGTACGACGGGTTCGGCCTGGCCGCAGTTGGGGCATTCGAAGTCGCCGCACTCGACGATTGTCACGGAGGCGGTCGCCGGGCCGCGGATGTGATCGCGGGCGGGGTCGACCGGAACGGTCAGATCCACCAGTACATCTGCGTCGCCGAGCAGCGCAACCGCCCGGCGACGGGGTGGCATCAACGCGGTGATGTGGAAGACCGTCCAGGCGAGCACCGACGCGAGGACGGCGGCGGAGAGCAGGCCGAGTTTCGCCTGCTGGAGCTCCGGGCCCTGGAAGGCCAGGGTGGCGATCAGCAGGGACACGGTGAAGCCGATGGCGATCATGCCGCTGACGGTGACCGACGCCCAGCCCACCTGCGGGCGGATCCGTCCGCCGCTCAGCTTGGCCACCAGCCACGACATACCGACGATGCCGATGGGCTTTCCGGCCACGTAGCCGGCGATGATCCCGATGGTGACCGGAGAGCGGTACGCGTGGGCGAGGAAACTGCCGTCGACGGCGAGGCCGACATTCGCCAGACCGAACAGCGGAACGATGACGTAGCTGGTCCACGGGTGGTAGAAGTGCTGCATTCTCTCGTTGGGCGACAGCGTCGAGGTCAGACCGGCAGTGGCCGACCGGGCGAGTTCCGGGGTCGGTTGCTCACGGAACAGCCTGAACAACCAGGTAGCTTGCTCGAGGTCCCCGCGAGCCGGCGAGTAGGCCGATGCCGTCAGGCCGATCGCGAGCCCGGCGACCACCGGGTCGACGCCGCTCTCCAGCAACGCGGCCCAGGTGACGACACCGAGACCGACGAAAACCAGGCTGTATCGCATCTGCAACCTGACGGCCAAGACCAGCAAGGCGAAGGCGGCGATCGCGATGCCGAGGGCCAGCACGTCGATGTGCACGCTGTAGACGACAACGATCACGGCCAGCGCCACCAGGTCGTCCACCACGGACACCGTCAGGAGGAACACCCGCATCCGGTCCGGCACCCGGCGGCCGAAGAGTGCCAACAGCCCGAGCGCGAGGGCCGTGTCGGTCGACATCGCCACGCCCCAGCCGTGTGCGCCGGCGCCGCCCCGGTTCACAGCCAAGTAGATCAGCACTGGAAGCAGCATGCCGCCGAGTCCGGCGACGCAAGGCAGCACGAACCTGCTCCGGTCCCGCAATTCGCCCAGGTCGAACTCGCGGCGTGCTTCCAGGCCGACCACCAGGAAGAACAGGGTCATCAGGCCGCTGTTGATCCAGGTGCGCAGATCCAGGCCCACGCCCGCACTGCCGAGGCGGAGGGAGAACTCCGTGCGCCAGACGGCGTCGTACGAGGTGGCGTCGACGTTCGACCAGATCAGCGCTGCCAGGATCGCCGCGACCAGGACCCCGGAGCTGCCTGACTCGGTCCGCAGGAACGCTCGCACCGGGGCGGCGATGCCCCGGCCCCAAAGCGTCCGCCGATCCATCCAGGTCGGCGATGCAGCCTCGTCAGACACATGCTCAGGCTAGCCTCCTGAGTCGGGACACTAGCGGGGCGGGAACTTGGAGGAGACCCAGTCCCGTACGCCGCCGAGGCCGTCGCCGAGGTCTCGGATCAGTTTGGCCAGCGGGTCCTGGGACCGGCTGAACGCGTCCGAGTAGGACTTGGCCGCGTTCTTCGCCTCCTGCGACATCGAGGCGTTGTCGTCGTCCTGGCGCTTTGGGTAGTCGCCGGAGACGGTCGTGGTGTATTCGCCCTCGTCCACCCAGCGGCGCAGCTCATGCGCCCGGATGACGGCCATCGGGTGGGTTTGCGCCTCGAGCAGCAGCAGCTTCAGCACACTGTCCCGGAGGTCGCCGGCGCTCTCGTACTCGGTGCCCTGTGCGAGGAAGGCGGTGGTGTCGAGCTCACCGAGTTGGCCGCCGCTGGCAAGTTTCATCTGCACCCGCAACGGGACGGCCGGGTCCTGCACGGCTAGCAGCCCGGCGCGGTCGCCGGACAGCTCGGCCTTGCGGGACCACTCATGCAGGGCGGCGACGATGGCGCGCAGGCCGAGGGCGCCGAGCGGCATCCAGTTCAAAGCTCCGCTTAGGCGCATCAGCCAGAGCAGCAAGGACTGGTACAGAGCGTGACCGCTCTGCGCGTGCCCGAGTTCGTGCCCGAGGACGAACCGAGTCTCCTCATCGTCCAGACCCTGCAGCAGGGCGCTGTTCAGCACGATGAATGGCTTGTCCATGCCGATCGTGACCGCGTTCCAAAGCGGGTTGTTGATGACGAATAGTTCCGGCAGCTCACGCACGTCCAGGGTGGTGCCCGCCTCGGTATAGAGGCGGTGGATCCTGGGGAACTGCCGCTCGTCCACCCGGATCGCCGCGCCGAGGAACTGCAGCCGGAAGGCGCGCTCGTTGATCATGCCGGACATCTTCCGCAGCAAGAAGTCGAAACCCTTCAGCTGCCGGAGCGCGACCAGGGCACCGCGGTCGGCCGGGTGCTCCCAGGCACGCGAGCTGATGTCGGTGAGCGTAACCCGGGGCCGGGTCGGCCGCTCGTCGTAGTCGGTCATCATTCCCCCACTGGTCGGCGATCGTCGCTCCAAAGTAACTCGCCCCGGGGTCCGGTGGTGGACTGCGGCTAGCCTGACCCCCATGAGTGAGGTAAACGGGGCCGACAGCTTGCCCCAGCGGTGTCGCGAGGTGGATCACCGTAACGACAAGGACCGGGCCTGGGTGTCCGAGGCGATCCGGGTGGTCGATGCGGACGCGAACCGCAGTGCCGACACGCACCTGCACGTGTTCCCGATGCCGTCGGTCCTCGGGGTCGACCTCTACCTGAAGGATGAGTCCGTCCACCCGACCGGTTCGCTCAAGCACCGGCTGGCCCGCTCGCTGTTCCTCTACGCGCTCTGCAACGGCTGGATCAAGGAAGGTACGACGGTCATCGAGGCGTCCAGCGGGTCCACCGCAGTCAGCGAGGCGTACTTCGCCCGGCTGCTCGGGCTGCCGTTCGTGGCGGTGATGCCGGTTTCGACCAGCAAGGAGAAGGTCGAACTGATCGAGTTCCACGGCGGTCGTTGCCACTTCGTGGAGCGCTCCGCGCAGATCTACGGCGAGGCCAAGCGGCTGGCCGAGGAGACCGGCGGGCACTACATGGACCAGTTCACGTACGCCGAGCGGGCCACCGACTGGCGTGGCAACAACAACATCGCCGAGTCGATCTTCGAGCAGATGGCGCTGGAACAGCACCCGGTGCCGAGCTGGATCGTGGTCGGCGCGGGCACGGGTGGCACCTCGGCCACGATCGGGCGGTACGTGCGCTACCAGCGGCACGAGACCTCCGTGGCCGTGGTGGACCCGGAGAACTCGGCGTTCTTCCCGGCATTCGAGTCCGGCGACGGCGACTTCGCCACCGGCCGGCCGTCCCGGATCGAGGGGATCGGCCGGCCCCGGGTAGAGCCGTCATTCGTGCTCGGCGTGGTGGACCGGATGATCGCCGTACCGGATGCCGCATCGATAGCGGCGATGCGGTTCTGCTCGAGGGTCACCGGCAGGCTGGTCGGCGGCTCCACCGGGACCAACCTGTGGGGCTCCCTGCGGCTGGCGGCGGAGATGCGTCGTACCCGGGTGGAGGGCAGCATCGTGACGCTGCTGTGCGACGGCGGCGAGCGGTACGGCAACACCTACTACGACGACGGCTGGCTGAAGGGGCACGGCATCGACATCGAGCCCTACCTGGACACGCTCAAGCGCTTCGAGTCCACCGGCAGCTGGCGCGAACCGGCCTAGCGGCTGGCACCCCTACTCGCCCCCTTAGTTGCCTAGGGCCAATCCCACCGCAAGGCCCACGGCGTACATGAGCTCTGTCAGCCCGGTGTCTTTCAGGACCGGGATCAGCGCCGGTCCCACCGCGTCGCTCATTACTACTCGTACGGCGCGGACGCCCAGCGGCAGCGCGATCAACCCGAGGAGGGCCCACGGCGTGGCCAGCGTGGCCAGCACCGCCAGGATGAACGCAAGCGCGATCAGCGCGGCGTACAGCCTCCGGGAGTTGCTGGCGCCCAGTACGACGGCCAGGGTGCGCTTGCCGGTGACACTGTCGGTCGGGATGTCCCGCAGGTTGTTGGCGACCAGCAAGGCGCAGGCGATGGCGCCGATGCCAACCGCCCCGGCGATAGCCGTCCAATGCAGCCGCCCGGCCTGTACGTAGGTAGTACCGAGGACAGCGACTAGTCCGAAGAACAGGAAGACACTGACCTCGCCGAGAGCCCGGTACCCGTACGGCCTCTTGCCGCCGGTGTAGAACCAAGCCGCGAGCAAGGAGGCGGCCCCTGCCACCAGCAGCCACCAGTTGGAAGTTGCGCAGAGCACCAGTCCAAGTACGCCGCCGATCCCGAAGCACGTGAAGGCAGCCGTCTTCACCTGGCGTGGGCTCGCCACCTTCGACCCGACCAGCCGGAGCGGCCCGACCCGGTTCTCGTCAGTACCGCGGACACCGTCCGAGTAGTCGTTGGCGTAGTTCACGCCGATCTGCAGGGCGAGTCCGACGCCGAGAGCCAGCAGCGCCTTCCACCAGACGAAGCCGCCCAGGTAGGCAGCAGCACCGGTGCCGACGACGACAGGCGAGATCGCGGCGGGCAAGGTGCGCGGGCGGGCACCTTCAATCCACTGGGCAGGGGTGGCCATGACCCGGGATTCTGTCAGCCAACCTGCGCCGTACGCTCGGAGGGTCATGTCTACCTTGCGGCTGGTCCCTGCCACCCCCGATGCCGCGCTGTCTGCGCTGACCGCCGTTCTGGACGGGTCTGGTACGCCGTTCGCGCTGGTGCCGAGTGATCCGGCCCAGGCCGAGCGGGTAAGACAGGCCGCTGCACCCGACGAGCCCCTCGAGCGAGATGACTGCGCGGTTGTACTGACCACCTCCGGTTCCTCGGGCGAACCGAAGGGCGTACTGCTCTCCCGATCGGCCCTGATCGCCTCGGCAACTGCCACCCATGATCGGCTCGGCGGGCCCGGTCAGTGGATGCTGCCGATGGCCCCGTACTTCGTCGGTGGGCTGCAGGTGCTCACTCGGTCGGTGCTGGCCGGTATCACCCCGGTCGTCGTCGCGGACCATGGCACCTTCAGCGCAGCAGCTGCTGCCATGACCGCGGCCCGCCGCTACACCGCGATGGTGCCCACCCAGTTGGCCCGTCTGCTCGACTCCGAGGCCGAGGCGCTCAGGTCGTTCGATGCGATCGTGATCGGCGGTGCCGCCATGCCGTCTGACCTGAAGGCGAGGGCGCGATCGGCCGGCGTCTCCGCGGTCCCGGCGTACGGGATGACCGAGACCGGCAGTGGCTGCGTGTACGCCGGCCAGCCGCTGGACGGGACCGACCTACGCCTCGATGACGGGCGGATCCTGATCAGTGGGCCGACGTTGTTCTCCGGCTATCGCTTGCAGCCCGAGCTCACCGCGGAGGTGCTCCGCGACGGCTGGTTCCGGACCCAGGACCGCGGCCGCATCGTCGATGGACGGCTGCAGGTGATCGGCCGCGTGGACGACGTGGTCATCTCTGGCGGGGTCAACATCACGCTGCCCGCGGTCCAGGCCCGCCTGCTCGAACACCCGAAGGTGGACGACGCTGTGGTGCTGGGCGTGCCCGACGCCGAGTGGGGCAGTCGAGTCGTCGCCTTCGTCGTCGGTAGGCCCGACCGGAACGAACTCCGGGACTTCGTCGCCGAGGTGCTGCCGCGTACCTGGGCTCCACGCGAGGTGGTCGAGTTGGAAGCCCTACCGATGCTTGCGTCGGGCAAGGTCGACCGGCAGCGGCTGCTTGAGGATGCCCGGTGATCACCTACTCGGTCGGCCTGAAGAACAAGTTCCGCGGCATCACCGTGCGCGAGGGGATGCTTTTCGAGGGCCCGGCCGGTTGGGCCGAGTGGAGCCCGTTCCTCGACTACGACGACGCCACCTGTGTGCCGTGGCTCCGGGCTGCCCGCGAGGCCGCTAACGACGGATGGCCCGCGCCAGTGCGGGACGCCGTACCGGTGAACTGCACGGTGCCGGCGATCGATCCTGCTAGATCTGCGGAGATCGTGCGCGCGTCTGGTTGTGGCACTGCCAAGGTCAAGGTGGCGGAGCAGGGCCAGACGCTGGCCGACGACTTAGCCCGGGTGGAAGCAGTGAGGGACGCTCTCGGGCCGGGTGGACGGGTGCGGATCGACGCCAATGGCGGCTGGTCGGTGGATGAAGCCGTGCGGAATCTCAAGGAGTTGGCACGCTTCGACCTGGAGTATGTCGAGCAACCCTGTGCCTCGGTGCACGACCTCGCTGTTGTCCGGCGGCGTACCGAAGTACTAGTGGCTGCGGATGAGTCCATCCGGCGGGCTGAAGACCCACTACTGGTCCGGAAACTCGAAGCCGCCGATATTGCGGTGTTGAAGGTCCAGCCGATCGGAGGCGTCCGAGCCTGCTTGGAGATCGCCGAGCAGATCGGCTTGCCAGTAGTGGTCTCGTCAGCGCTGGAGACATCCATAGGCATCGCTGCCGGCGTAGCGCTAGCTGCAGCCCTGCCGGAACTCCCTTACGCCTGCGGCCTCGCCACTGTCTCCATGTTCATGTCCGAGGTAGTCGCAGACCCGCTGCTGCCAGTAGACGGCATTCTGCGGGTCGTGCGCCCGCAACCTGCCCCGGTGGCGTTGGCTGCTGCCACGGCCAACTCGGTGACAACCGCTACCTGGGAGGCCCGGCTTGCTCGGGTCGAGAGGTTGGTCAGGTGACATCCTTTGATCATCCTTTGAGGTGGAGTCAATTCGAATCTCCGAGCAGAAGAGAGGTACTGCGGTGCGATACGGGCCCGGTCCACGCTTTCCTCAGCCCAAACGCAGGCGGAAATGAATCCGTCGACGGCGTTCGCGACGGTGGTTGTGGATGAGCTGATCCGATCAGGTGTCAGGGAAGCCGTACTGGCGCCGGGGTCGCGGAGTGCGCCGTTGGCGTTGGCGCTGGCGGCGGCCGATCGGGAGGGGCGGCTCAGGCTGCACGTGCGGATCGACGAGCGCACGGCCGGGTTCCTGGCGATCGGATTGATCCGGGGGACAGGGCTGCCGGTGCCGGTGGTGACGACATCCGGTACGGCGGTGGTGAACCTGCACCCGGCGGTACTGGAGGCCTCGCACAGCGGGCTGCCGCTGATCGTGCTCAGCGCGGACCGTCCGCCGGAGCTGCGGGGAGCTGGTGCCAACCAGACCACCGACCAAGTCAAGGTGTTCGGCGGAGCCGTCCGGCTGTTCCACGAGTTCGGTACGCCGACCAAGCAGCTCGGGCAAGTGGCCTACTGGCGGTCGCAGGTCGCCCGGGCCGTCTCCGTGGCAGTCGGCGCAAGGACAGCCGACCCGGGCCCAGTGCAGCTCAACTGTGCGCTGGTCGAGCCACTAGTGCCTACTGAAGCTGACGGCGACTGGCCGGAGCCGCTGACAGGCAGGAGCGGACCCTGGACGAGCGTGCATGCGGTGGCGGCGCAACCGTCGGCAGTGGCGCCGGGGCCGAAGACCGTGGTGGTGGCCGGAGATGGTGCGTCGCAGGCGGCCCGGCTGGCAGCTGAGGCGGGTGGTTGGCCGTTGTTCGCCGAGCCGTCCAGCCGGTCCCGCATCGGGGCATCCGTCATCTCGGCGTACCGGTTGTTGCTGGGGGCATCCGACTTGGTGGGGGAGATCGAACGGGTGCTGGTGTTCGGGCACCCAACGCTGTCCCGGCCGATCTCTAAGCTTCTGTCGAGAGCCGACGTTGAGGTAGTAGTTGTAGCGCCGACCGGGCTCTGGCCCGATGCCGGCCACCGTGCCGCCCAAGTTGTCGCCGGCCTGGAGGTGACTGGTACAGACGACACTGACTGGCTGGCCCGCTGGCAGCACGCGGCCGAGCTGGCCCGGCCTGCGATCGACAAGGTACTGGCCGAAGGGCTGACAGGACCGGCGATCGCTGCGATCGTGGGCGAGTCGATCGGTGCCGACGGGATGCTGGTGGTCGCGTCGTCGAACCCGGTCCGCGATCTGGACCTGGCGCCGGTGGTGCCTATCCGTACCGTGGCCAACCGCGGTCTGGCGGGAATCGATGGCACCCTGTCGACCGCTGTCGGTGCCGCCCTGGCCAACGGCGGAGCGACGTACGCACTGCTAGGTGACCTGGCCTTCCTGCACGACTCGAACGGGCTGGTGCTCGGCCCGGCCGAGCCCCGGCCAGACCTGCGCATCGTGGTGATCAACGATGACGGTGGTGGCATCTTCTCGTTACTGGAGCAGGGTGCCGGCGAGCATGCCGAACACTTCGAGCGCGTTTTCGGGACACCCCACGGCGTAGATCTCGCCGCGCTGTGCGCAGCCACCGGTACCCCCTACAAGCGGGTAGAGACGCAGGACGAACTCCGTGCTGCCGTCGATCGGACAGTGGCCGGCATAGACGTAGTAGAGGTCCGGGTCGACCGCACAACCCACCGCGACCTCCACGCCCACCTAGCCGCCGCAGTCGCCGAAGCCCTCAGCCAGTCGTAAACGACGCTGGAGTTATCCGGCTCTTCTGACTCTCCCGTGGGTGCTTGAGTGTGCCTGAATGTGAGCTTGCCGTTGCCTGTCGAGGTTTCTGAGCTGTTGAGGAACAGGAGGCCGAGGTGCGGAACGCTGGCTCTTATGGCGGAGCCTGCTCGGATCGGGTGGGCTGTGGTCGGGGAGATCGAGTTCGTGGAGGGGGAGCGGCTGCTGGTGGCGCATGTGTGGTGTTCCGGCTGCCTTGCGACGCGGCCGTTGGCGCTGTCGAGACTCTGGATTAGGTGGGTGCGGCGCTGGGGGATCGCGGTCTTTGTCGAGCTGTAATGGCGTGTCGTGGAGGAGCGTGCCTCGATCCGTCTGTAAGGGGCGCATCGTGGTGGAGGGGCGTGCCTCGATCGGTTGCCGCGGTCGAGCATGGACTGTTCATTGGCCGTGTCGAGTGGGTCGACGCCAAGATGTTCACCCGAATCCAACGCCAAGGGTCTGCGTGGTCTCCCGGATCCAACGCCAGGGTCTGCCTGATCATCCGAGTTGCGTTCGGGTTCCGCGCTCATCTGATGCCCTGATCGCCGTGGTCATGGTCACCCTCGGCGGTCGCCGGCGGGGTCGTCGCGGGCTGGAGGTGGCCCATGGACCAGTCAGGACAGCCGGAAATCTGTATCGGCGATCATCTATATATCGGTCATCCCCGATACAGAATTCGGCTTCTTCCTTGAGGCCGCGGCGATCGAGCTGGTGTTCGTCGTGGGTCGTGAAGCCGCCGGCAGGCTGCAGCGGCGAGCAGTCCGGTCCGACGGTTTCCAGTCGGTTACGGCCATCCCGTGTGCCCGGATCGAAGAGGCCGGTTGCGCGGCGCGGCGGTGCGGGGTGTCCCGGCGGGTAGCGCGTGCCCCTGGCCAGGTGCCGGACCTCAGCCGCAATGTCGGTGCCGGGCGGTGGGGCGGGCGTGGTCGCGGGTGGGGCGGGCGTGGGCTGCGCGGTTAGGGCAAGCGAGGCCTGCGCGAGGCCCGGGTCCGCGGATGCGGGAGGGACCAGCGGTCGATCTGGAGCGCGAGGTTGCGACCCACGGATAGGGCAGGGGAGCCAGTTATCCACATCTGGCGCCGGCTGAGTCGCTGAGATCAGGCGGTGATGGTTACGCTCTGTCGTCGTTGGGCCCATGTCGGGGCAAAGGAAAGGCCCCGGGGGGGTTCCCTGGCCGAAGCCGGTACACCGTGATTCCCGGGGCGCTCGTTGACTCCAGCGTAGGTCATCAACTCCACACCGGCCAACTAATGAACAGGAATACCGACAGTGTCACGCCTGCCCTGGTCCATCGAAGACCTCCTCTCACGGTCGCGGTTGAGGCCTTATCTCGATGCGACGTTCGGTGATCCGGCGGCCGCACTGGAGCTGTACGGCTGGAACTCGCAGGTCAGTGCTGCCTTCTACGAGTCGCTCCACTATGTCGAGATCGGCCTACGTAATGCCATGGACCAGCAACTCGGTCGTTGGTCGGCCGAACGGGGGGCGACCAAAGCCTGGTATGTCGACCCCGTAGTGAGACTGACGCCGCCCACGCGTCGCAAGATCAATTCGGCTCGGGCCAACGCGAACCGAGATGGCCGTCCGGAGATTCACGGCAAAGTGATTGCCGAACTAATGCTCGGATTCTGGTGGTCGCTGCTCGCCAACGAATACAACCGTCGACTCTGGCAACCATGTTTGCAACGGGCCTTCGACGGCTCTGTTCGCCGGACGCGTCTCCATTCAGACTTGAACGATCTTCGCCTCTTGCGCAACCGGATCGCTCATCACGAACCGATCCACAATCGGAACCTCGATGCTGCCTACGCTGAACTCCTCGAGACTGCTGGGCGGATTTCGCCGCTCCTTCGCGTGCACATCGAAAAGACCAGCCGTGTGCCGGCAACGCTCGCGGTTCGTCCCGAGCTCAGCCGCTGACGGGGGCGATCGCTCTGGGCTTGGCGGGTGGGGCGGGTTGGAGGGTGCGGAGGCGGCCCAGGAGAGTGCCGACTACTACGAGCACTAGCGACGTGGTGACGAGGATCGGGATCACTGCGCCGCGTAGGGATGAGTTCAGCGGGGCCGCGACGGTGAGGATGATGCTGACGCCTATCAAAGCCGTACTCAGTCGGCGGCTTGGCCTGGCCACGGCCAGGAACGGCAGGCACCACAGGAAGTACCAGTCGTGTGCAGTCGGCCCGAGCAGTACTACTGCCAGCAGAGCGATCCCGACCGCCCGCGCGGCCTGGTGGATCGATGAGCGCAGCCCGAGTACGGCGATCAGCCCGACGGCCGCGAGGATGCCGAGCAGCCGGACTATCTGCAGCGCTTGCTTGGCCGCAGTGTCCTCTCCGAGCCACTGGAGTACGCCAGATGCGCCGAGGCCGATCAAGTTGGCGATCGACAGTGGAGACCGGACCAGGCCGGGTACGCCGAGTGCGCTCAGCCAGCCCGAGCCCACACCAGCTAGTTCGCCGATAGTGGCCAGCGTCAGCACCGCGATGGCACCGGCGATCACCAGACTGGCAAGCCTGATCCGGGCCCGGCCGGCGAGCGGGCTCATCACCGCAGCGATCGCGATTACCACCAGACCGCCCGGCAACTTCACCGCGGCCGCCGCGCCGGCTAGTACCGCGGCTGTTCCCCACCGGCCGGTCAACGCCAAGGCAAAGGCGGAACAAGCCAGTCCGATCATCAGTACGTCGTTGTGGGCTGCGCCGAGGCCATGCGTGATCAGTACCGGGTTGGCCACCACCAGCCAGGTTGCAACCTCCGGATTCACCCGGCAGGCCGTCGCCAGTTTCGGGATGGCCGCAGCGATCAGGATGAAGCCCAGGACCGCCAGTGCCCTGTGAGCCAGCATCAGCAAGTACGGATCCATCGTCAGGCGTGCCGCCAACCCGCCGTACGCGAGTGGCAGTGGCCCGTAAGGTGCAGGCGTCCATAACCACATCGGGTCGACCGCCGAGACCACGGGCCCAGTAAGCACGCCCGGGCCGACGCTGTACGGGTCGTAGCCATGCGCAACGAGTGCGCCCTGTGCTGCATAGCTCCAGGCGTCCCGGCTGAACAGCGGCGGCATCAGCAACAGCGGTGCGCTCCAGGCGGCGGTCATCGGGAGCAGGCGATGCCGAACCCCGGCCAGTACCTCCTTGCCGACTAGCAGCCAGGCCCAGACCATCAGGCCGAGTCCGGCGACCATCAGAGTCAGCCCGGTCATCCGGCCAGGCAGCGTTGCCCGCAGGTCGCTGGCAATCGGCAGTACGGCGACCCACGACGAGGCCGGAACCACGGATGTGACGAGGCTGCCGAGCGCGACGAGGCTGGATCCGATCAGCCCCCGGGCGAGGGGCGAGAGTGCACGCACACCCGGAAGGTTAACCGTGCCGGGCGTCACTGTGGTGAACAGCAGTGGTCAGGCGGATTCCTTCCGGAAGGTGCGGGCGCCGACGGCAAGGCCGACGACGGTCAGCAGTACCACCCAGAACAGGCCCCAGAGCGACGCACTGCTGCTGATGTCACCGCGGAACAGGGCGCGGACCCCGGTCACCACGTGCTTCAGCGGGCTGATGTCGGACAGCCGCTGCAGCCAGGTCGGGCCGATCTGCATCGGCAGCAAGATGCCGGACAGCAGCAGCAATGGCATCGCGATGCCGTTCAGCAGCGGGGCCAGCGCGTCCTCGCTCTTGGTGATGAGTGCCACCGAGTACGACAGCGAAGCGAAGGTGGCGCCGAGCAGGGCCACGATCACGAGGGACAGCAGTACGCCGCCCCAGGGCGCGCGCAGCCCCATCGGGATCGAGACCACCAGCAGCAGGATCGACTGGACCACCAGGACAACCACGTCCCGGAGTACCCGGCCGGCCATCAGCGCGATCCGGCTCGCCGGGGTGACCCGGTCGGCCTCGATCACACCGGCCCGGTACTCCGCGATCAGGCCGAAGCCGACGAACATCGCGCCGAACATGCCGAGCTGGACGATCAGGCCGGGGATGAACACCTGGTAGGCGTTGGTGGTCGTGCCCTGGCTGATCTGTGCGGTGATCGGCTTCAGCAGCGGGCCGAACAGGAACAGGTACAGCAGCGGCTGGCTGAGCATCAGGATCGACCACATCGGGTTGCGCAGCGACAGCCGCATCGCCCGGTTGAAGACGATCCAGGTCTCCCGGAGGACGGTCATGCGGCGGGCTCCTTCTCAGTTTCGGTGGCGTCTGTCACTGGGGGCACTGCGTCACTGGCGTCCTGCGGGGTGTCCGAATCGTCTCGTAGCGAGCGCCCGGTCATGGTCAGGAAGACGTCGTCCAGGGTCGGGCGGTGCACCTCGACGCCGTTCAGTTCGATGCTCTGGGCATCGATGCTGCGGAGCAGCCCGGGGAGCACCGAACCACCCTTCGGGATCCGGAAACCGACCACATCACCGTCGGTCTCGAAGGAGCTGGCACCATCCAGCTCCTGGACGATCTTGGTCACCGCCGTCGCCTGTGACGCGTCGGCGAGGCTGAGCCGGACCCCGTCGCCGGAGACCTGCTGCTTCAGCGCCTCCGGCGTACCGGCGGCGACGATCTTGCCGTGATCGATCACCAGGATCCGGTCGCACAACGCGTCCGCCTCGTCCAGGTAGTGCGTGGTCAGGAAGATGGTGGCGCCGCCGCGCCTCAATGTCCGGATGTGCTCCCATAGGTTCGCCCGCGCCTGTGGGTCGAGCCCGGTGGTCGGCTCGTCCAGAAAGATCAGCCTGGGGTCGTGGACCAGCCCCATCACGATGTCGAGGCGGCGGCGCTGACCGCCCGACAGGGTCTTGCACTGCCGCTTCCACAGGCCGGGCAGGTCCAGTTCGTCGAACAGCCGCCGGCCGCTCGCGATCGCCGACCGCTTGTCCACCCCATACAGCCGCGCGTGGTCGACCACCTCGTCGCCGGCGATCGCCTCCGGCAGGGTGGAACCGCTCTGTGGCACGTAGCCGATCCTGCGGCGGACGCCGACCGGGTCCTTCGCCAGGTCGCAGCCGGCAACGGTGGCCGAGCCGCTGGTCGGCGTGATCAGCGTCGCCAGCATCCGCATCGTGGTGGTCTTGCCGGCCCCGTTCGGGCCGAGGAAGCCGACGATCTCCCCGTCGGCCACATACAGGTCTACCCCCTGCACGGCGTGCACCGGGCCGCGCTTGGTCTTGAAGGTGCGGACGAGTCCGCGAGCTTCGATCATCATGCCGGTCAGTTTGAGGGATTCAACATTGACTAGTCAATGTAGATTAAATTCTGGATCAGGCCGGTTCGGGCGGATCCGGGATGGTGCTCCAGTGCGAGATGGCACCGGGGGGTGGAGTCCAGTCCGGCGCCTCGCCCGCGAAGGTGTAGGCGCCGTCTCGCACCCGCTCGAGGAAGCCCCGGGTCCACTCGAGCTCACCGTGATCGCGAGCAGCGGCGATCCGCAGCATCTCGACCACGTGGTTCGGTGTGCCCGGATCCTCGACGATCTGTCGCTCGGCGAAGGGCTGCGATTTGGCCATCGCCTCCAGCTGGGCGATCCGGGACTCCAGCCCTGCGATCACCTCGTCGCGCCGCAGCGACCCCAAGAAGCTGAGCGCGGCCTGCATCTCGTCGGGCCGGAATCCCTGCACGGTCCACAAAGCGGCCCGCAGCAGGGTGAAGTACTCGCTCTCGCCGTCCATCGTCAGCTGGTACGACGTACGGCCCGGCTTGTTCCCGGCGTCCCCGGAGATCTCCTGCAGGTATCCGTGCTTGGCCAGCGTGCGCAGACCTGTGTAGATCGAGCCGGGGTTGATGTTCGCCCAGACCTGCACGTTCCAGGTCATCAGCTCGCGCCGCAACTGGTAGCCGTACGCCGGCTGGAAGATCCGGACGACGCCAAGCAACAGCAATCGCGTGGTGGACATGTCCGCAGTGTAGGAGTGCCGGTCGGAAAACCAGGCGACCCGAGTCCCGTCAGGACACTAGTGTGAGCTGGTGTGAGTGTTCGGGTGACCAATGATCCAGCCGAGTTCGCGGCGACCGTGTTTCCCTTCCTGGAAAAGGATCCGGTACTGAACACGGTCCTGCTCAGCAACGTCCAGGACCGGGCGACCGGTGTGTTGGCAGACCCTTCCCCACCGGTGTTCGTCTCGGTGCACGCGGCGGACGGGCAGGTGGTCGGCGGTTGCATGCGGACCCCGGCCGGGGCATCTTCCTGGGCGGTCTGACCGATGCCTTGGTGCCCACGGTGGTCGATGCCTTCGCCGCCGCAGCTCCCGAGGCCGATGTCGTCGAGGGTACGGCGGCAGCCGCCAGGCTCTTCGCCGAAGAATGGTCCAGCCGATTCGGCAAGGAGTACAAGCAGACGCGGGGCACCCGGCTGCACAAGCTCGGCCGGCTCTGGTTATGGGAGTTGCAGGGGCAGCCGGTCTGCCTGGTCGGTCACCAGGCCACGGTCTTCGGATCGACCAGGGTCGGTCCGGTCTACACACCTTCAGAGCACCGTGGGCATGGCTATGCCAGCGCATTGACCGCATTCGTATCCCGGCGAATCATCGACAGCGGCTCAGCGGCCTGCCTCTACACGGATCTGGCGAACCGGACCTCGAACAAGATCTACGCGGCGATCGGCTACGAACCAGTCGCCGACTTCGTCCGCTACGACTTCAGTTGATCTCGATCCAATCGCCGGGGGTCAGCCCGTGGTAGGCCTTGCGGCCCTGGACACCGATCCAGGTCCTGCTCAGGCCGAGCCCGATCTCGCTCAGCAGGGCGTCGTGGATGCCAACGGCCTGCTCGGCAACGACCTCCCGGGTGTACTCGACCGCCTCCCGCGTGGTGTACCAGGGACCCGAGAGCGGCACCAGATTGGTGTGCACCGCGCGGCCGGGCCTGGTCCACGAGTCGCCCGGGTGGTAGATGGCGTCTTCGATCAGGAAGCCGACGTTCTGGCACGGGACGCCCAGCTCCGGCAGGATGATGGCATGGTCGTTGCCGTAGGCACTGACCTTGAAACCGGCCACCTCGAAGGACTGGCCGCCCTCGATCACCGTCACCCGGTCGCCGATACCGTCGTCTGCCAGTTGCGCGGCGACGGAGGCGTTGGTAAAGACCGGCACCTCGAACGAGGGGATCCGCTCCTGGTCCAGGTGGTCGAAGTGCTCGTGGGTGACCAGGATCGCGTCCACCCCTTCGAACGCCTCGTTCTCAGCCCAGATGCCTGGGTCGACCAGCAGCACCTTGCCGTCCTTCTCGATCCGGACACAGGCATGCGTGAACTTCGTGAGCTTCATCAGTCTCCCAACGCGTCTCTCATCGGAACCAACTTGGCGTTCGTTTCGGCCAGCTCGGCCTCCGGGTCGGACCCGGCCACGATGCCGGCGCCGGCGAACAACCGCATCCGCGTCGGGTCGTCCGGATCCGCCTGGCCGCAGCGCAGCGCGATGCACCACTCGCCGTCGCCACCGGCGTCCATCCACCCGACCGGACCGCTGAACCGGCCGCGGGACATCCCCTCGATCTCGCCGATCAGGTCCCGCGCGACGTCGGTCGGCGTACCGCCGATGGCCGCGGACGGGTGGAGCGCGGCGGCGAGGCCGAGTGCGGAGGCCCCGTTCGCGGCGACCCCGGCGACGTCAGACGCGAGATGCATCACATTCGGCAGGTGCAGGACGAACGGGGTCTCGGGCACGTTCATCGACTTGCAGTGGTGCTTCAGCGCGTCGGCCACCGAGCGGACCGCGAACTCGTGCTCCTCGAGGTCCTTACTGGACCGAGCCAGCGACGCGGCCAGCGCCAGGTCGTGCGCGTCGTCGCCCGTACGCCGGATCGTGCCGGCCAGGACCCGCGAGGTGATCAGGCCGTTCTCACGCCGGACCAGCAGTTCCGGGGTGGCGCCGATCAGCCCGTCGACGGAGAACGTCCAGCAGTTCGGGTACGCCGCGGCGAGCCGGTGCAGCGGCCAGCGCAGGTCGATCGGCTTCGACGCGATCGCGATCAGGTCCCGGGCCAGCACCACCTTGTCGAGTTCGCCGCTGGTGATCCGGGTCACCGCATCCGCGACGATCGCCTCCCACTCGGTGCCGAGCCGGGCGCCGTCGGCGAAGGCGACCTGGCCGACTGGTTCCGGCTCGTACCGGGTTAGTTCCGGCGGAGCGGCGAGCGAGCTGGCCGGCGAGATCGTGGTCACCCAGGTGCTGCCGGCACGGCTGCCGACGATCACCTCCGGGACCACGAGCTCACTCGGGTCGGAGTCGGTGAAGCCGAAAGAACCGAAGCAGACAAGGCCGGAGCCGGGAACGCCGACCTCGTCGCGGACCACGGCCGCGCCGGTCAGCGCCTGCCACCAGACCTGGGCCTCCTCGAACCGGTTGCTGCCGGCAACGTCCAGCCGGGCGGCGACGCCCCAGCCGACGTGGCCGTCGCCGCGCCGGACCCAAGCCAGCCCACCAAGGTCGGGCAGGTGGTCCAGCAGGACGGGGGAGACGCCCTCGACCCGGTGGCTGCGAACCACCAGCTGCGGAGCCGGGTGACGCCCGGGGTCCGGGTCAGACAAGCTCACGGCAACACTCCTCGTTCGCTCTCCGGCCCCGGGTTGCGGTGGCCGGCCGGCTCTCTGGTGATCCGCTCACGGCATGCAAGCGTATGCCGCCTCTCTGTCCAGCGGATCTTAGGTGCCCGTGATCAACTAGACAGGTGACCCGCGCAGACCTGACCAAACAGCCTGAGGCCGTCGCCGCGATGTTCGACAACGTCGCGGAGGGGTACGACCGGACCAACGCGGTCGCCACGATGGGGCTGGAGAAGCTGTACTGGCGGCCGCAGACGCTGGCGGAGATCGCGCCGCGCAAGGGGATGAGGATCCTGGACCTGGCGGCGGGCACGGGAGCTTCCAGCGTCAAGCTGCGGGACGCCGGGGCCGAGGTCGTGTCGTGTGACTTCTCGGTCGGCATGCTCCGGGTCGGCAAGCGCCGGTACCCCGAGCTCGACCTGATCGCCGGGGACGCGCTGCGGCTGCCGTTCGCGGACGAGACCTTCGACGTGGTGACGATCTCCTGGGCGCTGCGGAACGTGAACGACGTCGGCGTGGCCCTGCAGGAGATGCTTCGGGTGACGAAGCCGGGTGGCCGGCTGGTGGTGCTGGAGAACTCGCACCCGACCTGGAAGCCGTTCCGGGTGGCCTATCTCGAGTACATGATGCGCGCGGTCCCGGTGGTGGCGAAGGCGGTCTCCACCAACCCGGACGCCTACAGCTACCTGGCCGAGTCGGTCCGCGCCTGGCCCGGTCAGGAGCCGCTGGCCCGGACCATCGAGGCGTCCGGCTGGTCGCAGGTGCAGTGGCGCAACCTCACCGGCGGCCTGATCGCGATCCACCGCGCGGTCAGAGGCGGGTAATTACGCAAGGAGTGGTGAGCGTAAATGTCCTGCGGTAACGGTTTCCGGCCCGGTTTCGCGTCCAAGTCGGGCAGTCCTAGACTGTCGGGTGACCAGGCCTCGTGAAGGGATTCACGAGTGCTGTGCGATGCTTCCAGCGCAGTAATAGCGACAGCAGTGATAGTGACAGTGCTAGTGACTAAGAGACCGCCAAACTCCAGGCCGGGATGAGATGAGCCAGATCGCGTCGACAACGGGTCGGCAGCAGGCCGAGACCGCCGATGTGATCGTTGTCGGTGCGGGGCCCGCAGGCTCCGCGGCCGCCTACCACCTGGCGAATGCCGGCCTCGACGTGCTGCTGCTGGAGAAGACGGCGTTCCCGCGCGAGAAGGTCTGCGGCGACGGTCTCACCCCGCGCGGCACCAAGCAGCTGATCAACATGGGCATCGACATCTCGCCCGAAGCCGGCTGGATCCGCAACTACGGCCTCCGCATCCAGGGGGCCGGGCACGTCCTGCAGCTGGACTGGCCGGACCTGGCGAGCCACCCGAACTACGGGCTGACCCGGAACCGGATGGACTTCGACGAGATGCTCGCCCGGCAGGCCGTCAAGGCCGGGGCGCGGCTGCGTGAGCGCACCAACGTGATCGCGCCGATCCTGGACGAGCAGACCGGCTTCATCGTCGGTGTCAGTGCGAAGCCGGTGGATGACAGCGGCCGACGTGAGGGCGCGGATGTCGAGTACCGCGCGCCGCTGGTGATGGCGGCCGACGGCAACTCGTCCCGGCTGAGTGTCGCGATGGGCCTGCACAAGCGCGACGACCGCCCGATGGGTGTCGCCGTCCGCACCTACTTCACCAGCCCGCGCCACGACGACGACTACCTCGAGTCGTGGCTGGAACTGTGGGCCGACGACCCGCAGCAGCCCGGTCAGCGCAACCTGCTACCCGGCTACGGCTGGATCTTCGGGATGGGCGACGGCACGGTCAACGTCGGCCTAGGCATCCTGAACACCTCCAACGCCTTCGGCAAGGTGGATTACTCCGACCTGCTGATGCGGTGGCTGCAGAACACCCCGGAGGCTTGGCAGTTCCGCGAGGAGTTCATGACGTCGCCGATCCGCGGCGCGGCGCTGCCGATGGGGTTCAACCGGCAGCCGCACTACAGCCGCGGGCTGATGCTGCTGGGTGACGCCGGCGGCATGGTCAACCCGTTCAACGGCGAGGGCATCCCGTACGCGATGGAGTCCGGCGCGTTCGCCGCCGAGGTGGCCGCGCAGGCGCTGCACCGGCAGCCGAACCAGCGCGAGCGCGCCCTGTCGGCGTACCCGAAGGCGCTCAAGCAGGAGTACGGCGGCTACTACACGCTGGGCCGGATCTTCGTGAAGCTGATCGGAAATCCGGAGGTGATGCGGCTGTGCACCAAGTACGGTCTGCCGCGGACCACCCTGATGAAGTTCACCCTGAAGTTGCTGGCGAACCTGACCGACCCCCGCGATGGGGACGTGATGGACAAGATCATCAACGGCCTGACGAAGGTGGCCCCGGCCGCCTGACGACAGAGCACTACTGGTAACAAAGTCCCGAACCAAACTGGCAACAGCACCGATCCGGCAGTACGGACGCAGAAGGAGGGAGCACGCGACGATGCACCCTTACGTACCGATCATCATTCTCGGTGTGCTCGCAACGATCTTTGTGGCGGGCACCCTGGTGACGAGCGCGCTCGTCGGCCCGAAGCGCTACAACCGGGCCAAACTCGACTCGTACGAGTGCGGGATCGAGCCGACCCCGCAGCCGGTCGGTGGTGGGCGCTTCCCGGTGAAGTACTACATCACCGCGATGCTCTTCATCGTGTTCGACATCGAGATCATCTTCCTCTACCCGTGGGCCGTCGCGTTCGACCAGATGGCGCTGTTCGGGTTGCTCGAGATGGTCATCTTCATCGGAACCGTTTTCATCGCGTACGCCTATGTCTGGCGCCGCGGTGGCCTTGAATGGGATTGAGGGTGGGTTCATATGGGTGTTGAGGAACAACTTCCCGCCGGGCTGCTGCTGACCACGGTCGAGGGCCTGGCCGGCTATATGCGCAAGGCATCGTTGTGGCCGGCAACCTTCGGGCTGGCGTGCTGCGCGATCGAGATGATGACGACCGGGGCCCCGCGGTACGACGCGGCCCGGTTCGGCATGGAGGTCTTCCGTGCTTCGCCACGACAGGCAGACCTGATGATCGTGGCCGGCCGGGTGAGCCAGAAGATGGCTCCGGTGCTGCGTCAGATCTACGACCAGATGCCGAACCCGAAGTGGGTGCTGGCAATGGGTGTCTGTGCGTCCTCCGGCGGTATGTTCAACAACTATGCCATCGTGCAGGGTGTGGACCACGTGGTCCCGGTCGACATGTATCTGCCGGGCTGCCCGCCGCGGCCGGAGATGCTGCTGGACGCGTTCCTGAAGCTGCACGACGACATCCAGCACGGCAAGCTCGGCAAGCCCCGGGCGGCGCTGGAGGCCGAGCGCGAGGCGGCCGCTCTGGCGGCGGCACCGACCCTCGAACTGAAGGGTTTGCTCAGATGAGTGATGTACAGCCCGAGAACCTTCCGGCGGCCTCGCCGGGCAGCGACGCGCAGACGCCCGGGAGCGAGGTCGTCGACCAGCGCGAGGGCATGTTCGGTGTCCGCGGTACTGGTGACACCTCCGGCTTCGGCGGCCTGCGCCGCCAGGTCGCGCTGCCCGGCGGTTCGCCCAAGCCGTACGGCGGCTGGTTCGACGCTGCCACCGAGCGGCTCGAGGGCCTGGCCGCCGCCGGCGCGATCGAGAAGGTCGTTGTCGCGTACGGCGAACTGACCCTGCACATCAGGCGAGAGCACCTGGTCGAGGTCGCCCAGCACATCCGGGACGACGAGGCGCTCCGGTTCGAGTTCTGCTCCGGCGTGAGCGGGGTGCACTACCCGAACGAGACGGGCCGCGAGCTGCACGCCGTCTACCACCTGCTCTCGATCACCCACAACCGGCGGATCCGGCTGGAGGTGTCCTGCCCGGACGCCGACCCGCACATCCCGTCGGTGGTCTCGGTCTACCCGGCCAACGACTGGCACGAGCGCGAGACCTGGGACTTCTTCGGCATCATCTTCGACGGGCACCCCGCCCTGACCCGGATCCAGATGCCTGACGACTGGGCGGGCCACCCGCAGCGCAAGGACTACCCGCTCGGCGGGATCGACGTCGAGTACAAGGGCGCGACAATCCCGCCGCCCGATACGCGGAGGTCGTACAACTGATGACCGAGACTAATACCGACCCGTACGCTCCCTACTCAACTGCTCGGGACACGACCGAGGGCAAAGTTTTCACCGTCACCGGGCAGGACTGGGACTCCGTCGTCTCCGGTCTCGGCGACGAACCCGAAGAGCGCGTCGTCGTCAACATGGGCCCGCAGCACCCGTCCACGCACGGCGTGCTCCGGCTCATCCTCGAGCTCGAGGGCGAGACGGTGACCGAGGCCCGCTGCGGCATCGGCTACTTGCACACCGGCATCGAGAAGAACATGGAGTTCCGCAACTGGACGCAGGGCGTTACGTTCTGCACCCGGATGGACTACCTGTCGCCGTTCTACAACGAGGCGGCGTACAGCCTGGCGGTCGAGCGGCTGCTCGGCATCGAGGACCAGGTGCCGGAGAAGGCGACCGTGATGCGGGTGCTCCTGATGGAGCTGAACCGCATCTCCAGCCACCTGGTCGCGATCGCCACCGGGGGCATGGAGATCGGCGCGCTGACCGTGATGACGATCGGCTTCCGCGAGCGGGAGATGACGCTCGACCTGTTCGAGCTGATCACCGGTCTGCGGATGAACCACGCGTTCATCCGGCCGGGCGGCGTCGCCCAGGACCTGCCGCCGGGTGCGCTGGACAAGATCCGGGACTACATCACCTGGATGAACAAGCACCTGCCCGAGTACGCCGAACTGTGCAACGCGAACCCGATCTTCAAGCACCGGCTGGAGAAGGTCGGCTACCTGGACCTGACCGGGTGTATGGCGCTCGGCATCTCCGGGCCGCCGCTGCGTGCGACCGGGTACGGCCTGGACCTGCGCAAGACCCAGCCGTACTGCGGTTACGAGACGTACGACTTCGACGTGGTGACCTGGGACACGGCGGACTCCTACGGCCGCTTCCGGATCCGGCTGCAGGAGATGCACGAGAGCCTGAAGATCGTCGAGCAGTGCGCCGACCGCCTTGCCAGGATGGAAGGTCAGCCGGTGATGGTGGCCGACAAGAAGATCGGCTGGCCGAGCCAACTGGCCGTCGGCAACGACGGGATGGGCAACTCGCTCGACCACATCAAGCACATCATGGGCGAGTCGATGGAAGCTCTGATCCATCACTTCAAGCTGGTCACCGAGGGCTTCCGGGTGCCGGCCGGCCAGGCCTATGTGGCGATCGAGTCGCCGCGCGGCGAGCTAGGCTGCCACCTCGTGTCCGACGGCGGCACCAAGCCGTACCGGGCGCACTTCCGTGACCCGTCCTTCTGCAACCTGCAGGCGATGCCGATCCTGTGCGAGGGCGCGCAGGTGGCCGACGTGATCGTCGCCGTCGCCAGCCTTGACCCGGTGATGGGTGGAGTGGACCGATAAATGGCAGACGCAACTGTTCCCTACAGCACGGGCGACTCGAAGATCGGCGACACGACGCTCGCCGAGCTGCGCGAGCTGGCCGGCCGGTACCCGGAGGCCCGCTCGGCGCTGCTGCCGATGCTGCACCTGGTGCAGTCGGTGGAGGGCCGGGTGACGCCGGAAGGCATCGAGGCCTGCGCCGACGTGCTCGGGCTGACCGGTGCCGAGGTCTCCGCGGTGGCGACCTTCTACACGATGTACAAGCGCCGCCCGGTCGGTGAGTACCACGTCGGGGTCTGCACCAACACGCTCTGCGCGATCATGGGCGGCGACCTGATCTTCGAACGGCTCAGGGGCCACCTCCAGGTTGGCAACGACGAGACCACCGAGGACGGCAAGATCACCCTCGAGCACCTCGAGTGCAACGCCGCCTGCGACTACGCGCCGGTGATGATGGTGAACTGGGAATTCTTCGATGACATGACCCCCGAGTCGGCCACCCGGCTGGTGGACGACCTGCAGTCCGGTACCGAGGTGAAGTCGCCGCGCGGCGCGACGGTCTGCACCTGGAAGGAAGCGGAGCGGGTGCTGGCCGGCTTTCCCGACGGTCGCGCCGACGAGGGCCCGACCGGCGGCAAGGCAACCTTGGCCGGACTGCGGCTGGCCCGCGAACGTAACTGGACAGCCCCACCCCCCAGCCACGGCGGTGCCCCGCCTCCGCTGGACGCTGGTCCCGGGCCGCGGCCCGAGGACCAGCCGGGCCGAGAATCAGGCACAGGGTCGCAGGCGATTCCTGACAAGCGGAAGGAGGACTGATCACTGTGCTGACTCCAGTGCTGTCCGACAACTGGGACCAGATCCGCTCCTGGCAGCTGTCGTCGTACGTTCGGTCCGGCGGGTATAGCGCACTGAAGACCGCGCTGCGGATGCAGCCGGCCGATGTGGTCACCGCCGTGAAGGACTCCGGCCTGCGCGGTCGTGGTGGCGCGGGCTTCCCAACGGGGATGAAGTGGTCCTTCATACCTCAGGACAATCCCAAGCCGAAGTATCTCGTGGTGAACGCAGACGAGTCCGAGCCGGGCACCTGCAAGGACATCCCACTGATGCTTGCCTCGCCGCACACCCTGGTCGAGGGCGTCATCATCTCGGCGTACGCGATCCGGGCCAGTACGGCGTTCATCTACGTCCGCGGCGAGGTGCTGCACGTGGTGCGGCGGCTGCAGCAGGCGGTCGAGGAGGCGAAGCTGGCCGGCTTCATCGGCACGAACATTCTCGGCAGCGGCTACGACCTCAACGTGATCGTGCACGCCGGCGCCGGCGCCTACATCTGCGGTGAGGAGACGGCGCTGCTCGACTCACTGGAGGGGCGTCGCGGTCAACCACGGCTGCGGCCGCCGTTCCCCGCGGTGGCCGGCCTGTACGGCTGCCCCACGGTCATCAACAACGTCGAGTCGATCGCCTCAGTTCCCGCGATCATCAAGAACGGCGCGGACTGGTTCGCCTCGATGGGCACCGAGAAGTCCAAGGGCCCGACGATCTACTCGTTGTCCGGGCACGTCACCCGGCCAGGACAGTACGAGGCGCCGATGGGCATCACCCTGCGGCAACTGCTGGAGCTGGCAGGTGGGGTCCGGGAGGGCCACGCGCTGAAGTTCTGGACCCCGGGCGGATCGTCGACGCCGATTCTGACCGCCGACCATCTGGACATTCCGCTGGACTACGAAGGTGTCTCCGCGGCCGGTTCGCTGCTCGGCACCAAGGCTCTGCAGATCTTCGACGAGACCACCTGTGTGGTCCGGGCGACGCTGCGCTGGACCGAGTTCTACAAGCATGAGTCCTGCGGCAAATGCACCCCCTGCCGCGAGGGCACCTGGTGGCTGGTCCAGATCCTGGAGCGGTTGGAGGCCGGCAAGGGCACCGAGGCCGACCTGGAGACGCTGCTGGATCTGTGCGACAACATTTTCGGCCGGTCCTTCTGCGCCCTCGCGGACGGTGCCACTGCGCCGATCACCAGCTCGATCCAGCACTTCAAGGACGAGTACCTGGCTCACTTCACCAACGGCGGCTGCCCGTTCGACCGGACGGCGTCGACCGTGTTCGCGACAGCTGGAGCAACTTCATGACGATCCAAGCCAATCCGCCGGCCGGTGGATCCGACGTCCAGCGGGCGGATCTGGTCACGGTGACCATCGACGACATCGAGGTCAAGGTCCCCAGGAACACGCTGGCGATCCGGGCCGCCGAGCAAATCGGGATCCAGGTCCCGCGGTTCTGCGACCACCCGTTGCTGGACCCGGTGGCCGCCTGCCGTCAGTGCCTGATCGAGGTGGTGGACGCCGGCAACGGGCGCGGGATGCCGAAGCCGCAGACTGCCTGCTCGCTGACCGTGGCCGACGGCATGGTGCTGCGGACCCAGGTCAGCTCGCCGGTGGCCGACAAGGCTCAGCAGGGCCAGATGGAGTTCCTGCTGATCAATCACCCGTTGGACTGCCCCGTCTGCGACAAGGGCGGCGAGTGCCCGTTGCAGAACCAGGCGATGAGCAACGGCCGGGGCGAGTCGCGGTTCAACGAGGTGAAGCGGACCTACCCCAAGCCGATCAACATCTCCGCCCAGGTGCTGCTGGACCGCGAGCGCTGTGTGCTGTGCGCGCGGTGCACCCGGTTCTCCCAGCAGATCGCCGGTGACCCGTTCATCGAACTGCTCGAGCGGGGCGCACTGCAGCAGGTCGGGATCTACGAGAAGGAGCCGTTCGAGAGCTACTTCTCCGGCAACACGATCCAGATCTGCCCGGTCGGTGCGCTCACCAGCGCGTCGTACCGGTTCCGGTCCCGGCCGTTCGACCTGGTCTCGGTGCCGACGGTGGCCGAGCACGACGCGTCCGGTGCGGCGATCCGGGCCGACTACCGGCGCGGCAAGGTGATGCGCCGGCTGTCCGGCGACGACCCCGCGGTGAACGAGGAGTGGATCTCCGACCGGGACCGGTTCGCGTTCAACTACGCGTCCACCGGTGACCGGCTGACCCATCCGCAGATCCGCGAGAACGGCGAGCTACGGGCGGCGTCCTGGCCGGAGGCGCTGTTCTTCGCGGCGGAGAAGTTGAAGGCCGCACACGGCAACGCGGCGGTGCTGACCGGCGGCCGGCTGACCATCGAGGACGCCTACGCGTACTCGAAGTTCGCCCGGGTGGCCTTGGGTAGCAACGACATCGACTTCCGCGCCCGGCCGCACTCTGCCGAGGAGGCCGACTTCCTGGCCGCCGCGGTGGCGGGCGCCGGACTCGGTACGACGTTCGCCGACCTCGAGCGGGCCGGGAGCGTACTGCTGGCCGGGTTCGAGCCGGAGGAGGAGTCGCCTTCGGTCTTCCTGCGGTTGCGCAAGGGAGTCCGGAAGAACGGCACCAAGGTGTTCACCGTGGCGGCGTTCGCGTCCCGTGGGGTGGAGAAGCTGTCCGGCCAGGTCGTCCAGACCTCCCCGGGGAGCGAGGCCGCCGTACTGGGTGACCTGCAGAGCATGGGTGAGGCCGGCGCGGCTGCGCTGGAATCTCTCGATGCGAGCTCGGTGATCCTCGTCGGCGAACGCCTGGCCACTGTGCCGGGTGCGCTCTCCGCGGCACTCCAGCTGGCACTGAACACCGGTGCCCAGCTCGCCTGGATCCCCCGTCGCGCGGGTGATCGCGGTGCACTCGAAGCCGGTTGCCTGCCGGCCCTGCTGCCCGGTGGCCGGCTGGTAACCGATCCGGCCGCCCGGGTTGACCTGCAGGCCGCCTGGGGTGTCGAGAACCTGCCGGCTACGGTCGGCCGGGACACCACCGGCATCCTGGCCGAGGCGGGCTCGCTGGGGGCTCTGCTGGTGGCGGGTGTCGAGATCGACGACCTGCCCGACCCGGCCGCAGCGCTGGCCGCACTGGAAGCCGCGCCGTTCGTTGTCAGCTTCGAGGTCCGTAACTCCCAGGTCACCGAGCACGCCGATGTGGTCTTCCCGGTCGTGCCGCCGGCGGAGAAGGACGGCACCTTCATCAACTGGGAGGGTCGCGAGCGACCGTTCCCGGTGGTGCTGAAGACGCCGGCCGCGATGCCGGATGTCCGGGCACTAGCCGCGCTGGCCAAGGAGATGGGCCTGTCACTCGGCTTCAGCACCCCTGCCGGGGCGAAGAAGGAGCTGGACGAGCTCGGCCGCTGGGACGGCGACCGCGCCACCGAGCCGACGTACCAGCCCGGTCCGGGGCTGGGCGCGTTCGACTCGTCCCGGCTGGCCACCTGGCGGATGCTGATCGACGACAGTCGCAGCAACGACGGCGAGCCGTATCTGGTCGCCACCGCCCGGCCGGCCGTGGCCCGGATCTCCCGTACTACCGCGCACCGGATCGGGGTGAAAGACGGGGACGAACTCGTGGTCAGTACCGACGCCGGTTCGATCCGCCTGCCGGTCGTGGTCACACCGATGACCGATAACGTCGTCTGGCTGCCGGCCAACTCGGCCGACTCGCATGTACGCCGGGCCTTGCACGCCGACCATGGCTCGATCGTCACGATCGCCGGAGGGAACGCATGAGTCAGATCGCCCTGGCGACACCCGACGCCGGTTTCGGCCACGATCCCTGGTGGGTCGTCGGCCTCAAGGTGTTGCTGGTGTTCGTCTTCCTGGTCGTGCTGACGCTGTTCAACATCTGGTTCGAGCGGCGTGTGGTGGCCCGGATGCAGCACCGCATCGGCCCGAACGTGCACGGCCCGTTCGGCCTGCTGCAGTCGCTGGCCGACGGCATGAAGCTGATGTTCAAGGAAGACATCATGCCGACGGGCGTGGACAGGTTCGTCTATGTCGCGGCGCCGGTGATGGTGTCGATCCCGGCCTTCATGACCTTCGCGGTGATCCCGTTCGGGCCGACGGTGAGGATCCCGTTCACCGATACCTACACCCGGCTGCAGATCACCGACCTGCCCGTTTCGGTGCTTTACGTGATGGCGGTCGCCTCGATCGGCATCTACGGCATCGTGCTCGGCGGCTGGTCGTCCAACTCGACGTACTCGCTACTCGGCGGGCTGCGGTCCAGTGCCCAGATGATCTCCTACGAGGTCGCGATGGGCCTGGCGTTTGTCGGCGTCTTCCTGTTCGCCGGCTCGCTGTCCACCTCGGACATCGTCGCCGCACAAGGCTCGCACCAGTCGATCAACCTGTTCGGTGCGGAGATCCCGATCCCCGGCTGGTACGCGTTCCTGTTGTTCCCGTCGTTCGTCATCTACCTGATCTCGATGATCGGCGAGACGAACCGGGCGCCGTTCGACCTGCCGGAGGCCGAGGGCGAGCTGGTGGCCGGCTTCCTGACCGAGTACTCCTCGATGAAGTACGCGATGTTCTTCCTCGCCGAGTACATCAACATGGCGACTGTGTCCGCGCTGGCGACGACGCTGTTCCTGGGCGGCTGGCGGGCCCCGTGGCCGATCTCGATCTGGGACGGCGCGAACTCCGGCTTCTGGCCGGTGCTGTGGTTCGTGGGCAAGCTGATGTGCTTCATCTTCTTCTACATCTGGCTGCGCGGCACCCTGCCCCGGCTGCGCTACGACCAGTTCATGAAGCTCGGCTGGAAGGTCCTGATCCCGGTCTCGCTGGGCTGGATCCTGCTGGTCGCCACCGTCCGGGCAGTTGGCCGGCAGGTCAGCTTCCAGCGGAACTACCTGCTGATTGCGGCGGGCATCGTGGCGTTGATCGCAGTGATCACGATGTTCCTGCCCCAGAAGAACGAACCAGAGGCCGAGCCTGAGCCGGAGGAGTTCGACCCCTTCGCCGGCGGGTTCCCGGTACCACCACCACTCGAGTCTGTCAGTAGAAGCGAGGAAGTCACCCGTGGCTAGCCTGAAAGAGTCCCTGTGGGACCCAGTAGCCGGGTTCGGCGTCACTTTCCGGACGATGTTCCGGCGGGTGTTCACCGAGGAGTACCCGTTCGAGAAGAAGCCGACCGCGCCGCGCTTCCACGGCCGGCACCAGCTGAACCGCTGGCCGGACGGGCTGGAGAAGTGCATCGGGTGCGAGCTGTGCGCCTGGGCGTGTCCGGCCGACGCGATCTACGTCGAGGGTGCCGACAACACAACGGGCGGTTCCGGTCGGTTCTCCCCCGGTGAGCGGTACGGCCGGGTGTACCAGATCAACTACCTGCGCTGCATCCTCTGCGGTCTGTGCATCGAGGCCTGCCCGACCCGGGCATTGACGATGACGAACGAGTACGAGTTGGCCGACCGCACCCGCGAGTCCCTCATCTACGAGAAGAAGGACCTGCTCGCGCCGCTGCTCCCCGGGATGGAGGAGCCGCCGCACGAAATGCAGCTCGGCGCCACCGACAAGGACTACTACCTCGGGCTGACCGGAGCGGCAGCGGTACCTACCACCGAGGGTGGTGGCGGCAAATGATCCCGATGGTCACCGGCGGCGACTTCGCCTTCTGGATGCTGGCGCCGATCATGGTGCTGGCCGCGATCGGGATGATCCTGGTCCGCAAGGCGGTGCACTCGGCGCTGCTGCTCGCCACCGTGATGATCTGCCTGGCGATCCAGTACGCCGCGCAGGACGCACCGTTCCTGTTCGCCGTACAGATCATCGTCTACACCGGCGCCATCCTGATGCTGTTCCTGTTCGTGCTGATGCTGGTCGGTGTCGACGCGTCCGACTCGCTGGTCGAGACCATCCGGGGCCAGCGGCTGCTGGCCGGACTGGCCTTCCTGGGCATCGCCGTCCTGCTGATCTTCGCGGTCGGCAGCACCAAGTACGGCAACCCGGTGGGCCTCGGGCAGGCCCAGCCGGACGGGAACCCGAAGGGCATCGCCCAACTGCTGTTCGGCAAGTACGTCTTCGCCTTCGAGGTCACCTCGGCGCTGCTGATCACCGCGGCGATGGGCGCGATGATGCTGGCGCACCGCGAGCGGCTGACCAAGAAGCTGACCCAGCGCGACCTCGCCGAGGAGCGGCTCCGCAAGTACGCCGAGCTCGGCGTGCACCCGGGCCCGCTGCCGACGCCCGGCGTACTGGCTCGTCACAACGCCGTCGACACCCCGGCACTGCTGCCGGACGGGTCGGTCGCACCGACCTCGGTTTCGCGGGTGCTGCAGGCCCGTGGCACTGTGCTCCCGGAGGGGCACCAGCACAGAGACGTCGAGGACGTCATCAAGCTCGAGGCCGGCGAGGACCCCTTCCTGGAAGAAGAAGAGAAGGGAAGTGACGCATGAGCACCGAGCCGTACATCGTCTTGTCGGCGATGCTGTTCAGCATCGGCGCGCTCGGCGTGCTGGTGCGCCGCAACGCGATCGTCGTCTTCATGTGCGTGGAGCTGATGCTGAACGCGACCAACCTCGCGTTCGTCAGCTTCGCCCGCCAGAACGGCAACCTCGACGGCCAGATCGCCGCCTTCTTCGTGATGGTGGTGGCCGCGGCCGAGGTCGTGATCGGGCTGGCGATCATCATGGCCATCTTCCGCACCCGTCGTTCGGCCTCGGTCGACGACGCCAACCTGCTCAAGTACTGAGGTCATAACCCGATGAGTCATGAGCTGATGTGGCTGCTGGTCGCGATCCCGGCATTATCTGCGGCGATCCTGCTGCTCGGTGGTAGAGCCACCGACAAGTGGGGTCACCTGCTGGGCACCGTGGCACCGCTGGCCTCCTTCGTCTGCGGGGTCATGCTGTTCTTCCAGATGCAGGGTCTGCCCAGCGAGCAGCGATCCGCGACGGTCAACCTGTACGAGTGGTTCTCGGTCGGCAACATCAAGGTTGATGTGTCCCTGCTGCTCGACCCGCTGTCCATCCTCTTCGTACTGCTGATCACCGGTGTGGGCAGTCTGATCCACATCTACTCGATCGGCTACATGGCACACGATCCGCGCCGCCGCCGCTTCTTCGCGTACCTGAACCTGTTCATCGCGGCGATGCTGCTGCTGGTGCTGGCTGCGGACTATCTGGTGGTCTTCGTCGGCTGGGAGGGCGTCGGTCTGGCGTCGTACCTGCTGATCGGCTTCTGGCAGGCCAGGCCGTCGGCCGCGACCGCCGCGAAGAAGGCGTTCGTGGTGAACCGGGTCGGTGACATCGGCCTGTCGCTCGCGGTGATGAGCATGTGGTCGCTGTTCGGGTCCTCGGCCTTCGGCACCGTGAACGCTGGTGCCGGTCACCTGTCGTCCACCTGGGCCACACTGCTGGGGCTGATGCTGCTGCTGGCAGCCTGCGGTAAGTCCGCGCAGGTGCCGCTGCAGTCCTGGCTGCTGGACGCGATGGAGGGTCCGACCCCGGTGTCGGCGCTGATCCACGCGGCGACGATGGTCACCGCCGGTGTGTACCTGGTCGTCCGGTCGCACGCGATCTTCGAGCAGAGCCAGGCCGCCTCGACCGCGGTGGTGGTCGTCGGCGCGGTGACGGCCCTGGTGGGTGCGATCATCGGTTGCGCCAAGGACGACATCAAGAAGGTGCTGGCCGGCTCGACGATGAGCCAGATCGGCTACATGATGCTCGCCGCGGGCCTGGGGCCGGTCGGCTACGTCTTCGCGATCTTCCACCTGCTCACGCACGGCTTCTTCAAGGCCAACATGTTCCTCGGCGCCGGCTCGGTGATGCATGGCATGAACGACGATGTGAACATGCGGCACTACGGCGGCCTGGCGAAGTACATGAAGGTCACCTTCGTGACGTTCGCCTTCGGCTACCTGGCGATCCTCGGCGTCCCGCCGTTCGCGGGATTCTTCAGCAAGGACAAGATCATCGAGATCGCGTTCGCGGACAACACGGTCGTCGGCCTGGCAGCCTTGCTCGGCGCCGGTATCACCGCCTTCTACATGACCCGGCTGATGATGATGACGTTCTTCGGCAACAAGCGCTGGGAGAAGGACGTGCACCCGCACGAGTCGCCCGCGGTGATGACCGGCCCGCTGATCATTCTGGCGGCGCTCTCCCTTGGTGGCGGCGCGCTGTACTTCGGCGGTCACTGGATCGTCAACTGGCTGGAGCCGGTGGTCGGGCACGAGGACAAGGCGGGCCCGCTCAGCGCGACCCTGTTGTCCCTGATCACCCTCGTGGTGGTTGCCGTCGGCATCTTCATCGGGGTGACGCAGTACCGCCGGGACATCCCGCGCGAGGCGCCGGTCCAGGTCTCACCGGTCACCACCTTCGCGCGCCGCGACCTGTACGGCGACGCGCTGAACGAGGAGCTCTTCATGCGCCCGGGGCAGTACCTCACCCGGACGCTGGTCTGGTTCGACAACCGTGGCGTGGACGGCCTGGTCAACGGGCTGGCCGCACTCTTCGGTGGACTGTCCGGCCGGCTCCGGCGGGTCCAGACGGGCTTCGTCCGTTCCTACGCACTCAGCATGGCCTTCGGCGCCGCATTCGTGGTCGTCGCCCTCCTCGCGGTGAGGTTGTCTTGAACATCGGTTGGCTGACCCTGACACTGCTCCTGCCGCTGGTCGGGGCCTTGGTGACGATGGCGGTGCCGAAGACGAAGGCGCTGCTGGCCAAGCAGGTGGCCGTTGGCTTCTCCGTCCTCACGCTGGCGTTGACGATCGTGATCGCGGTCGGGTACCAGCGCAACGGGCCCGCGGACTACCAGGAGTCGCACACCTGGATCAAGGCCTTCGGCGCGCACTACGCACTCGGCCTGGACGGGATCGGGCTGGTCCTGGTGGTGCTCACCGCGCTGCTCACCCCGATCGTGCTGATCGCCTCCTGGAACGACGCGAAGACCGGTCGCTGGAGCGAGAAGTCCTTCTTCGCCTGGGTCCTCGGCCTGGAGACATTGTCGATCGGCGTGTTCGCCGCGACCGACGTGTTCCTCTTCTACGTGCTGTTCGAGGCCACGCTGATCCCGATGTACTTCCTGATCGGTGGCTTCGGCGGCCCGCAACGTTCCTACGCCGCGGTGAAGTTCCTGCTCTACTCGCTGCTTGGTGGGCTGCTGATGCTGGCCTCCGTGGTCGGCCTGTACGTTGTCTCGGCGCGCCACGGCGATCCGTCGTACCTGCTCAGTGACCTGTCCAAGGTCGGCATGAGCCAGAACACCGAGCGCTGGCTGTTCCTCGGCTTCTTCTTCGCCTTCGCGGTGAAAGCGCCGATGGTGCCGTTCCACACCTGGCTGCCGGACGCCGCGGCCGAGGCGACGCCGGGCACCTCGGTGCTGCTGGTCGGCGTGCTGGACAAGATCGGCACCTTCGGGATGATCCGGTTCTGCCTCGGCCTGTTCCCGAACGCGTCGCAGTGGGCCACCCCGGTGGTGCTGGTGCTGGCTCTGATCAGCGTCTTGTACGGCGCGCTGGTGGCGATCGGTCAGACCGACATCAAGCGGCTGATCGCTTACACCTCGATCTCGCACTTCGGCTTCATCGTGATGGGTATCTTCGCGTTGACCTCGCAGGGCATGACCGGGTCGACGCTGTACATGTTCAACCACGGGCTCTCGACGGCCGCACTGTTCCTGATCGCGGGCTACCTCATCTCGCGCCGCGGCTCGGCCCGGATCGCCGACTATGGCGGGGTGGAGAAGGTGGCACCGGTGCTGGCCGGCACGTTCCTGTTCGCCGGCTTGTCCAGCCTCTCGCTGCCCGGCCTGTCGCCGTTCATCTCCGAGTTCATGGTGCTGGCCGGAACCTTCAGCAGGCACAAGGTGATCGCGGTGGGCGGTGTCCTCGCTATCGTGCTCGCCGCGCTCTACATCCTGATCATGTACCAACGCCTGATGACCGGGCCGGTGCGGGACGGGATCGAGAAGCTCAAGGACCTGAACTTCCGCGAGGTATTCGCGATCGCACCGCTGGTCGTGCTGATCATCGGCTTCGGCCTCTACCCGAAGCCGGTGGTCGACATCATCAGGCCGGCGATCGAAACGACAATGCAGCACGTCGGCGTCACCGACAAGGCCCCGCAGATCCCCGTGACGGAGGGACAGAAGTGAGTGCAGTGCTGATGCCGCTGGTGGCTGAGCTCGCCACGCCGTTGGCGAACTTCACCGCGCCGAAGATCGAGTACGGCGATCTCGCGCCGCTGCTGGTCGTCTTCGGTGCGGCGTGTGTCGGCGTTCTCGTGGAGGCGTTCCTGCCGCGGCAGTTGCGCCACCTGATCCAGTTGGCTATCGCCGTCGTTGCGCTCGTCGTCTCCGGCGTGCTGACCGTGCTGCTGATGGTCGACGACAAGAAGTTGATCGCCGCGCAGGGTGCCATCGCGGTGGACGGTCCGGCGCTGTTCACCTGGGTCACCCTGATCGCGCTCACGCTGATCAGCGTGCTGCTGTTCGCGGAACGCTCGGTCGACGGTGGGCTGTCCGCCTTCGCCGGCCAGGCGGCCGCCGTACCGGGTAGTGAGGCCGAGCGGGAGGGCACCGCGGCCAAGGTCGAGCACACCGAGGTCTTCCCGCTGACGCTGTTCGCGATCGGCGGCATGATGCTGTTCGCCTCGGCGAACGACCTGCTGGTGCTGTTCGTCGCGCTCGAGGTCTTCTCGCTGCCGCTGTACCTGCTCTGCGGCTTGGCGCGCCGTCGCCGGCTGATCTCGCAGGAAGCCGCGATGAAGTACTTCCTGCTCGGCGCCTTCGCCTCGGCGTTCCTGCTCTACGGCATCGCGCTGATCTACGGGTACGCCGGCACCATGTCGCTCGGTGGTATCTCCGACGCACTGGCGACGAAGACCAACGGCGACTCGATCCTGTTGGCCGGTACCGGTCTGATCGGGGTCGGCCTGCTGTTCAAGGTCGGCGCCGTACCGTTCCACTCCTGGACGCCGGACGTCTACCAGGGCGCGCCCACCCCGGTCACCGGCTTCATGGCCGCGTGTACCAAGATCGCCGCCTTTATCGGCCTGATGCGGGTGTTCTATGTCGCCCTTGGCGGCACCCGCTGGGACTGGGCGCCGATGATGTGGGTGGTCGCCATCTTGACCATGGTGGTCGGCTCGATCGTCGCCATCACCCAGACCGACGTGAAGCGGATGCTCGCCTACTCGTCGATTGCGCATGCGGGCTTCCTGCTGACCGCTTTCGTCGGTCTTGCGCAGGCCAGCAGCGGGATCGCCCGGGGCATCACCTCCACCCAGGCGGTGCTTTTCTACCTGGTCTGCTACGGCTTCCCCACTATCGGCGCCTTCGCGCTGGTGACGCTGGTGCGCGACGCGGGCGGCGAGGCCACCCACCTGTCCCGCTGGGCCGGACTGGGGAAGAAGTCGCCACTGCTGGCAGGCATCTTCGCCTTCTTCCTGCTCGGATTCGCAGGCATCCCGCTGACTGCCGGCTTCACCGGTAAGTGGGCCGTATTCACCGCGGCGTGGGCCGGTGGCGCCTGGCCGCTGGTGGTCGTTGCGGTGCTCTGCAGCCTCATCGCGGCGTTCTTCTACATTCGCGTGATCGTGCTGATGTTCTTCTCGGACCTGCCGGCTGACAGCCCGGACGTGGCGCTGCCCGGCTGGCAGACCACCGCGGCTGTCGCCCTGGGTCTTGCCGCCACTGTCGTGCTCGGTCTCGTTCCGGGGCCGGTGCTCGACCTGGCGGCCCGAGCAGGTGAGTTCATCCGGTGAGTCCGACCCCGATGCCGGCCGACAGCCTGGGATTCGCGTTCGCCGACGAGGCGCTCGAGTCCCGGGTCCGGGCCGGTCTGGAATCGGTCGAGCTGGCACTCCGGGACGCTGCCCGGTCCGAGGCGCCGTTCGTCACCGAGGCCGCCCAGCACGTAATGGTTGCCGGCGGCAAGCGGTTTCGGCCGTTGCTGGTGCTGCTGGCCGCTGAGTTCGGGCCGGCCACCGACGCCGCGGACGTCGTACGGTCTGCGGTGGTGGTTGAGTTGACGCACGTGGCGACGCTTTACCACGACGACGTGATGGACGAGGCGGCCCTGCGCCGCGGCGCGGACACTGCGAACGCGCGGTGGGACAACTCCATCGCGATCCTGACCGGGGACTGGCTGTTCGCCCGTGCCTCCGACCTGGTCGCTTCGCTCGGCCCGGATGCAGTCCGGATCCAGGCCCGCACGTTCGGCCGACTGGTGGAGGGGCAGATCCGCGAGACCCTCGGTGCGCAGCCGGGCCAGGACCCGCTGGCGCACTATCTGTCGGTGGTCGCGGACAAGACCGGCTCGCTGATCGCCACCTCGGCTCTGTTCGGTGCTCGGTTCGCCGGTGCCGACGAGTTGGTGCAGGAGACCCTGCGCGCCTTCGGCGAGGAGATCGGCCAGGCGTTCCAACTGGCCGACGACATCCTCGACGTCGCCTCGGAATCCGGTGAGTCCGGCAAGACCCCCGGCACGGACCTGCGCGAAGGGGTACCGACCCTGCCGGTGCTGATCTTCCGCGCCCAGGCCGATCCGTCCGACCCGCGCGACGCCAGGTTGCTGGAACTGCTCGACTCCGACCTCAGCGACGACGTCGGCTTGGCCGAAACCCTCGGCCTGTTGCGCGCGCACCCATCCCTGCAGCAGGCCGAACATGACGTCCGCAGCCGGGCCGACGAAGCCCGCAAACTCCTCGCCGACCTCCCCGAAGGCCCCGCCCGTGCTGCCCTCGAATCCCTCTGCGACCTAGTCGTCTCCCGCACCGTCTAACCCACTCATCGGTCCCTTGTTCCCCGGCGTGTCGCCCTTCATCGGTCCCTTGGAACCACAGCGCTGCTGATGCTCGGGCTCGGGCTCGGGCTGGCGAAGGTCCGCCGCGCGTTGGCCCGAACCCACCCGAGCGTCAGCCTGTACGCCGATCCGAACGGCTCGGCCGATGCGACGCCGCCGGCTCGGGTCCGCCACACCGTCGTACCGGTGGGTTTCAGGGACTGTCAGGCGAATGGTGTAAACCACCGCCCCGGCGGATGTCCGCACCCCGGGCTCGCGGGATCCCGCAGCCGGGTTTGGGGACTCGTACACCCCTCCAGGAGGTAGTACGAGTCCCCAAACCGACCGGGAAGGAGAACCTCGCTGGGTTCGGGGAGGTCAACTGGCCTCGGCAGGGGTGTAACCCTCCGAGGTCCGAGCGGTAACCCTGCCCCGCTTCCACCAACGCGGCACAGGGCCGACCGAGCGGACTATGACGGGCCGTTTCCCGGTCTCGTGCGCGGGGGATGTCCCGTCCCTCCGAACCGTGCGGATGACTTGGCTCCTGTGCCGGGGACGGGGATGTCAGGCGCACGCCGGTGGGTCGCGCCGCCACGATTCGTTGGCCGGTAGGGGCCGATGAACGGCGACACGCCGGGGAACAACGGACCGATGAACGGCGGTAAGGGGCAGCACCAACGCGACGAGCAGCAGGCTGGTTAGCGGGTGGTCCAGGTCGGGCTGTCTACGTAGTGGTTGTCGTAGAGGTCTGAGGTGGCGGCTAGGGCCGAGGGGGCGGTTTCGCCTCGGTAGACCTGCTCGAGGAGGCGGTAGTAGTCGAAGCGGGGCTTGGCCTGGGTGAGGACGAAGAGGACCTCGGCATCTTCTGCGTCGGCTGCCTCGAAGGCGTGGGGGAGACCCGCCGGGACCAGCAGGAAGTCGCCCTTCTCCAGGGTGATCAGGTCCGAGCCGGTAAGGACCCTGAGGCTGCCACCGAGGACGAAGAACATCTCGGACGCCTCCTTGTGCAGGTGCGGCGGGGCACCCTCCTTGCCGGGGCGGAAGATCGAGCGGTGGCTGGTCATCTTGCCGTCGGTTGCCGTGGTGTCGGCCAGCAGGGTGACGCCGCTGGCCTCGAGGACCTCGGCGTCGGACGAGCGGACCAGTAGCGACTGCGGGATGGTGGCGTTCATGTCGTGCTCCTTGTCAATATTCAGGACAACAAATATCCAGAATTAGCTTATGGGAATGCCTCGCGCGGAGGCGTCAGGACTTGAGGTTGGCGAACCAGGTGCGGGTGTTTTCCGGCGTACCAGGGAAGGTCTTTTCGACGGAGGCGACGATGTCCGCGACGGTCTGCGAGGCGAGTTCGCGGCGCCAGTTGAGCTCGGCCTTGTGCATGGCCTGGGATACCAGGCAGGTCTTGCGATAGTCGGTCGCGGGATTGCCGCCTGGGCCGGCGCGCAGGATCTCACCGCAGCGGAAGGCCTCGTCCGGGCCGTCGACCGCGACGACGATGTCCAGCAGGGTGATCTTGTCTGGTCGGCGGGCGAGCTGGAAGCCGCCCTTGGGGCCGGACGTCGACGACAGGATGCCGGCTCGGGACAAAGCCTGCAATTGCTTGTTGAGGTAGGCGGCCGGCAGTTCGTAGAAGGCGGCCAAGCGGGTGGCGGTGACCGGTTCGCCAGGGATCCAGCACAGATTGACGCAACTGTGCAGGGCCCACTCGACGCCCTCGTTCATCTTCATATCCTGGATATTACATATCCAGAATCCGAAGCGCAAGGTGCCTGCCTCCCGCGACGGGCGGGAGGCAGGCGCTCGGCCGGGTGTCAGCTGCCGACGCGGCCGCCGTCCTTGCGCCAGACGCACGAGATCGCCGGGCGGGGGAAGGGGTGCGTGTGCGGCCAGGTCGAGGCCGGTGTCTCGAAGGTGGCGGTGTCGGTCTCGCCCGGGTGCTGGACGGCGACGAACGCGGTCTTGTCGTCCTCGCTGACCAGCGGACCGCAGGCCTCGGAGCCGAACGGCACGGAGAGGAACTGCTTCACGTGGCCGCGCTCGGCGCCGGCCACCGGGACGGTGAAGATGCCGTCGTTGGAGCCGAGGACGTTGCCGTCGGTCGCGATCCACAGGTTGCCGGAGCTGTCGAAGCTGACGTTGTCCGGGCAGGAGATCGGGCTGACCTTCGACTTGTCGTAGCCGCCGAAGTAGGTCTCCTGCGCGGCGCCGTCGCCACAGACCAGGAAGAGCGACCAGACGAAGGTGGTCTTGGCGGCGTCGTTGCCCCCCTCCGTGAGCTCCATGATGTAGCCGTTGCGGTTGCCGGACTTCTCTACCAGCGGGTCGGCGAGGGTGGTCCGCACATGCGAGGAAGCCAGCGGGTTGGCCTCATCGACGGCGAACTTGCCGCCGCGATCGGAGTTGTTGGTGAGTACGGCGTAGACCCGGCCGTTGATCGGGTTGCGCTCGATGTCCTCAGGGCGGTCCATCCGGGTCGGGGCAAGCTTGTCGGCCGCTAGCCGGGTGTTGATCAGTACGTCGGCGACGCTCATTCCATCGACGAAAGACAACTTGTCAGTGGTCAATGGCAGCCACTGGCCGGCGCCGTCGTACAGGCCGTCCTCGGTGCCGTCGCCGGTGAACTTCGCGACGTACAGGGTGCCCTGGTCGAGCAGGTTGAAGTTCTTCTTCCGGTCGTGCTTGTTGTACTTGCCGGTCGAGACGAACTTGTAGATGTACTCACCCCTCTCGTCGTCGCCGAGGTAGACCGCGATCCG
The DNA here is from genome assembly GCA_033851055.1 of Kribbellaceae bacterium. GTDB lineage: Bacteria > Actinomycetota > Actinomycetes > Propionibacteriales > Kribbellaceae > Kribbella. Next base: position 8,216 of record JAWWPC010000076.1, on the reverse strand, counting down.
GCCGTCGAGGGTGAGAGTGGTGGTGGCGCCTTCGTGCTTGAGCCGGCCGAGCATGGTGCGCTTCTTCGGCCTCGACTTCGGGTCGTACGGGTCGATCTCGACCACCCAGCCGGACCGATAGACCTCGGTCGGGGTCTTGGTCAGGTCGAAGCGCGGGTCCACGATGCTCCACTGGCGAGCGGACGCGGTCACGGTCGTCGGTACGCCGTACCGCTTGTAGCTGGCCACATGCTCGGACGGCACCGAGCCGGTGACATCGTAGTAGCCGTTGAAGTTCTCCTCGCCGGACAGCACCGTGCCCCACGGGGTGACGCCGCCCGCGCAGTTGCCGAAGGTGCCGAGGGCAACCTTCCCGACGCGGGGGTCGTCCGCCGCCGGACCGGTGACCTGGAATTGCGTGGTGCCGGTGATCCGGCGGTTGTAACGGATGCCCGTGGTGTCACGGCGCCAGCGGCCGGTGCGACCGACACGCTCGATGCCGACTACGGACAGGCCGTGCGCGGCCAGGCCGATCTTCGCGACCGTTGCTTCGTCGTACTTGCCGGTCGGGAACATCAGGTACTCATCGGTGTACTCGTGGTTGCAGACGAGCAGCGCCTTCCGCTCATCACGCAGCGGCAGGATCATCGTGTAGTCGTTGTTGTAGCCGAACTGCTTGGCCTGCGCCGCGGGCGTCTGCGAGTTCGCGTCGAACTTCGGCGCTCCCGCCTCGACCGGGTCACCCCAGCCGATGATGACGGCCTGGTCGTAGCCATTCGGGATGACGATGTCGTCCTTGCGGTTCGGCGGTACGACGCTGTGCGTCAGCGCGCCGGGGCCCACGATGGCCGTGGCCATGTCGGCCGCGACGGGCAGATTCGAAGCGAGGGTGGCGACCCCTGCGGCGGCGACGCCGGCCGCACCGACCTTCAGGACGCCCCGGCGCGACATCGCGGATCGCAGCACAGTCTGGATGTGCTCATTGCCGGTCGTATTCGGCTCGACGTGGTCGCACTGATTGGCGCACTTCAGTTCGCAGGTTCGGAAGGTGCGGGATCCGTGGCGGGTGCCGATCTGACTGATCAGCGGCAGGAACTTGGGGCTCACTCGGGGCTCCGGCTTCATCATGGGTGCGGCGGTCCGCTGAGATTAAGCTGAGAAGCGTGGAGCAGAGCCCAGTTGTAAGTGAAGGGCAGATGAACACCGGAAGGCTATCTTCGGACACAATGGGCGGCCGAATGACTACAAAGCGGTGGAGATCGGCTCTAATGCAGGCGTACGACGTCGCTGGGCCAGTCCGTCCCAGGTGAGGATCACCAGCGCCAGCCAGACGAGCCCGAACCCGACCCAGCGCATCGGCGGCATCAGTTCGTGGAACACCAGCACGCCGACGACGAACTGCATGATCGGCGCGACGTAGTTCAGCAGTCCGAGGGTGGTCATCGAGACCCGCGTCGCCGCCGCGCCGAAAAGCAGCAACGGTACGACGGTGAGCGGCCCGGTGAGCAGCACCAGCGCCAGATATCCGCCGCCCTCGTGCGTCACGGTCGAGTGCCCCTGGAACGCCAGCACCAGCACGGCGACGAGCGCGATCGGTGCCACCGTCGCGGACTCCACCGCCATCCCCTCGACAGCACCGGCGCCGGCCTTCTTCTTGACCAGCCCGTAGAAGCCCCACGAGAAGGTGAGGGTGATCGCGACCCAGGGTGGCCGGCCGTTCTCGATGGCCAGCCCGATCACGGCGACGGAGGCGACCGCCAGGGCGATCCACTGCGCGAGCCGCAATCGCTCCTTCAGCACCAGGACGCCGAGCAGCACTGTGAACAGCGGGGTGATGAAGTAGCCGAGCGAGGTCTCCACCACCCGGCCGTGGTTCACGCCCCAGATGTAGCCGCCCCAGTTGACCGAGATCAGGACGGCGCCGATCATCAACGGCCACCGTCGGCGCGGGTCTGCCATCAGGAGCCGCACCTGCCCGAACCGGTTCCGTACCACGACCAGCACGACGACGGTGACGAGCGACCACAGGATCCTGTGGGCCAGAAGCTCGACCGCGCCAGAGGAGTCCAGCAACTTCCAGTAGAGCGGGAAAAGACCCCACAACAGATATGCGGCGAATCCGAACAGGAACCCTCTCCGCAGCTCTGGCACGTGGAGGAGTCTAGGGGTACCTGTCATTGGTGTCTAAGCGGTTTGCTCATGACGTGAGACTCACTGGTCCGCCGCGCCTGATCAGTTGGTGTCATGCGGTTGGATGGAGGTCTGACACGAGGAGGCTCGCGTGAGTGTGAGGACCGGCTTGGTCTCGGTGACGTTCCGGCAGTTGGCGGTGGAAGAAGTTGTAGAGGTTGCGGTCCGGGCGGGGCTGTCGGCGATCGAGTGGGGCGGCGACATTCACGTGCCTGTCGGCGATCTGCCCGCCGCGCGCAAGGCCCGGGCCCTCTGCGAGGACAACGGTCTCGCCATCGCGGCGTACGGGTCGTACCTACGGGCCGGCAGTGTCGACCGCGAAGAGATCCGTACGGCGGTGAGCACCGCGGCTGAGCTTGGTGCGCCGAGGATCCGGATCTGGGCCGGTTCCGTCGGGACGGCCGACGCCGGGGTCGGCGACCGGATGGCCGTGACCAGGGGACTAGCGGAGCTGGCGGACGTGGCGGCTGGTTACGGCATCGACGTAGCGATGGAGTTCCACCGGGGCACGCTGACCGACGAGGTGGACTCGACCATCACGTTGCTGCTGGATGTGGGCGCCCCCAACCTCAAGACGTACTGGCAACCGCCGGTGGACATTCGCGACGACGAGTGCCTGGAGCAGTTGGAGTCGCTGATGCCGTGGCTCAGCACCGTGCACGTGTTCTCCTGGTGGCCGTCCAACAACAGGCTGCCGCTGGCGGCCCGCAAGTCGCTATGGCGTCCGGTGCTGAACCGGCTGGCCGCGGAGCCGCGCGAGATCAACGCCCTGCTGGAGTTCGTGGCCGACGACTCGGTGGACCAGTTCGCGGTCGACGCCGCCGACCTCCACGCCTGGGTCTGACCGCACACGAGCGGTCAGGCCAAGCCGATGGTTGCATCGTGACCGGCGGTTCACACTTCGGGGACGTAGATGCCGAGCAGGAGCTTGCCCCCGGTCGGCTTGCCGCCGGTGACGGCCAACGTGGCGGTTCCAGCCTTCCGGGCAGCCTCGCCGACCATCCCCACCCCGATGCCGTGTTCTCCGGAACCGCTGCTTCCACCGCCGGCCGGGGACAGGCCGGTGAGAGTGCCCGTTACCGTCACGGCGCCGAGATCCGTGCTGCCGTAGGCGACCAGGAAAGGTTTGCCTTCCGGCGTGGCTATATCGAGGTGGTCCGTAGTCATGGCATCGACCGTTCTTACATCGGTCAGCTTGTAAAGGTAGCCGCCGTGCTCGGTCACCTCGTCGAGCGAGACTTGCTGGTCTCCTGTGCCGCCGATGATCCGCTGTGCACCGGGCTGGTAGATCCCAAGTCCGATCCGTACGCCGGGCCTGGACACTGGCCGGCCCCGTCCGTCCCGCAGGGTGACAGTGGCTTCGACGACCTGGCCGACCATGCCGGGGACCGAGATGGTCAGCCCGCCGACGCCACCGGCATCGGTCGATTGGCTGTCACAGCTGCTCACCTTCTCCACTCCACTGCTGAGGTTGACGGCGACCTGGTACTGCGGATTGCCGTACTGATCGTCGTTTGCGGTGCAAAAGCTGCGCAAACTGACCTTCGCGCCGGTGGCGGTGAACTTCAGCTTGATGCTGGCCTGGCCCGGACTGCCGATCACGGCCGCGGCGAGACTGTCGCCACCAACCTTGGCTCGGTAGCGGATGCCGTCCTTGACGTAGTCTTGAGCGCTGGTCGGAGGTGGTTGCGTCGGTGGCCCGTCGGGCTGGTGCTTGCCGGTGTCATAGATGCCCAGCGCGAGTTGCGTGGCGGGGCCTTTGAGCTCCCGGCCCTTCTCGTCCACGAGCGAGACCGTGACCCGTGCCGGCTTCCCGACCGGTGCGTCGAGCCAGATGCTGGAGTCAGCCCCCAGCGCCATGCCCTTGGCGGGGTCCGGAGAATCACTGGTGTCGTTGCATTCCTGTTCGGTGGCATTGTGCCCGTTCAGCTGGACCTGCACGCTGGTCATCACCAATTCGCTCGACCGGCAGAACGTGTACAGCGAGATCTCGGTTCTGGTCGGCGTCCACGCGAACTCGAGCCGATTCTGACCAGGACTACCGATCCAGCCCTTTGCCAGCAGATCCGAGCCCAACCGGCCGTGCAGGGTCAGGCCGTCCTTGGTGTAGTCGGCCGGCACCGTCGGAGTCACAGCCGGGTCCGGGGTGGACGTATCCGTCGGGCCAGGCAGTACGCCGATGGCGAGCGCGGCGACGGCCGCCGTACCGACCAGAACGCCGGCTAACCGGCGGCGCTTGGTGCGGGTGATCTCGCGGCGCACGCCGGCGAGCAAGTCGCTCGGGTGCTTGTCGGACTCGGCAGCGCGAGCGGTTAGTTCTTCGCGGAGGTCGGTGAGGTTCATCGCGTGGTCTCCTGGTCGGCGGGGGCGCCGGAGAGCAAGGCTGGGTCGAGGCGGAGCTTGGCGAAGGCCTTGCTGGTCTGGCTCTTCACCGTTCCGGTGGTGCAGCCGAGGATCCGGGCGGTCTCGACCTCGGTCAGGTCCTCGTAGTAGCGCAGGACGACGACAGCCCGCTGGCGCCGGGGGAGCCGCTGCAGGGCTTGCCAGACGTCGGTCCGTTCGTCGTCCGCAGGCGGGGTCGCGGTCTCGGGCAGTTCGGCGCTGGGTTGTTCGCCGTTCCACCGACGTCGCCACCAGGACGCGTAGGTGTTGACGATGATCTTGCGGACGTACGGTTCCGGGTCGCCGCCCTCGATCCGTGACCAGGCGAACCAGGCCTTCGCCAGTGCCGTCTGGACCAGGTCCTCGGCGAGGGCGTGGTCCTGGGTCAGCAGGTAGGCGGTCCGTACCAGCTTGCGGGATCGCGCCAGCACGAATGCGTCGAAGCTTTCCGCAGCTGTCACCGGTTGCCCCGTTCCTCCGGCACCGCCGGCCCGGGCTCCGGACCCGAGGCGCAGCGTGAGCGTGCTGTCATCGATGGTCACATCCTGACGGACCGGGCGGCGGCATCGGATGGTTGCCTCGCTGTCATCGAGCACCGGATTTCTCCGACCGTTTGTCGAAATAGCCTGGCCGGTGGCGGTTGCAGCCGAGATTCCGGCCGTGACTCAGTGGGTGAGTAGGTCGCGGAGGGTCTTCGCGATGTCGGCGGGGGCTTCTTCGGCCATGAAGTGTCCGCAGGTCACAGTGGTATGCCGCAGGTCGAGTGCCCAGGTGCTCCACAATGCGGCGGCGTCGAACCCGAGGGCGGCGCCCCAGTCCTGTTGGAGCACGGTGACGGGCATGCGTAGCTGGTTGCCAGCGGCGCGGTCCGCTTGGTCATGGTCGACGTCGATCCCGGCAGAGGCGCGGTAGTCGGCCACGATCGAGGGCACTGCGTGGCGGCAGGCGTCCAGATAGGCGGCGCGGACGTCGGCAGGGATCGCCTGCGGGTCGTTCGTCCAGATGTCGAGGAAGTGCCCGAAGAAGGCGTCCGGGCTTGCGGAGATCAGCTGCTCGGGCAGGCCGGGGGGCTGGGCCATCAGGTAGAGGTGGAAGCCGACGGCGGCGGTGGTGCCGTGCATCGCCTCCCACATGTCCAGGGTGGGCAGCACGTCCAAGCAGGCGAGATGGGTGATCGTCTCGGGGTGGTCGAGGGCGGCGCGGAAGGCGACGAGGGCGCCGCGGTCGTGCCCGGCTAGCGCGAAACGCTCGTGGCCCAGCGCGCGGGCCAGGGTGACGATGTCGGCAGCCATGGACCGCTTGGAGTAGGTGGTGCCGTCGGTCTCGGCGGGTTTGTCGCTGGCGCCGTAGCCGCGAAGGTCGGGGCAGATCACGGTGTGGTCGGCCGCGAGGTCGGCGGCGACGTGCCGCCACATCAGATGGGTCTGCGGGAAGCCGTGCAGCAGCACGATCGGAGTGCCCGTGCCCGCGATGGCCACGTTGACGGACACGTCGTCGGCGACGGGGATGCGCTGGTAGTCGAAGCCGGTGATGGCAGGCGTCATGGTTCGCGTCTCTCTGTTCGTGATCAGGTACCTCGAAGCCTGCCGCGCGCGGATGAGCATCCGATCAGCGCGCTATACCGTGGCCGGAGGCGATGCCCGGGAAAGGTTGGTCGACGGTGCAGGTGGTGTTCGGGGTGCTGGGGCCGGTGGTGGCTTGGGACGGTGCCGGGGACGCGATCGCCTTGAAGGGACCGCGGCACCGTGCGGTGCTGGCCCGGCTGGTCGTCGCTCGCGGCCGCGTCGTACCGGTGAGCGGCCTGGTCGACGATCTGTGGATGGTTCCGCCTCCTGGTGCGGTGGGCGCGCTGCGCACCTTCGTGGCGTCGTTGCGGCGGGCGCTGGAGCCAGAGCGCCCCGCCCGCGCTCCAGCCCGACTGTTGGTGACCGAGGGACCGGGGTATGCGTTGCGTGCGGCCCCGGACGCGGTAGACGCCTGGCGTTTCGAACAGGCGGTGACCCGCGCCGCGACGCTCTCCCCTGAGGAGGGGCTCGCCCGGCTGGAGGAGGCGCTGGGGTGGTGGCGCGGTCCCGCGTACGCCGAGTTCGCCGATGCGGCATGGGCGCACGCGGAGCGCTCTCGCCTAGCGGAGTTGCGCCTGTACGCCGCTGAGCGGCGGGCCGAGGCCCGGCTGTCACTGGGGCTCGCTGCTGAGGCAGTGCCGGAGTTGGACGCCCACGTGACTGAGCACCCGTGGCGCGAGGACGCCTGGCGTCTGCTGGCGCTCGCGCTGTACCGCGCCGGCCGCCAAGGCGACGCGCTCGCCGTACTGCGCCGGGCGCGAACGCTCCTGGTCGAACAGTTGGGGGTGGATCCCGGCCCAGGCCTGCGCCGCTTGGAGGCAGACATCCTCGACCAGGCCGAGCACCTCGACCCCGCGTCCGGAACGAGCGGTACGGCGGGGCAGGTCTGGGCGCAGGCGGCCGCCGCGTATGACCGGACCGTGGCATCCGGAGCCCGGGCGCGGCTGGAGTCGACAGTGGGCCTGCTGCGCAATCTCGCCGTGACCGGGGGCGGTGGTCTTCAGGCGGCGCGTCAGCACCGCGTCGCGGCCATCGCGGCGGCCGAGGAGTTGGGTGACGCCGAATTGACGGCCCGCGTGATCGGCGCGTACGACGTCCCGGCGATCTGGACCCGCTCGGACGACGAGGAACACGCGGCGCGGATCGTGGCGGTGGCCGAGCGCACGCTGACCGCTCTCCCTCCTGGCGATTACGAGGCTGCGCGGGCCCGGCTGTTGGCCACGGTCGCCCTGGAGTCGCGTGGCACCGAGGCAACGCGCGGGCCCCAGTCCGCTCGGCAGGCCGAGAAGATCGCCCGCGTTCTGGACGATCCGGCGCTGCTGGCGTTCGCACTCAACGGCATGTTCATGCAGACCTTTTGCCGAGCGGGTCTGGCGCCACGCAGGGATGAGATCGGCGCGGAGTTGGTCGACTTGTCAGCCCGGCACGGCCTGGTCACCTTCGAGGTTCTCGGACACCTCATCCGCCTCCAGGCCCGCAGCGCACTCGCGGACTTCCCCGGAGCCGACACGCACGCGGCTGCCGCAGACCGGCTGGCCGAGCGCCACGAACTGCCACTGGTCGGCGTATTCACCCAGTGGTACAAGGCGCTGCGGCTCGCGGCGACCGGCCATGCACCGGCGGCAGAGGTGGAGGCGGCCTACCGGGAAGCCGCCGCACAATTGGACGGCGCCGGCATGCCCGGCCTGGAGCGCGGCCTGCTACCGCTCGCGCTGCTGTGCGTGCGCGTGCAGTACGCACTGCCCATCCCTACCGACGAGCACATCGACTGGGGGCCATACGAGCCGTGGGTTCGGCCGTTGGTGCTGCTGGCCCAAGACCGCCGCGACGAGGCCGAGGCGTCGCTGCGCAAGGTTCCGGACCCTCCTCGCGACCTACTGTTCGAGGCCCTGTGGTGCCTCACCGGGCGGGCGGCCATTGCCCTCGGCAACCGGGAGACGATGCAACGCGCGCAGAGCGAACTCACTCCCGCAGCGGCCGAGCTCGCTGGGGCGGGCAGCGGCCTACTCACCCTGGGCCCGGTCTCCATGCACATCAACGACCTCGCCACTGCCCTCCGAATCCCACGTCCGGGGTAGCAGGTCGACTCATTTGTCCCAG
>JAWWPC010000055.1:0-7639 GCA_033851055.1 Kribbellaceae bacterium | reverse complement strand
AAGCAGAACAGCTTCGCCTACCCGGCCATCAACGTCAGCTCCTCGCAGACGCTGATCGCCGCGCTCCGCGGTTTCGCCGAGGCGGGCTCGGACGGCATCGTCCAGGTCTCCACCGGCGGTGCGGACTACCTGTCCGGCTCGACCGTGAAGAACATGGTGACCGGGGCCGCCGCGCTGGCGGCGTACGCGCATGAGGTCGCCAAGAACTACCCGGTGAACGTCGCGCTGCACACCGATCATTGCCCGAAGGACAAGCTGGACGGGTTCGTCCGGCCGCTGCTGGAGATCTCCGCCGAGCGCGTCGCCCGCGGCGAGCACCCGTTGTTCCAGTCGCACATGTGGGATGGTTCCGCGGTGCCGCTCGAGGAGAACCTCGAGATCGCCAAGGAACTGCTGGCCAAGGCCGCGGCTGCGCACATCGTGCTGGAGATCGAGGTGGGTGTCGTCGGCGGTGAGGAGGACGGCGTCGCCAACGAGATCAACGAAAAGCTCTACACCACGGTCGAGGACGGCCTGGCCACGGTAGAGGCGCTCGGCACCGGCGAGAACGGCCGCTACCTGACCGCGCTCACCTTCGGCAACGTGCACGGCGTCTACAAGCCGGGCTCGGTGAAGCTGCGGCCGGAGATCCTGAAGGAGATCCAGGACCAGGTCGGCGCCAAGGTCGGCACGGAGCGCCCGTTCGACCTGGTCTTCCATGGCGGCTCCGGCTCCACCTTGGAGGAGATCCGCGCCGCGGTCGACTACGGCGTGGTCAAGATGAACATCGACACCGACACGCAGTACGCGTTCACCCGACCGGCCGCCGGGCACATGTTCACAAACTACGACGGTGTGCTGAAGATCGACGGCGACGTGGGCAACAAGAAGGCCTACGACCCGCGCGCCTGGGGCAAGGCGGCCGAGGGCGGCATGGCCAAGCGCATCACCACCGCGTGCGAGGACCTGCGTTCCACCGGTACCTCCCTGCTCGGCTGAGCATCTGCACCTCCGAAGTCCACCGGTCTGCCGCTCTTCCAGCGACGGGCCGGTGGGCTTCGCTCGTTCCCGGGCCGGATGCTTCCTACCGCGATCGCGAGGCGGCTCGCTCGATCGGTCGCGACCGCTCGGCCAGGAACGCAATCAGGTCACCTACGTCAACCACGGCAGCGGGCGGGTCGGACTCCTCGCTGTTCAGCCGCTCCTCCAGCCAGGACCGCATCAGTGTGGTGACCTTCTCATCGCGGGCCTCCGCGAGCACCCGTAGGCGGTCGAGTACCGGTTTTGGTAGGCGCAGCGCATAGGTGACCATCGGCTGGGTGGCAGAGGCAGACTCGAGGACCGCGTCCTCCAGTTCAGCGCTGGTGTCGTGGGTGTCGTAGTAGTCGGCCAGTTCTTCCAACTTGGTGCGATCAGTCATCGTCAACGTTCCTTTCGGCGGAACATGCGCCGTACGGAGTCGGTCATCTCCCGCGCGGTCACCACAGGCTGGCGACCGTCCAGGGCCTCGGCGAGGACCACCAGCAGGTAGCGGCCGGCGGCACTGGTGCCGTAGACGAGGGTGCTGCCTGCTCGCCCGGTCGCGATCCACCGCGGGCGGGAGTAACAGACGTCCTCGACTTCACCCGGGGTCACGCCGTGGCGCGCGATGTGAGCCTCGCGCTCAGGGGACCAGGAGATCTCCCGGCTCACGTCAGTCTGCCAGTTCGCAATACGTGACGCAATACGCTGGTTCATGGGCTGCACTTTGGGCTCAGCAAGGGAGGTCGTGGTTGTGGGGGGACGGGAGTAGGCCCGGGCGGCGGCGGCCTGAGCGACGGCGGTGCGGGTCGAAGGTGCGGACTCCGGTCCTGCTTGCGGCGCGACTGAAGGCGGTCCGAACCCGGTCGACCACCAGAGCGGGGTGGTCAAGATCCGCCCAGGAGATCCAGCAGTACTCCTGCGGCGGTGGTCCCGCCGGCTCACCCCGGGCCGGCGCTCCGAAGGCCTGGGCGGCAAGCTCGCCCTGATAGTCGTACTCGTCACACCAGTACGGCTCCCGAGGCTCGAACTCAACCACCGCCCGCTGCTCCTCGAACCACAGCGCACAGCTCCCGAGTTCGACCGCGTACTCGTCGACCATCGGCGGAGGCGAGGCGGATGGCGCCGGCAGCCCGGCCTCGGCCAGGATGAGCCGCAGCCGTGACTCGGCGACCGAGGCCGAGTGCGAGCCAGCTCGTGCGAGCATTCGCTGGACCTGCTCGAGCCCGGATCGCCGGACGGCCAACTGGTTCACCGCACGCTTCAGCGATCCCGGCGTCACCATCCCGGCGTACAGCGCGGCCTCAGCCAGTACGACGGCCGGCGCGAAGGCCGAGGTGGCAGCGACCTCGGCGACCGCCCGCGCGGGGGAGCACAGGCGCAGGCCGTTCCACGACTGGATGCCCGGGCCGACGGGGTCGCGCACATGCCGGCGCACCCCACCGGCATGCCGCCCGGGCCGTCCGTCGGTGGCTGTCACGTGCACCAAGGACAAGTCGAGACCCCACAACGGCAGGGCGTGCAGCGCCGCCGCCGACTGGTGGCTCGCGGCCAGCCCGGGTTCGCCGTACCGGAGGAGGTTGTAGAGGCGTCGGAGGTGCAGCATCTCCTCGTTCACCACCGCGAACAGGCGGCCCGGGGCGTAGGTGCCCGGCCGGATCCGGCGCCAGCCGCCGGAGTCCAGCAGGGAGTCGATGTCGGGGTCGAGGTAGCCACACGCGCGGGCATCGGCACGGGTGAACACCCCGCCCCGGATGAGTGTCATCACAGTAAGTTGCGGGTTCACACCGGAGAAGATGCAGTGATCAGCGCAGCGCCCGGCTGCCTACTTCGAGAACTGTGGACAAGGGTGCCTATTTGACGAAGAGGGCAAAGAAAAAGCTCGTCATGTCATATGACGAGCTCCGCGCGGGTTGGCACCCAGGGTTGCCAGAGAAGAGGCATGCCGGCCTCGCCAGGCGTGCGATTGCCCTTGCGCTCGTTGCAGGAGGCATGCGCGGCCACGGCATTGAGCCACTCGGCTCTACCGCCCCTGGATCTGGGCTGGACGTGGTCCATCGTGTCGGCGTTGGCCAGGCCGCAGTACGCGCAGCGGAACTTGTCCCGCCGTAGCACTCCGTGCTTGCTGTACTTCATCCGGCCGGCGGCGTACCGCCAGTGGGTGACGACATAGCGCACCAGGCGCAGCACCCGCGGCACCGGAAAGGGGCCGATGGTCCGCTCGCCGTGGGCCTCCTCCACGACCGCGACCTCGCGGACCAGCATCCGGATCGCATGCTGGATCGAGACGGTGTGTAGGGGCTCGTACGACGCGTTCAGGACGATCACGCTCATCGGTGCCTCCTTTCCGGTCGTAGCTGGGTACCACGACTCCTACGCGCAACTACAAAAGCAAGCATCCGTGGCCGGTCAGTGAACGGTCAACGGATTTCGCCAGACGGTCACGTGCCGGGACGGCTGCGCGATCGGCGAAGATGGGCCTATGGAACTGAACAATCTGCTCTCCGGCCCACCCGCGACCCTACTCCCCGAAGATCCGGCAACCACGGAACTCGCCGCCGGGACCGATCCGGCGGAGGCCGCGGCGAAGTTCCCGACCTCCTCGCTCGCCTGGTCGGCCCTGGCCGAGGCAGCCCTCGCGAACGGCCGGACCATCGAGGCCTACGCCTACGCCCGGACCGGCTATCACCGCGGTCTGGACGCGCTGCGGCGCAACGGATGGAAGGGACACGGCCCAGTCCCGTGGGAGCACGAGCCGAACCGCGGCTTCCTGCGCTGCCTGGCGGTCTTGGGCAAGGCGGCCGCCGAGATCGGCGAGACGGAGGAGGCCGAGCGCTGCACCACCTTCCTTCGCGACTCCTCAGCCACGGCTGCGGATGAACTGGCCTGAAACCAGGTCGTGAGGGCTGTTCGCCGCCGGGCATGATCCGTCGGTGAGCAGCCCCTATGCCCAGGCCGGATTCCGCGCCGCGTTCGACTGGGGGCGGACTGGCGCGGCCGTAATGCCTCCGTCACTGGTGGCTGTGATCGACGTACTATCCTTCTCCACCACAGTGACGGTTGCCGTGGACCAGGGGATCGATGTCTATCCTTACCGTTGGCGAGATGAGACAGCTGTCGCGTACGCCGAGCAGCACGGGGCCGTGCTGGCTGTCGGCAGATCCCGGGCGGCCCAGGTCGGCGTGGTCAGTTTGTCGCCCGTCTCGATCCGTAAAGCGGAGGGAATCCAACGCTTGGTGCTGCCATCGCCCAACGGCTCGACGATTTCGCACCAGCTCACCGCCGCCGGAGCAACCGTGCTGGCGGTTTCGTTGCGCAACACCTCGGCCGCGGCGGACTGGGCCGCCGCAAGACTGCGCGATGATCCGTCGCTGACGGTAGTGGCGATCGCTGCCGGGGAGCGCTGGCCGGATGGATCGTTGCGGCCCGCGGTAGAGGACCTGTGGGGAGCCGGCGGATTCCTTGCGGCATTGGCCGACCGAGGCATCGGCCCGCTGTCACCTGAGGCCCAGGCGGCTGCAGCGGCGTACCGGGATGCCTTAGACCGCTTGCCTGAGTTGCTCCACGAGTGTGCGGGCGGCAGGGAATTGACTGCCTATGGCTTCGCCGAGGACGTGGCCGTCGCCGCGGAACTCGATGCCAGCAGATCGGTCCCGGTCCTCCGGGGCGACGCCTTCCGTGCGGTGCCTTAGACAACGCTCGTTGCTGTGATCTGTGCCTTTGCTACAGCTCGGACTTCTCCAACCAGTCGGCCAGGAGTTGAGAGTCTCCGATGATCCTGAAGCGGTTGTCCGTTGGTTTGAGTCGCCCGTAGACCAGCAGGAGCAGGTCGCCCGCCGCGCCTTCGGCCGAGACCGTGGCGCCGTCGGTTCCGCGTCGCCAGGTGAACCCTTCCCGGCCGAGGGTGATCAGCCAGTCGGCGTCGTGGTCGGTGGCGTGCAGGTGCACGGTTTGACCGTCGCTGTTGAGTTCTCGTTGCTGGTCCACAACCCACGGGAAGTCGAGCAGATTGGTGAGGAACTCGTCGACGCCATCCGCGCCCGTCCGGGCATCAATCACCGGGTCAAGGCCGAGTGCGAACTCCGCGTCGGCCCGGTGCACAACTGCCTCGTAGAGGATCCGCCGGGCCCAGTAGCTGACGTGCTTGTCCTCGCCCCTGGTCCACATCGGCGCCTCGTGATCGGCGGCCCGAAGTGTCTGCAGCAATGGTTGGACGCCCGCCGCGAACCATTCGGCATAGGCCACCTGCTCGTCCGGCAGGTCGGCGGGAACGTCCTTCGACCAGACTGGTTCTTGAGACAGGTTTCGCACGACGTACTCGACGCGTCTCTCCGATCTGCCGTGGTGCTCGATCAGATCGGCCAGCGTCCAGCCAGGGCAGGTGGGAACCGGTGTGGCCGGATCAGCTCCCTTGATCGCGGCCGCGAATCCCGCCGCCTCGACCGCCACCACATCGCAGTACTCCTGATAGTCCCAGCTCATGTGAGGCAGCGTAGAAGCAGCCACCGACACTCACGCGCCGTGGTCAGGGGTTGCTTTGCTACGAGCGGGTGAGCATCCAGCACAGAACGGCGAACAGAGCCATCCAGCCGGCGATCACCAACCTGGCGACGACGGGACGAACGGGCCGCAGATGCAGACGCGGGTGAGAACACCATCCACCGGCTGGAGGAGCAGATCACCGAGGTGCTTGCGGGAACGCAGCCATCGCCAGCCCGCACCCTGCTGGCGAAACTCCTCGCCCAGGCCCGACCGACTGATTGGCCAGTTGGCCCTTTGTCGGCCTGCTCCCGGGCAGCCGGTCTATCCGCCCTTGACGCACAGGACGTCTACCCATCCAGCGACCAGGTCGTGAAACTCCTGATGCAGCCGTACCGCAGGTGTTGTCCGCTCGATTCGAGTGGTTTACCCACGCGAATCGGGTGGCTTATACTCGCTGTGTGTTTGGTCGCGAGGGATTGGAAAGCCACTTCGAGCGCTCGGTGCGGTGCTGGAGGGCCGAGGCGTGTCCAGCCGCATCCTCGTCGCCGGCGGCAGCAGCCTGCTGCTGCTCGGGTTCATTGAGCGTCCCACTGCAGATCTCGATGTGATCGGCCTCGCCAAGGGTGATCGCTATGTCAAAGCCGAATCGATCCCGCCCTCGCTAGCCGATGCCGTTCGCGATGTAGGGGCGGCGCTTGGCCTCTCCGAGACTTGGCTCAACAACGGCCCTGCGTCGCTCTTCGACTTTGGATTGCCTGACGGCTTCGAGCGTCGAGTCTCGATCCATCGTTATGGGTCGCTCGAAGTTCACGTAGCCGGGCGCTTCGACCTGATTTGTTTCAAGCTCTATGCCGCCGTTGATCACTCCGGTGAGCGGGTGAGTAAGCACCTGACCGACCTGCGCGCTCTTGATCCGTCGGCCCAAGAACTGTTTACAGCGGCTGTCTGGACGCGTACCCACGATCCGTCTGAGGGCTTCAAGGGTGAGTTGGTCAAGGTCCTCGCCATTTTCGGTGTGCAGGCTGCAGATGCCGACCTCTAAGACTCATAAGGCCACGCTGGCTGAGTATGAGCTCGCCCTCCTTTGGGGGTCCTGGGTCGAGTTGGGCGTCTCCGGCTGGCAGCGAACCCACAGCAACTGGACCATCGATCCCGAGCCGCTCATCATCCGTACAGCCGCTCTCGGGGACGCAGATCCCCGACTGCGTGACGAGGCTTTGGACTGGTGCATCCACAACTGGCGATACGCGTCCCGTGTGCGCCTACGCAACCTCCTGCGCGGACAGGGTGACGAAGCTGATGAGGCATGGGGTCGGTTCGCGGCGACAGTCAACACGCACTCGAAAGCGCGATGGCCCAACGCAACCCAGGGCATCCGGTACGTGGTGACAAGCCGCTCTTCGCTCGAATCGATGGAGCAGCCGTCGCGTGCTTGGATTCGTCTTCGAGCTATGTTCGGACTAGGTGCGCGCACCGAGATCCTTCGATACTTCCTGTCTGGCCAGCGCCGAGCAACGGTCGCCACGATCGCGGACAACGTTGGATACACCAAACGCAACGTCGCGGACGAGTGCGATTCGTTGGAAAAGGCTGGCGTTCTCAAGATGCGCCGGATGGGAAATCGGTTCTACTACACGCTTGGTCGAACTGCTGAGCTTCGCGACTTTGCCGGTGCCATTGCGCCAATCCAGCCCGCTTGGACCTCTCTTTTCAACGTGACGTCCACCTTCGTCGCGCTGGAAGCCGCTTCGGAGACTCTCCCTGCAGATGCGCTCATGGTGGAGGCCCACCGGGTGACTCGTGTCCTTGACGACAAGCTAGACGCTCTCGGCATTGAAGAACGACCAAGGCTCGTGCAGCGCGACGACTTCTGGCCGACGGTCCGCGACTTCGCTGACAAATACATGTCCAGCTGGTCAGCCGGACAATGGATGCCGAACGAGGGGGAAATCAAACTCACCTCGTAACGAGCAACGCAGCGAGAGACTGAGCTGAGTGAGAGGGGCACCAGCAGATAGCACCCCGCCCGACTTCTTCAGCGGTAGGCGATCAGGCGCTCGGCTTCGGCCCGGGCGGCGTACTCGGCGGGGGTCAGGCCGATCTGTTCCTTGAACTCGTGCGAGAAGTGCGCCTGGTCGAAGTAGCCGAGAGCCAAGGA
>JAWWPC010000041.1:0-21818 GCA_033851055.1 Kribbellaceae bacterium | reverse complement strand
CGAACCCGACACCGACGACCCGGCGGCCGGCGCGCCCGCAGATGTCGACACCGGCACCGGCACCGGCACCGGCGCACGCCCACGCACCGGCGCCGAGGCTGGCGGTACGGGCGACGACGCCGCGGCGGATCCGTTCTCGCGGCAGGTGCTGGCCGGGAAGCTGGCCGCGATCCGGCAGGCCGCGTACAGCCACGGCCTCGCCACCACCGGCGCCGGTGGTGCCGGTGCGGGTGCAGATGGTGCCGGTGGTCGGGGCCGGGGACGGGGCGGCAGCGTCTTGTACGTGCACCTGACCGACCACACCCTCGCCACCGGTAAGGGGATCGTCCGGGTCGAGGGAGCCGGGCCGTTCCCGATCGGCCAGCTGGCCGAACTGGTCGGGCACGGTCAGGTCGTGGTGAAGCCGGTGATCGACTTGAACGAGGGGGTCAGCGTTGACTGCTATGAGATTCCGGCCCGGATCCGGGAGCGGGTCAAGCTGATGGACCCGGTGGACCAGTTCCCGTACGGTACCGCCGAGACCACCCTCGGTACCGATCTGGATCACATCGAGCCCTATGACACCGCCGGCCCACCGGGGCAGACCAGCACCGGGAATCTTGCGCCTGAGTCGCGGTTTCATCACCGTGTGAAGACGCATGGTCGCTGGAGGCTCCGGCGGTTGCCCGGCCGGGTGCGGGAGTGGACCAGCCCGCATGGGTTCAGGTGGAGGGTCGACCGCACGGGCACGCATCGCATCGACGGCACTGACGACGACGCGGGTTGATCGGGTCGGCGCCGGTCCGGGTCGCGGTGATGCTGAGCGCCTGAGCGCCTGAGCGCCTGAGCATTTGGGCCTGGACACCTCGGCATCTGGGCGCCGGCTGGTCGACTGCGACGACGGCTGATCGCGTCGGCGTTGGTGTCGGTGTTGGTGTCGGGCTGGTCGGTGGTGGTGTTGTCTGACTATCTCGGTACCGGATTGGATCCGCGACGGCGCGGGTGTCGGCGGAGTGCAGCCGGAGCGGTTGGCTTGGGGGTCAGGAGCGGCGGCGGGAGATGCCGCTGCCACCGGAGGCGGCGATCAGGATGCCGAGTACGAAGCCGAAGTTGTACCAGTTGCCGTTGTTGTGGACCTCGTAGATGTTCACGTGGTCGTTGAACAGCGATACGAGGAAGGCGATCGGGCAGATCACGCCGTGCCAGAGCCCGAGCCAGAAGCCGGCCGGATGCGTCGTAGCGGCTGTTGCTGCGGCTGTGTTCGGGCCGGCCGCACAGGCAGCGGTGGTCAGCAATACAACGATGAGCAATGCACATACGGCGATCTGCGGTCGGCTCGTCCGGGCCATGGCTCCTCCATCCTTCGGCTGAATCGATTGTGGGGCACACAACGGGTTCATGCGCCCACACGCCGCGATGGCAGGGAGATAGGCCAGTTCCAGCGCCCCTGGCTCACAGACTGGGGCGGTGAACCGCGCCGTGTGAGTCGCTGCAGTGCGCGGTCTGATCGCGGCCGTCGCCCAGGACATGGTCCACCTGCAGAGTGGCGTGGGTGACCTGATGGCGCTTGGCTAGTAGAGCCTCGACCTCGATCCGGATCTGGTGGCAGTCGAGACCCTCCTGGACCAGGATGTGCGCCGAGGCGGCAGGTTCGCCCGAGGTGATCTCCCACACGTGCAGGTCGTGCAGTTCCACTACGCCCGGTACGCCGGCGAGTTCGGCGCCGAGGGCAGTGGGGTCGAGGCCGGCCGGGGCGGCTTCGAGGAAGATCCGGCCGGAGTCGCGGACCAGCCCGACGCCGGCCTTCAGCATCAGGGCGGCCACGATCAGCGCGGCGATCGCGTCAGCCCGGGTGAACCCGGTCAGAACGACGACCAGACCGGCAACGGCCGTGGCGATGAAGGCGAACAGGTCGTTCAGGATGTGCTGGAAGGCGCCCTCGACGTTCAGGCTGGACCGGTTCGCCTTGCTGATCAGCCAGGTCGCGACGATATTGACGGCGATCCCGACAAGCGCTGTGCCAAGCACCAGGCCACCCTTGACCTCGGGAGGGTTCAATAACCGGTGGATCGACTCGTAGACGAAGTAGACCGCGAGCAACAGCAAAGTGATGCCGTTCGCCTGGGCAGACAGGATCTCGACCCGCTTCAGGCCGTAGGTGAAGCCACCGGCAGGCGGCCGCGCCGACAGTCGGATCGCCACCAGAGCCAGCGCGATCGCCGCGGCGTCGGTGAGCATGTGGGCCGCGTCGGAGATCAGAGCCAGCGATCCGGCCGCGAATCCAACCACGATCTCGGCGGCCATGAACAACAGGATCACCGTCAGCGCGCCACTCAGATAGCGGCGATCAGCGCTCGCTGTCACCGCATGCCCATGCCCGTGGCCATGACCGTTTTCACTGGCCGTCACTGCCTCTTCACCTCCCGCTCGGGGTGGATGGCGTCGGTGTGCTCGGTGTGCGCGACAGCCAGATCGACCAGCATCCGCACATGCCCGTCGTCGAGTCGGTAGTAGGCCATCCGCCCATCACGTCGTACTGAGACGACTCGGTGGGCACGTAGCAGTCGGAGTGCGTGGGAGGTGGCGGACTCGCTCATCCCGGTCACCGCGGCCAGGTCGCAGACGCACAGTTCGCCGTCGAGCAGGGCGACCAGCAGCTTCAGCCGGCGCGGATCGCCGAGCAGCCCGAACACGTCGGCGGTGTCGACCACGTCAGTCTCTGACGGCATCCTGGCATTGACGGCCGCCACCCGCTCGGGATCTACCAGCCGGACGTTACACTCGTCCAGTGGCTGCACATCTGCAGAACTCTTCATACGTTGTACCGTACGGCACCTCCAGTCGGTCGGGTAGTCCACGATGTGAGAGCTTTGTCCACCAAATCACTGTTCTTTCAATGACCTCGCATACTGGAGTCATCGGGGCCGCCCGTTCGGCCCCCGGCGGAAGGGAGTCGGATATGCCAGCACCAGCGCCGCGTCCACTCGCCTACTACCGACTGCACATCGATCTGCAGCGCGTCTCCAGCGCTCTTTGTCTTCGCTGACGCCCTTGCTGCCCTGACCAGGCGAAGTCAGGCTGCCTGCCTCACCACCGAAGGCCTCTGACAGAGGTCCGCTCTGCCGTGCCGGGAACCAGGTCCGCGCGCCGCGTCCGTTCACCATGCCCACCGCCCAGGGAGAAGACTGTGTCCACCACCTCGCGGACCTCGTCGGCCACGAGTGCCGCCGTGCCACCGGCAACCCCGCCTGACGCCGATCTCACCGTGGTCGGCCGCCGCCACCCGTGGCGTTGGGTCGGGGTCGCCGCGGTTCTCGTCCTGTTGGCGATGTTCGTGCACGGGCTGGTGACCAACCCGGGCTGGGACTGGCCCACGTTCTTCCAGTTCTTCACCACCCGGACGATCTTCGCCGCGCTCTGGGTGACGATCCAGCTGACCGTCTACGGCACTGTGCTCGGCTTCGCGCTGGGTGGTGTGATAGCGGCGATGCGGTTGTCCAGAAACCCATTTCTGCAAGTGGTCTCCTGGGGTTACATCTGGGCGTTCCGCTCGATCCCGCTGATCGTCCAACTGCTGTTCTGGTTCAACATCGCCTACCTGTACCAGGAGCTGAGCCTCGGCATCCCGTTCGGCCCCGAGTTCGTCCACTTCAGTACGAACAACCTGTTCGGCGCGCTCGGCGCCGCCGTACTGGGGTTGGCCCTGCATCAGGCCGCGTACGCCGCTGAGATCATTCGCGGCGGCATCATCTCCGTCGATGCCGGACAACTGGAAGCCGCCGCGGCATTGGGTATCCCGCGTCGGCGGCAGTTCTTCCGAATCGTGCTCCCGCAGGCGATGCGCTCCATCTTGCCGAACGGCGCGAACGAGGTGATCAGTCTCTTCAAGGGCACCTCGATCGTCTCGGTGATGGCGATTCCGGAGCTGTTCTACCAGGTGCAGGTGATTTACGGCCGCAACAGTCGCGTCGTACCTCTGCTGATGGTCGCGACGGTCTGGTACATCGTGCTCACCACGCTGCTGTCCATCGCGCAGTTCTACGTCGAGCGTCACTTCGCCCGCGGTACCACCCGGGAGTTGCCGCCGACACCGATCCAGCGAGTACGACGGGGTTGGCAACAGGCCCGGCTCCGCGCCGCCGCCGCTACGACCAGGACGGGAGCGGCATGAGCGACGTGATGCTGGATGTCCGCGGGGTGCACAAGAGCTTCGGCGAGCTGCACGTCCTGCGCGGGGTGGACCTGGAGGTGCGGGCCGGAACGGTCACGGTCGTGCTCGGCCCGTCGGGCTCTGGCAAGTCGACGTTGCTGCGGTCGATCAATCATCTGGAGAAGGTGGATCGCGGGCTGATCCGGATCGACGGCGAGCTGGTCGGCTACCGACGGCGCGGCAACAAACTGCACGAGCTGCGCGAGCGGGAGATCCTGCACCAGCGGTCGCAGGTCGGCTTCGTCTTCCAGAACTTCAACCTGTTCGGCCATCTGACCGCGCTGCAGAACGTCGTCGAGGCGCCGGTCTCCGCGCAACGCCGCCGGCGCAGCGAGGTGGAACCACTGGCTCGCGAACTGCTGGAGCGGGTCGGCGTCGGCGACAAAGCCGGCGTGTACCCGCGGCAGTTGTCCGGCGGGCAGCAGCAACGGGTCGCCATAGCGCGGGCCCTGGCGCTGCGACCCAAGGTGCTGCTGTTCGACGAGCCGACCAGTGCTCTCGACCCCGAGTTGGTCGGCGAGGTGCTGGACGTGATCAAGGAGCTCGCTCTGGAGGGAACCACGATGATCGTCGTCACCCACGAGATCGGGTTCGCCCGGGAGGTCGCGGACACCGTGGTCTTCATGGACGGCGGCCAGATCGTCGAGTCCGGGCCGCCGCACGAGGTGCTCGACAACCCCGCACACGAACGAACCCGCGCCTTCATCTCGAAGGTCCTCAAATGATGGTAGGTGCCACCCTCATGTCCCGCCGCAAGCCTCTCGTCGCCCTCGCCGCCGCGTCCCTGGCCCTGGTGCTCGGCGCGTGTGGCGCTGGTCCGACGCCCAGAGCCGGCGCGGAATCTTCGGTCGGCGTGAACACCTCCCCTGAACAGAACCGGGTGACAACGACCAAGAACGACGCTGCGGCAGCTCTGGTCCCGCAGAAGATCCGTGACCGCGGCACCCTGATCGTCGGGGCCGGCTTCGGCAGCGGCAACCCGCCGCTCGGATTCATTGCCGATGACAACAAAACGCCGATCGGTCTCGAGGTGGACATCGCGTACCTGGTCGCGCAGTCGCTCGGACTGACGCCGCAGATCCAGGTCACCAGCTGGGAGAACCTGTTCGTCGGGCTCGACTCGCGCAAGTATGACGCCGGCTTCTCCAACATCACCGTGACGGAGAAGCGCAAGGAGAAGTACGACTTCGCCACCTACCGTAAGGACGACATCGCGTTCGAGGCGAAGAAGGGCGGCAGCTGGAAGGTTGCGTCTGGCAAGGACATTGCCGGTAAGACGATCGCCGTCGGGTCCGGCACGAACCAGGAGAAGATCCTGGTCGACTGGAATGACGCGAACATCAAGGCCGGCCTGCCGGCCGCGACGATCAAGTACTTCCAGAACCAGCCAGACACCTATCTCGCGCTCACGTCCGGCCGGATCGACGCCTACCTCGGGCCGAACCCGTCGATCGCCTACCACGTCGCGACCGGCGGGCAGACCGAGACGATCGGCAAATTCTCCGGCGCCGGTCCCACCCTGCAGGGTCTGATCGCCGCCACCACCAAGAAGGACAGCGGCCTGGTGCAGGCCTACCAGGCGGCGATCAACGCGGTCATCGCCGACGGCAGCTACGCCAAGGTCCTGCAGCGATGGAATGTCTCGAACGAGGCCGTCGCCAAGTCCGAGATCAACCCGCCCGGCCTTCCCCTGACGAGCTGAGGAGCACCACGATGAGACTCAAGACAACAGGCCTGGTGTCGATAGCCCTGCTCGCTCTGGTGGGATGCGCCGACCCGGTCGCGCACACTGCACCCAAGGGCGATTCGTCGGCGGTTACCATCGACACCTCGGCCGGTCAGCAGCACATCACCTCGGCGAAGGTGGACAGCATCGCAGCGACCCTGCCGGCCGCCGTACGGGACAGCGGGAAGCTCGTCGTCGGCAGTGGATCGGCTGGTGGCGGACTGCCGCCGCTGGCGTTCACCGCGGACGACAACAAGACGCCGATCGGGGTCGAGATCGACATCGCCCACCTGGTCGCGAGCGTGCTCGGGCTGAAGGCAGAGGTGCAGACCACCAGTTGGGAGAACCTCTTCCTCGGCCTCGACTCCGGCAAGTACCAGGTCGGCATCTCCAATATCGGGGTGTCCGAGCTGCGCAAGGAGAAGTACGACTTCGCGACGTATCGGCTGGGTCTGCATGCCTTCGAGGCGAAGAAGGGCTCCGGTCTGCAGATCAAGGGGCCCGCGGATATCGCTAGTAAGACCATCGCGGTCGGCTCGGGCACCTTGCAGGAGGCGATCCTGCTCGACTGGAACAAGCAGAACCTCGCAGCCGGCCGGGCTGCGGCGACGCCGAAGTACTACCAGTCCGCGACCGACTACTACCTCGCGCTGGAGTCCGGCCGGGTCGATCTCTACCTAGGCCCGAACCCGACCGTGACCTATCACGTGGCGACCGCGGGGAAGACCGAGATCGTCGGCACGGTCTCGTCCAGCTATCCGGTCCAGGGCCTCGTCGGGATCACCACGAAGAAGGGCAACGGCCTGGTCAAGCCGCTGGCCGACGCGCTGAACGCAGCGATCGCTGACGGCAGCTACGCCAAGGTCCTGCGGAAATGGGGCCTATCCGGCGAGGCAGTGCCCAAGTCGTTGGTGAACCCGCCGGGCCTGCCCAAGGCGGCCCAGAAGTGACCGAGTCCGAGAAGAGTAGGGGCTAATGGCAACCATCGCGACCATCTCCAGCAGTCCGTCCGAGATCTCCCGCACGGACGCCGTGCTCTTCCACGTGACCAAGAGATTGATCGGCCGGGGACACCGGGTGACGCCGATCGTGTTGCGCGACCTACCCGCGGAGCCACTGATCCGTGGCCGGGCCGACGACCCGGAGATCGCGGCAGCCGTCGCCGTACTGGAGCAGGCGGATGCGGTCGTGGTTACCACGCCTGTCTACAAAGCGGCGTACTCGGGGCTGTTGAAGATCTTCCTCGATCTGTTGCCGCAGTACGCCTTGCGCGGCAAGCCGGTGTTGCCGTTGGCAACGGGCGGTACGCCGGCGCATGTGCTCGCGATCGACTACGCCCTGCGGCCGGTGCTCAGCAGCCTCGGCGCAGGCTCGATCGGCCAGGGCTGGTTTGTGTTGTCCTCGCACATCCGGCTCTACGAGGGAGGCGGGTTGCTGCTTGATCCGGCTGCCTCAGCTCCGTTGTACGAGGTGACTGAGGCCTTCCTCGACACGATTGAGGGGGTCCAGTCGGCCGAGAGTGGGCCGGTTCGGCCGGCCGCACTCGAGGTTGTGCAGGTGCGGCCGGATGATCCGGCGGCTGCCCCGCTGCTTGCAGATCTGGTGGTCGAGTACAGCACCCGCTATGGCCGGACCAACGCGAACACCCAGCTCACCGAGGTGCCGCAGTCGGACTTCTACCGGGAGCGCGGCGGCGCCTTCGTTCTGCTCTTGCACGGCACCGAGACCGTGGCCGGTGGTGCGATCCGCCGGTACGACGACCAGACAGCGGAGGTCAAACGGATGTGGACATCGAACCGGCATCGCCGCCAGGGACTCGGGCGCCGGGTGCTAGGAGAGCTGGAGGCGGCCGCAATCGAGCTGGGCTACGGCCGGCTCTACCTGACGACAGGCCCACGCCAGCCCGAGGCGGCCGCGCTCTACATGTCGGTCGGGTTCAAGCCGCTGTTCGACGTGGACGCCGATCCGGAGTCGGTCGGGCCGCTGCCGTTCACCAAGGACCTGCCGGTCAGTCTCCGGGGTACTGAGGCGGTGGCGTCATGAGCCGGCGGCTGATCACTGCGATTGACATCGACGGAGCCGGGCAGCACCCCGGCGCGTGGCGAGGCTCGGAGACGGATCCGGCGGCGATCCTGACCGGTGAACTCGCGCTGCGGGCGGTCCAACGAGCCGAGGCCGCAGGCGTCGACCTTGCAACGTTCGCGGACACCCTTGAAGCACCGGCGGACGACGTCGCGAGGGTCAGCGCCCGCGTGGATGCGCTCGCATTGGCGGCAAGGATCGCCCCGGTCACCGATCGCATCGGGTTGGTCCCGACGGTCACCACGACGCACACCGAACCGTTCCACTTGCAGGCTTCGGTGGCGACGTTGGACCACGTCTCGTATGGCCGGGCGGGTTGGCTGGTGGAGGTCTCGACAACGGACGAGGCCGCTGCGGTGATCGGGCGGCGCACCAAGGCGCCGGCTGCCGAGACCTGGCGAGAGGCCCGGTACGTCGTCGACGTGAGCAGACGGCTGTGGGACTCCTGGGAGGATGACGCGATCATCCGGGATGTCGAGACCGGGCGGTTCATCGACCGGGATCGCCTGCACTATGTCGGTTTCGAGAGCCCGAGCTTCAGCGTCAAGGGCCCGTCCATCGTGCCGAGGCCGCCGCAAGGTCATCCCGTCACGTTCCTGCGGCTCAGCTCGCAGGAGGCGCTGCAGGTGGCCGGCGATGCCGATGTGGTCCTGCTCCCGGGAGTGGCCGACCTGCAAAGCCGGGTGGGCGCGGCCAGGGAGGCCGGCGCAGGGAAGGTCCTGCTGTCGCTGAGTGTCCTGCTGGCGGACGACATCGACACCGCGCTGCGAAGGGCGGATGACCTCGGCCCTGGCACCGTGGAGCTGGATCACGTCGGTGGCGTCGGCAGCCTGGCCGATTCGATCATCGAGTGGGTCGCCGCCGGGGTGGACGGGATCCACCTGCGCCCGGCGTCGCTGGAAGTCGACGTACCGGTGATCGCCGACCGGCTGCTGCCGTTGCTCCGGGAGAAGCGGCTGGTCGGGCCGACCACGGACCGGCCGCAGACCTTGCGGAATCGCCTCGGCCTGCGCCGACCCACCAACCAGTACGCCGCAGGGAGCCAAGAATGAGCCGGAAGCAACTCCACCTCGCCGCCCACTTCCCGGGCGTGAACAACACCACCGTCTGGTCGGACCCCGAGTCGGGTTCGCAGATCGACTTCGCATCGTTCCGGCACCTCGCCGAGACGGCCGAGCGCGGCACGTTCGACTTCTTCTTCCTCGCGGAGGGATTGCGACTGCGCGAGGTGAAGGGCCGGATCCATGACCTGGACGTGGTCGGACGGCCGGAGTCGCTCACGGTGCTCAGTGCCCTGGCCGCGGTGACCACGCACCTAGGGCTGGCTGCGACGGTGAACTCGACCTTCAACGAGCCGTACGAGCTGGCGAAGCGACTCGCCTCGCTTGATCACCTCTCCCACGGCCGGGCGGCCTGGAACGTGGTGACCTCGTGGGATGCCTTCACCGGTGAGAACTTCCGCCGCGGTGGCTACCTGGAGCGAGCAGACCGCTACGTCAGGGCGCAAGAGTCGCTGCGGATCGTGCGGAAGCTCTGGGACTCCTGGAGCGAGGACGACCTGGTCCTGGCCCAGAAGGCAGGCGTCTTCGCCCGCGAAGGTGCCGGGACCTTCGCGGACAAGAGCGACCACTTCGATATCAGGGGCCGGTTCGGCCTGCCGCGATCGCCGCAAGGTCACCCGGTCGTCATCCAGGCCGGCGACAGCGACCAGGGTCGCGATTTCGCTGCGGAGAGTGCCGATGTCATCTTCAGCCGGCACGGCAGCTTCGATGCCGGGAAGGCGTTCTACAAGGACGTGAAGGCCAGGCTGGCGAGGCACGGCCGGTCGGACGAGTCGCTGAAGATCATGCCGGCGGTCACGGTCGTTGTCGCCGACAACGATAAGGAGGCACAGGAGAAGGCGCGCCACATCCGCGAGCAGCAGGTGTCCGGCCCGACCGCGATCGTGCTGGCCGAGCTGCTCTGGGGCCGCGACCTGTCGTCGTACGACCCGGACGGGCCGCTGCCGGCGGAGGACCCGGTGACGGACTCCGACGTCGTACGAGGGCGGGTGGGCTACAACGATCCGGCGCCGATCGTCGCCGAGTGGCGTGCACAGGCCGAAGTCAACGGCTGGTCCCTGCGGGAGACCGTGATCAACCAGCAGAACCGGCAGACCTTCATCGGCTCGCCGGAGACGATCGCGGCCGCCATGGATCACCACGTGCAGGAGGATGCGGCCGACGGCTTCGTCCTGGTGCCGCATCTGACGCCCGGCGGGCTCGACGACTTCGTCGACCGCGTGGTGCCGCTGCTGCGCGAGCGCGGGGTGTTCCGGACCTCCTACACCGGTACGACGCTGCGTGACCACCTGGGGTTGTCGGTGCCTTCGGCAACGGTGACCGGATGACGACCACTCTCCCGAGTCGGGTGGATCGGTGCCGAGGTCATCTCGAGAGACCCATGACGCTGGTCTTCGTTGGTGGTGGCCCGCGCACCGTCGGGCTGCTCGAGCGGTTCGCGGCCAGCGCGCCGGAGCTGCTCGGTGGCCGGGCAGTGCAGATCCACGTTGTCGATCCCCATCCGGTCGGCGGTGGCCGGATCTGGCGCCGGGAGCAATCACCTCTGCTCTGGATGAACTCGATGACCTCGGACATCACCATTTTCACCGACGAGTCCGTCGTCTGCTCAGGACCTATCGTTCCCGGCCCGGATCTCGCCACCTGGGCCGCTGGTCCAGGTGCGGCGGCCATGGCGGCGGCTGGCCTGGAGATCCCTGGGGCGATGGACTTCCCGCCGCGGCTGATCCAGGCGGAGTACCTGGCGTGGGTCTGGGAACGCGTCGTTCGCTCGATGCCGCCGTCCGTGACGGTCACCACCCATCGGGACCGCGCGGTCGACGTCAGCGATTCAGGCCGCGTTACCCTTGCCTCAGGCAACGTCCTCTGCGCCGACCAGGTGGTGCTGGCGCTGGGCTACCTCGATCGCGAGCCGACCACGGACCAAGCCTCGATGGCGGCCGAAGCCGACGAGCACGGCCTGACCTACATCGGCCCCGGCTACACCGCCGATGTCGATCTGAGCGACCTGCGGCCGGGGGAGAACGTCATCGCCCGCGGCTTCGGCCAGGCCTTCATCGACCTGATGGTTCTGCTCACCGAGGCCCGCGGCGGCCGGTACGACGACTCGTCCGGCCGGCTCACGTATCACCCCAGCGGCAACGAACCCATCCTGTACGTCGGTTCACGCCGAGGTGTTCCGTACCACGCGAAGCTCGGCTACACCGTGCCCGGCACGACGCCGGTGCCGACCCGCTACCTGACCACGGAGGCTCTGGACCAGCTCGGCCCAGGGTTGCTCGACTACATCACGCAGGTGCAGCCGCTTGTCGACAAAGAGCTCACGTTCGCCCACTACCAGCAGCTGTTCCAGGCCCATCCCGAACGAACCACCTGGCCCTGGGAGCGCTTCGAGCAGGTGTTCGACAGGTCGTTGCCGACAGCACCTGAATTTGTCGATGCGGTCGAGCATGCTGTGACGGATCCGGCGGACCGGTTCGTCATCGCTGAGCTGGACCGTCCGCTCGCCGGGCTGGAGTTCGGCGATCGGGCCGAGCTGAGCCGGACGCTGGTGCGACTGATCGAGATGGATCTACTGCGCCGCGACGACCCGTCGTACTCGGCTGATCTGGCGGTCTTCAACGCGTTGCTCAGCGTCTACAGCGTGCTGTCTGCCGCGATCACCGCGGGCCGGCTCAGCGACGAGGACCGGGTCCGGCATATCGAGACGGAGTTCCACGGCTTCTTCTCGTTCGTGGCCAGTGGCCCGCCACCACGACGGCTGGAGGAACTGCTCGCCTTGCACCGGGCTGGCGTCGTACAGTTCGCCGGTCCTGACCTGGCTGTCACAGTTGCTGATGGCAACTTTGTTGCAAGTAGCCCGGCAGTGCCGGAGACCATTGAGGCCAGGGCCTTCGTCGAGGCCAGGCTGCCGAGGCCGGATGTGCTCGCCGCTACCGATCCGCTGGTCCGCGGCCTGCTGCGCACGGGGCTGCTCGCGGCCGATCATGGGCAGTTGAAGGCGGATACGCACTGCCGTGCCATTCGTGCCGATCGGACGGTCCACCCGTCGCTCTTCCTGCTCGGCCCCTCGGTGTCCGGCTCGGCCGGCTCGTCGGGCTTCTCCCGTCCCTACTTCAACGGACCGGGCTTCCGGCAGAACGACTTGGTCGCCCGTCACCTCCTCCAGTTGCTGGCCGCTCCGGCCGGCAGCGCGACACGGAAAGTTGGTCATCAAGATGCCGGTTGAATTCCTGGGCATCGCCGGTACGAACCCGGCGAGCGAGGTCACGCCGCGGACCGGCGGCAGCCTGGACCTGGAGTACACGGTCAAGCTGGCGCGGGCCCATGAGGACAACGGCTGGGACCGGATCCTCTTCGCCTACCACTCGGGATCGCCCGACCCGGCCCAGGTCGCGGCGTACGTGGCTGGTCACACCGGGCACCTCAACCTGGTGGTTGCCCACCGCCCCAATGTCGCCTATCCGACACTGACGGCCAAGACCTTCGCGACGCTCGACCACCTCAGCGGCGGGCGCTTCGAGGTGCACGTGATCACCGGTGGTTCGACCGCCGACCAGGCCGCGGAAGGTGACTTCCTACCCAAGGACGACCGGTACGGCCGGACCAGGGAGTTCATCCAGATCCTCAAGCAGGCCTGGACGTCCGACGAGCGGTTCGATTTCGACGGCGAGTACTACCGGTTCGAGCAGTTCGTCGCTGACATCAAGCCGCTGCAGCAGCCCCGGCCACGGATCTCCTTCGGTGGCTCGTCGTCGGCGGCGTACGCCGTCGGAGCCGTGGAGGCGGATATCTTCGCGCTCTGGGGCGAACCGCTGGCCGGCACCAAGGAGCAGCTCGCCACCATCGAGGCGGAAGCGGCCAAGGCCGGACGCACTGACCGGCCGACGATCCAGATCGCGTTCCGGCCGATCCTCGCGCCGACCGAGGATCTCGCGTGGGCCAAGGCGGAGTCGATCCTCGGTCGGATCAAGGCCAATCAGGCAGGTGGCCCGCCTGCGAAGGGCCGCTACCGGGACCCGAAGAAGACGCCCGAGAATGCCGGCTCGCGTCGGCTGCTCGCCGCTGTGGCCGAGGGGGAGCGCCACGACCGCGCGCTCTGGACCGCGCCGACCGGCCTGACCGGTGGCGGCGGCAACTCCACCGCCCTCGTCGGTACGCCGGAGACAGTCGCCGCGGCGTTGCTCGACTACTACGACCTCGGGGTACGGATCTTCTCCGCCCGGGGCTACGACATCTACGACGACGCGATCGACTTCGGTCGCTACGTCATCCCCTTGGTGCGCGAGGAAGTCGCACGCCGTGAGAGCACCACCCGAAAGGACCTCGCCTCATGACTGTCATCATCGCGCTGGAGCACGAGTGGCAGACCTGGCACGCCACCCGCGAGCGTGACCTGGACACCCCGCACGGCTGGCTGACCGTTGTCGCCTTCAATTGGTTGAGCCCGAGCGCGGAGGAGCTGCCCGGTCTACCCGGCACGTGGTCTGTCAGCGATGGCGCCGCCGTCGTCACTGCTACGGCATCCGACGGCCTGACCTTGGATGGCGAGCCGGTAGACGGCACGATCACCGCAACCGTTGCCGAAGCCGGATCACTAGCCTGGCTCCGCTACGGCGACAAGTTGGTCGAACTGGTCCTGCGCGGGGGCCGCTATGCGATCCGTCAGCGGGATCCTGAAGCAGCCACCCGCCGGTCCTTCGACGGCGTGCCCGCCTTCCCAGTTGACCCTCTGTGGATTGTTGCCGGCCGCTACATCCCGTACGACGAACCGCGCCAGGTCGAGGTGGCAACCGCCCGAGCAGATCTGAGGCAGTACGTCACGGCCGTCGGCGTGGTCCACGTGGAGCTGGGCGGGACGGCGTACGGGCTGGTGGCGACAGTGGCGGCAGGCGGGCGGATCGACGGGCCGGTCGGATTGTCCTTCCACGACGAGACCAACGGGTCGGAGACGGCACCTTGGCGCACCGTGACGACAGGACAGCCGGGGAAGGACGGTGAGGTGGTGGTGGACTTCAACAGGACCATCAACCTGCCGTTCGCGTTCACCGACTACGGGACCTGCCCCGCGCCGGTGGAGGGCAACCGGCTGGCGCTCGCGTTGACCGCCGGAGAGAAGAACCCGCGATGAAGTTCTGTACGTACACGCTGGTCGACAACAGCCCGGACCCGATCAGCGGGGTTCAGCTGACGCCGTACCAGCGGTTCCAGCACGTCGTGGAGCAGGCGCGGTGGGCCGAGGACCTGGGTTTCGACGGGTACGGCGTAGGGGAGCGGCACGCGCAGCGGTTCCTCTCCTCGTCGCCGCCGGTGGTGCTCGCGTATATCGCGGCCTCGACGTCTAAGATCCGGCTGCTCACCACGGTCACGGTACTGTCGCTGCTCGATCCGGTCCGGGTGGCCGAGGACTACGCGACGCTGGACCAGTTGTCCGGCGGGCGCCTCGACATCATCATCGGCAAGGGCAACGACCCGGACCAGAACGAGCTGTTCGGCTACGATCTTGACGGCCAGTGGGACCGGAACCGGGAGAAGTACGAGCTCCTCCGGCGACTATTGCGGCAGGAGAAGGTCAGCTGGGAGGGGAAGTACCGTCCGGCGTTGTCGGAGGCGACGACCCGGCCGAGGCCGTTCCAGACGCCGAGCATCCCGATCTGGCACGGCTCGGCATCCTCGACCGAGTCGACGGAGCTAGCGGCGAAATGGGGCGAGCCGCTGTTCTCGGCGAACGGGTTCCACCCGCTGGAGAAGTACGCCGGGCTGATCCGCCACTACCGCGAACGCTGGGAGGCGTACGGCCACGACCCGGCCGATGCGGTGGTTGGAGCCGGGTTCAACGGGCTGTATGTGAAGAAGACCTCGCAGCAGGCGATCGAAGGGTATCGCCCGATCTTCGATGCGTTCATGGATTCGCCGGGCGCCAAGCACAACCAGTTGCCGTTCAAGACGCTGGAGGAGTTCCTCGAGGGTGGCTCGGTGCTGGTCGGCTCGCCGGAACAGGTGATCGACAAGTTCGGCCGCTACCAGGCGGCGTTCGGTCACGAACTGTCCGGCGTCTCGCTGGAGGTGCCTGGCCTCCCGGAGGACGAGAACCGCGCCAGTGTCGAAACCTTCGTCACCGAGGTGATTCCGGTGCTGCGGCGGACCTACCCGAGCCGGGTGTGGGGTGCGTCACTGGTCGGTGTCGAGGCGGGCGGTCCACTTCTCCTCGATCCGGCCGTACTTCCAGACCCCGAAAGCGATCAGCCAAGTGGCGACGAAGAGCCCAACGATGCCGTAGCCGACGTAGTTCAGGTCCAGGCGGGCGATCACCGCTAGAGGTCCGGTGGTGATGCGGAGCATGCCGGTCAGGATCGAGTCGAGCTCGATGCTGCCGATCAGCAGGGCGACGGCCACGGACAACCCGGTGATGGTGATGTTGTAGTAGACCTTGCGGACGGGTTTGGAGAAGGCCCAGCCGTAGGCGAAGTTCATGAAGCAGCCGTCGATGGTGTCCAGCAGGCTCATCCCGGCGGCGAACAGCACCGGCAGCGTCAGGACGGCGTACCAGGGCAAGTTGAAGGCGGCCGCACCGCCGGCCAGCACCAGCAGGCTGACCTCGGTCGCGGTGTCGAAGCCGAGCCCGAAGAGCAGGCCGATCGGGTACATCTGCCACGATCGGGTGACAGCCTTCGTCGCCCCGGACAGGATCCGGTTCATCAGGCCGCGCTTGTTCAGCTGCTCCTCGAGCGCGGCCTCATCCAAATCGCCGGCCCGCATCCGGCGGAATACCCTGACGACGCCGACCAGGATCATCAGGTTGAGGATCGCGATGATGTAGAGGAAGACGCCGGACACCGCGGTCCCGACGACACCGGTGAGCTGCTGAAGGGTGGACGAGTCGTCCGCGACCTGTCCCGCCAGCGTGCGGACGCCGATGCCGAGTAGGAAGCACAGCCCGAATACGACGCTGGAGTGCCCGAGCGAGAACCAGAGTCCGACCGATACCGGGCGTTTGCCGTCCGCCATCAGCTTGCGGGTGGTGTTGTCGATTGCGGCGATGTGATCGGCGTCGAATGCGTGCCGCATCCCCAGCGTGTAGGCGGTGACGCCGAGGCCGATCCCGAATACCCCGGTCGAGCCGAGCTGGTAATGGTGTGGCGCGATCACCAGTGCCAGCGTGCCCCACCCGACGATGTGCAGCAGCGCGACGAAGGCGGCCATACCGCCGATCGACAGCCACTCCCGGCGGGTCAGTGCACGGGCCACTGCTGCCTCCTCACAGGCCGGCGCGGGTGGTCGTGCTCGCGCCCACGGCAACCTAACTCCAGCCGCCCGCCAGATGCAACGCAGTCGCAAATAGCCGTCCCGAAACTGCGGAGAACAACGGCTCGGGGCCACTGAGTTGCGCAGAGTAAGGACTGTGTGAAGATTGACTCCTGACAGCCCTCGCGGCATTGGCTCCAGCGGCCTCGAACCGTACGTTCGGAAGGGGTGGTCATCGAACCAGGGAGTGAACGGGTGGAACGGGGATGTAAGTCGACGGCTTCAGCATGCCGTCGGGAGGTCGGCTGGTGCAGGGGTCAGTTGTGCTGACCAGAATTCTTGGCCTGATGGGAATCGTGCTGATCCTGGCGGGCGTGATGTTCGGTTTCCGGTCTGTGTCCGCGGAGGGGACGGACTGCGGTTCGGCGTTCCAGCCGGCCGCGGGTATCACCCCGATGGAGTGCGACAGCCGGCTCAACGGCGCGGGGGTCGACGTCGCGCTACTGGCCGGCTCCGGTGTGATCGTCAGTGCCGCCGCGCTCACGCTCAGGATGGTGAGCGACCGCCGTGCGCACAGCCGGGTGTGATCCTGCCACTGAAGGCAGCGGCGGAGGCTTCGCCATAGCGGCTGGAACGCGGGGCCGCGAAAATGTCGGTCCCGAAGCGGGTGAATCCGGCCTGCCACGCGCATCATGGAATTGGGCCCGCTTGGGGGCGGGGGATCCGAACCAGGCCGGGGAGGGGTGGTCGGCGTGTTCAGGCAAGACGAGCAGATCGCCGATGTCTTCGCCCGGCTGGCCGTGGAACTCCACCGGGAATCCGGCGTCGAGGAGACCATCGATGCTGTCCTGCGGTTCGCGCTTCTGGCGGTCGGTTGCACCCACGCTGGCGTCGTCCTCGCTCGTCGCGCCGGCAGGCTGGAGCCAGCGGTCTCAACCGCCCCTGTGGTGGGGCAGATCGACCAATTGCAGCTGGACTACGGCGAGGGCCCGGCCCTGACGTCGGTGGCTGACCTGAACGACGTGGGTCTCCTGGTGAAGGACCTCGCCCTGGACGAACGATGGCCGGTCTGGGGGCCGGATGCTGCCGCGCTCGGCCTACGTAGCGCTCTGGCTGTGCGGTTGCATACGGGTGGTCCAACCCTGGGAGTGCTCGAGCTCTTCCACCCGGAACCCGATGCATTCGGAGCGGATGAGGACGCGGTGGCCCACATCCTGGCTCGGCACGCCTCCGTGGCTGTCGCGACGGCCCGCCAGGAAGCCTCGCTGCGGCAGGCGGTCGATGCGCGCAAGCTCATCGGCCAGGCCCAGGGCATCCTGATGGAACGCTTCGCCATGGATGCCGACCAAGCCTTCGCCGTGCTGCGCCGCTACTCCCAGGACTACAACGTCAAGCTCCGGGACGTCGCCGATCGGCTGATCAGCACCCGCAACCTGCCCGGCGAGCCCGTACGGTCCGGCGACTAGGCCGTGGCTCGGTTCACCGGTTTCCCTGTTGCAGCGCTGGACTTCTACGACGACCTCGAGATCGACAACACGAAGACGTTCTGGACTGCGCACAAGGACGTCTACGAGCAGGCGGTCCGGGAACCCATGACCGCACTGATGGCTGCGCTCGAGGAGGAGTTCGGTACGGCGAAGGTGTTCCGGCCTTACCGGGATGTCCGGTTCGCCAAGGACAAGACGCCGTACAAGACCAGCCAGGGCGCCTTCGTCCCGCGCGGCCCCTCCACGGGCCTGTACCTACAGGTGGCGGCACCCGGCGTACGGGTAGGGGCGGGGTTCTACGAAGCTTCGGCCGACCGGCTCGCGCGGATCCGGACGGCGATCGTCGACGACCGTCGCGGTCGCGAGCTGGAGGCGATCCTTGCGGACCTGCAGGCGAACGGCTGGACGCTCGGCGGCGCCAAGCTCAAGACCACACCGAGGGGGTACGACGCCGACCACCCGCGCATCGACCTGCTCCGGCACAAGTCGATGACGCTCGGGAAGTCGTACGGTTTCGAACCGGTGATCCACACGCCTGAACTGATCGACCGGGTCCGGACCGACTGGCGCACAGTCGCGCCGTTCCTCGACTGGGTCGCGACAGCCGCGGACTAGTGGCTACTTCTTGGCGTCTTAGGCTTCGTCGAAGTCATTGAGGATGCCGGTCAGGATGCTCTCGGTGCGGCTCGGCGGGGGAGCGGCGACGCAGAGCGCCTCCATCGTCGCGGTGTACTGGTCGAGGTCCTCGAGCTTGTCCAAGTACAGCGCGCTGGTCAGGTGCTCGATGTAGACGATGTCCGGCAGGTCCTGCTCCGGGAACCGCAGGATGCTGTACGCGCCACCGGTGGCAGGATTGCCGGCGGCGTACGTCATCACCTGCAGGGTGATGTTGGGTTGCCGGCAGGCTTCGATCAGGTGCTCGAGCTGGACCCGCATCGCCTTGACCCCGCCGATCGGGCGGCGCAGGACGGCCTCGTCGACCACGGCCCACAGCTTGACCGGATTCGGCCGGGCGAGAGCCTCCTGGCGGGACAGCCGTAGTGCGACCCGGCGCTCGATCTCCTGGTCCGGAATGGTTGTGCGGCCGAGCTGGACCACGGACCGCACGTACTCCGGGGTCTGCAGCAGACCGGGCACGAACTGGAGCTCGTAAGTACGGATGAGCTGCGCGGCCGCCTCGAGCCCGAGGTACGAGTGGAACCAGCTGGGCAGCACGTCGCCGTACCGGTGCCACCAGCCCGGGTTGTTGGCGTCCCGGGCCAAGGCCAGCAGCCGGTCGCGCTCCTCGCCGTCGTCGAGCCCGTACAGCCTCAGTAGGTCGGAGACGTCGCGCTCCTTGAACCCGACCCGGCCCAGCTCCATCCGGCTGACCTTGGACTCCGAGGAACGGATCTCCCAGCCGGCATCCATCCGGCTGATATTGGCCGCTTCGCGCATCCTGCGTAGGTGTGCTCCCAGAATGATACGGAGCGCGGTCGGCCCGCTCTGCCCACCCGGTTCCGTCACGACTACATCCTCCGACTGCCCAGTCACCGTCTTCGAACCCGGCGGCAAGCCCGGCCCTTCTCGCATAGATCATCGCACGATCCGGCGTTGATCCGTCGAGGTATCGGCGCGACGCGACCCTGAAACAGTGCCCGGTGGCCGCCCGAAGTACCTGTCTTGGAAGCGACCGACCGCCCGCGGCGAAAACGTGCGAATGCACGTGCATCAGGCGCTTGCATTCGTATCGTGCGTCGAGCATGATTGGCTCTGTACACAGAAGGTGAACTGGAACACGCGAAACGTGACGTGACGTGACTCAGTTCGCCGCTTGTTCGGGGAGAGAACGACACGTACCGCGCTGACCCGGCCGGTACTACGTATTCACTGTCTGGAGGGCTTAGTCGTGGATCATCCGACACCTGTCGCGCGGTACAGATCCGACCCCACGGGCAGCACCGCTCCGGATGAGTTGACCGAGCGGGAGATCCGGGACCTGGTGGCACGCTGCCCCGAGCAGCAGCGGTGGGCGTTCGAGGGCTGGCTGCGCGGCGTGCGCCATCTCGACGGCGACCCGATCGTGGGTGTCTCGTGATGACCGCCGATGCAGGTGGCGCGCGGAGGAACGTCCGGATCTGGCTCGGGGATCATCTGATCGCGGAGTATGTCGCCGAACCCGACCGTGCCTCCCGCTACCAACGCGTGATGACGCCCAAGTTCACCGGTCTGCGCATCACCGTCGAGGCGATGTCGAGCGCGTCCGGCAGTGCGGGAACCGAATGGAAGAAGGCTTCTGAGCTTCCGAGCGAGCAGCTCTGGCCGCTGACGGTCCAGTAGCCGATCGCGAAATGGCCCGTCAGGATTCCTGACGGGCCATTTCTACGTTGTGCGGTTTGTGCGGCAGGGATGGGGCGGGACAGCCCCATCCCTGCCGCTTTCTCGGTTCTACGGTGTGAGGGTGTCGAACTCGCCGTCGCGAGCGCCGGCGAGGAACGCCGTCATCTCTGCGTCGGTGAAGACGAGCGCGGGCCCGTCCTTGTGGCGCGAATTCCGCATGGCGACACCGCCGCCAGGCAGAGGGGCCAGCTCGACGCAGTTTCCGTTGGGGCCACTTCGCTGGCTCTTGCGCCAGTTGAGGTGTTTCAACGCGTCGCCAGGCATGCCGTTGTACTCAGCTTGCATCGGCTGCACCTTCCGTACGTCTTGCGCATCTGCACGTGCATCGGACCTTGCATCTGCATCGTACACCGAGCAGGCGGTGTATGTCCCAACCCTTTTGAAGAGCGTCATGTGGTCTGCCCTGGATTGCCTGGGGTTGCGGGAACCGCCCGATCATTTCCGTCGACCGGGCTATCCGCGGCAATCATCTGTCAAGGCTTTGCCACATTTACTGGCGAACTATTTGCCTGATTAGTCAGCCAGTGCCAAGGCATTGGCAGGGTGCTTAACAGGTCCTGTTCGTGATGGCTTCTCCCGGGGCTCAGCACACGCGACGCACCATCGAACGCGGGTGGCCGGCTGGCTCAGACCGCACGGCCCAGCAGCGAATTCGGCTGACTGGAGCATTGCGAGCCCGGCAAGAACCCCCGACATGCAAGGGTTGGATCCCACCCTGTCAGCGAAGCAGTTGTCGTACGATGACGACCACTGCTTCCCACAACGCAAAGGCTGCGCCGATGGCAACTCCCTACGACGGTCCGGACAATCATCCGGAGTTCGATACCAGCAAGCCGACAATCGCGCGGGTCTATGACGCGTTGCTCGGAGGCAAGGATAATTTCGCGGCCGACCGTGAGGGTGCTGCGACCTATCTGAAATATGTTCCTGACGCCGGTCGATGCGCTATCGACAACCGCGACGCGCTGGTCAAGGGCGTGCGGTACCTGGTGCGGAAGGCCGGGATCGACCAATTCCTGGACATCGGCAGCGGTCTCCCCACGGTGAAGAACACCCACCAGACCGCGCAGGAGATCAACCCCGAGGCGCGCGTCGTCTATATCGACAACGACCCGATCGTGCTGGCTCACGGGCGCGCGCTGCTGGCGACCAACAACACCACCACCGTGATCACGGCGGACCTGCGGCAGCCCAGGAGCATCCTCGACAACTCTGAGGTTCGCGAGATGCTCGACTTCAGCCGGCCGATCGCCTTGATGGTCGTGGGCGTCCACATGCACTTCAACGACAACGAGCAGCCCGATGAATGGGTGCGCACGATCCTGGACGAGATGGTCTCCGGCAGCTACCTGTTCATCACGGACTTCGTCGACACCGGGGAGCCGCTGCAGAAGGCGATCGAGCAGGCGGGGCTGGAGAGCCTCGGCAACGGGTGGATCCGGACCCCCGAGCGGATCACCGAGCACTTCCTCGGCCAGCCGCTCATCCCACCGGGCCTCGACTTCCTGGCCCGCTGGTTCCCCGAGGACCCGGAGGAAGAGGTCCCCGAGCCCGAGGACCTGCAGCCGTACCAGCGGATTCTGATGGCGGGTATCGCCCGCAAGGCGTAGCCCAACCGAACCGTAGGAAGAGAGGCGCGCGGCCCAGTCCGC
>JAWWPC010000038.1:0-20429 GCA_033851055.1 Kribbellaceae bacterium | reverse complement strand
ATTAAAGGGCCAATGATGCCCTAGTGTCGTGTGATCCTGGTTCCTTTACGCTGGCGGCGCCAGGCGGGCACCTCGCGGCGTTGGAGAAGAAGCCACGATAAAGAGCATCGAGGCTCCTTCTCCGCCTTGCGATGCACCCGCCTGGACACCGCAGACCCACGACGAACTTCCGGTTCCGACCACTAAGGTCAGCGAACCGGGCCGGTGGCCAGCGTCACAGTCGCGGTGTGCTGCTGCTGTGCTTGGTCGATCCAGGTCACCGAGACCTTGTCGCCCGGGTGGTGCTGGTCGAGCAAGGAGGACAGGGTGGCCGGCGAATCGACGGTCTTGCCGCCGAGCGCGACGATCATGTCGCCCGCGGTGATCCCGGCGTCAGCGGCCTTGCCGCCGGCGAGGGTATCGCTGACGACCGCGCCCGAAGTTCCGTTAGTGCCTTGGGCCAGACCCGTCGCGCTGGTGTCGATGACCGTCACCCCGAGCATCGGAGAGCCGCCGATGTGAACGGTCGCGGAGGCGCTGCCGGTCTCGATCTGGTCGGCGATGGTCAGCGCCTCGTTGATCGGGATCGCAAAGCCCTGGGTCGTCGCGGCCTGCCCGTTACCACTCCCATTGCCAGTGCCACCGCCACTGCCATAGCCCTGACCTGGGCCGCCACCGTTGCCGAAGCCCGGCCCATTGCCGTAGCCCCACCCGTTGCCGTGGCCGTAGCGAGTTTGTCCGGTGCCTCCGTTGGGGCTGCTCGAGCCGCCGGCCGTGTCGACGCCGATGACCTGGCCGGCGCTGTTGACCAGCGGGCCACCCGAGTCGCCGGGCTGGATGTTCGCGTCGACCTGGATCAGCCCACTGAGCTGCTCCGGGTTGCCGCCGGATTCGTCGGTCGCGGTGATCTGCTGGTTCAGCCCGGTCACCTTGCCGGACGCGTAACTGGGCGCACCGCCCACCCCGCCGGCGTTGCCGATACCGACCACCGAGTCATTGAGCGCCACCTTGGAGGAGTCACCGGTGGTGGCCGTGCTCAAGCCCGAGGCGTCCTTGAGTTGGAGGACGGCGATGTCATGAGTGCTGTCGTAGCCGACCACGCTGGCTTGGTACGTCTTGCCGTTACCGATGTCGGTGACGGAGATCTTGGTGGCGCCTTGGACGACGTGGTGGTTGGTCAGCACCTCGCCGTTGGAGGTCAGCACGATGCCGGTCCCGGCAGCCTGGGCTCCCTGGTAGCCCAGCACGGTGTTCACGTCCACGAGTCCGGGCGACACCTTGGCCGAGACCGCAGAGGCATCCAGCACCTGCGTCGCCCGCGATGCCGGGCCGTTCGACTGCTGGTTGATGCCCCAGGCAACAGAGCCGACGACGGCCACCGCCGCCAGGCCGAGTACGCCGATCACCGCCGGCAGCCGCTTGCGCCGCCGCGGCGGTGGCCCTTGGTACGGCCACTGCTGCGGATATGGCTGTTGCGGGTGCCCGTGCGGCGGGTATGGCTGCTGTTGGTACGGCTGCTGCGGGTATCCCTGGGGCTGCTGGGCATGCTGCCACGGCGGCAAGCCACCGGGGCCCTGACCCTGCTGAGGGCCTTGACCCTGCTGTCCGTAACCAGGTCCCTGCTGTTCGTCGTCGCTCATCCCTGCGTGCCCTCCTCGCGGCCAAACCCTCTCTTCAACAAGTGAAGCTCGGCAGACTGAGAACTCCATCGACTCCGCCAATGAATCACCTGAGAATCCCCTGCGCCTGAAGGGAAAGCTCGCGACCGACTCCTGATTCAGCTCGCCAGCAGCCTGCGGACCGCGTCCGTCACCGTACGGCGACGCTGGGTTCGGTCGCCTGGTGCATCGATGCCGTACTCCGGGTTCATCGACGACCACGTGGTTGAGGTGGATTGGACCAGGGCGAGCAACTCGGCCGGCTCGTAGTGCGACGGCAGGATGCCCTCCTGCTGGGCCTGCTTCAACTGCTCGAGCCTGGTCTGGTTGACCGCGACTACAGCCTCGAGACGCGACCCTTGCGGCCGCTCCAGCCGATACCAGATGGAGAGACGGAGCTGGTCGGGGTTGTCCTCGAAGTAGTCGAAGAGGCGCCCGGCGTAGGCCGCCAGGTCGGTCGCATCGAACGTCACCTGCTCCACATACGCATTCACGTGGGCGGCGAAGACCGCGTCGAACAACTGGTCCTTGTTGCCGAAATAGGCGTACAGCATCGCCTTGTTGCAGCCGGCCACCTCGGCGATGTGGTTCACCCTGGCACCCGCGATACCGAGGGCGGCGAACTCCTCGATGGCAGCGGCAAGGATCCGCTGCCTGGTCCGATCCGCGTCCCTCACCATGCCCGCCAGGTTACCGACCAAATGGTCAGTTGACTTGATTGCGCCCCGGGTGTTTCCTAGAAGTATCCAACCGGTCAGTTATATAGGAGTGACATGAGCAGGACCTGGCTCATCACCGGCAGTTCCCGCGGCCTGGGGCGGGAGCTCGCGAAGGCGGTGCTGGAGAGCGGCGACCGGGTGGTCGCCACCGCCCGGACCCCGCAACAGCTCGACGACCTCGTGCAGAAGTACGGCGACAACGTCCGCGCGGTCGCGCTCGACGTCACCGACGCCGAGGCTGCCCGGCGCGCCGTACAGACGGCGATCGACGAGTTCGGCGGGCTCGACGTGGTCGCCAACAACGCCGGCTACGCGAACAGCGCCCCGATCGAGGAGATCGAGGAGGCGGACTTCCGGGCCCAGATCGAGACCAACCTCTTCGGCGTCGTGAACGTGACGAAGGCTGCGCTGCACTTGTTCCGCAGGCAGCGCAGCGGCCACTTCCTCCAGTTCTCGTCGATCGGAGGACGAGCCGGCGGCACCCCTGGCATGGGCGCGTACCAGACCGCGAAGTTCGCCGTCGAAGGATTCTCCGAGGTGCTCAACAACGAGGTGAAGCCGTTCGGGGTGAAGGTGACCATCATCGAGCCCGGCGCCTTCCGCACCGATTGGGGCGGCTCGTCGATGACGATCGCGCCGGTCGGCGCGGACTACGAGCAGACGGTCGGCGAGATCAACCGCTACCGCCGGAGCGCCGACGGCCAGCAGCCGGGCGATCCGGCCCTGGCCGCCAAGGCTGTCGTCGACATCGTCACGCTGGACGAACCGCCGCTGCGGCTGTTGCTCGGCAAGGACGCGCTGGAGCACGCCGACCGCGCCTCCAGGTCCCGCGCCGCGGAGGCCGAGCAGTGGGCCTACATCACCAACTCGACCGACTATCCGGCTTAGCGGGCCGGTGGCGCAGGCCGCACTCCACCGTCATGAGCTCAGGACTATCTGCTTTCGCGGGTGGTCAGACCCGCTCGAGGACGACGATCGGGATCTCCCGGTCGGTCTTCTTCGCGTATTCGTTGTAGTCCGGCCAAACCTCTACCATCTTCGGCCAGATCTTCTCGCGCTCCTCGCTGTCGGCGACGTGGGCCCGGGCGTTGAACTTGTCGCCCCTGATCTGGACCTTGACCTCAGGATTGGCCTCGAGGTTGTAGTGCCAGCTCGGGTGGTCCGATGCGCCGGCATTGGAGGACACGATGGCGTAGCCTCCGGGTACCTCGCGGAAGAGCAACGCGTTCTTACGCTCCTTGCCGGACTTCCGGCCGGTGGTGGTGAGGATCAGGATGGTGCCACCGCGATCGCCCCACTCCCAGCCGACCTCGCCGTCGGTCTCCTCGTAGCGGCGGATGTGCTCGTCTCCGTACAGCATGTGATCTCCTTGCTCGCGCCTTAATACCAGGATCAACGACGAGATTGCTAGGCCGGATGATTCCGATCGTGCACGATTTGCGAACAGGCCTCACCGGCGGGGCGGCACGGCTACCCTGCTGAGGTCGGAGGCGACGACGATCTCGCCGCTGAACTCGGCCGCGGCCTCCTCGAGGAAGCGATCCGATTCAGTGTAACGCTGCGAGAAGTGGGTAAGCACCAGCTTCCGTACGCCGCACTCGCGGGCCACCCGGGCGGCCTGCCGGGCTGTGAGATGCCCGAAGGTGGTGGCGAGGTCCTGCTCGGAGGACAGGAAGGTGGATTCGATCACCAGCAAGTCCGCCTCGTCCGCCAACTCGAACACGCCGTCGCACAGCCGGGTGTCCATCACGAACGCGAACCGCTGCCCGCGTCGCAGCTCGCTGACCTCTTCCAGCGTGACGGTCCTGCCGTCGATGCCGAGCGAGCCGGTCGCCTGCAGGCGACCGACAGCCGGCCCAGCGACGCCGTACTTGGTCAGTTGGTCGGGAAGGATGCGGCGGCCATCCGGTTCGACCAGTTGGTAGCCGAATGACTCGACCGGGTGCGCCAGCCGGCTGACCCGCAACTCGCCGAACCCACCGGTGGCCAGCAGGCCGCTCTTCTGGATCGGCTCCTCCAGCAACTCGGCCTGCTCGTAGAACGACGCCGCATAGCGGAGGCGGAAGAAGTACTCCCGCCCGGACGCCGGGTAGTGCGCATGCACGGGGTGCGGCACGCGATCGAGCGACAGTCGCTGCACGATGCCCGGTACGCCGAGGCAGTGGTCACCGTGGAAGTGCGTCAAACAGAGCCGGGTGATCGCGCCGGCCGGCACTCCGGCGTACAGCATCTGACGTTGAGTGCCCTCTCCCGGATCGAAGAGGAAGCCGTCCGAATCCCAGCGTAGGAAGTAGCCGTTCTGGTTGCGATCCCGCGATGGCACCTGACTCCCGGTGCCCAGGACAACCAGTTCACGCACGGCCCCAACACTAGCGCTAGCCCACGATGCAACGAGGGCAGGGATTCAGGCCGTCACTTCCGCTTCGGCCGGACATCGATGGCTAGGCTGATCGCGAACGCCACCACGATGAAGGCACCGCCCAGCAGGGTCAACCCGGTGTCCCCGAGCAGGCCCGCCTTCATCACCGCGAGCAGCACTCCGAGGGCAAGGACGACGGCGACCGCGATCTTCCAGTCGTCGCCGATGATGAAGTCGTACCAGAACTGGCCGAAAGCCTTGAGGAACTTCATTTCTTCGCCTCCACGACGGCACGACTGGCGGATGGCACGGACGCGGGGATCCGCAGTACGGCGATGAAGATGCGACTGAGCACGAACCAGACCACCAGCAGCGCCAGGATGCTCAAGTCAGCACCGGGCCAGCTGAGGCTTCCTTGTCCGGCGCGGAAGATGCCGATGCCCTCGACTGCCCAGTAGGTGCCGAACGACGCCAGCATCAGACCCACGCCGTACTTCAGCAGGTTCTCGTTGATCATCGACAACGGCCGGCGTGCGGCGATCGCGATGATCAGCACGGTCACTACGGCGGCTGCCGCACCGATGCTCGCGACCGGTATGTTCTTCGCATTCAGGCCGAAGGTGATCACGATGAACACCACCTCCATGCCCTCCAGGAACACGCCCTTGAACGACACCATGAAGCCGAACATGTCCAGGCTGCCCTTGCTCTCGCCGGCCGCCTTCGCCGCCTCGACCTCCGCACGGTAGATCGCATCCTCGTCGTGCACGGACTTCCGCCCGGACGACCGGAGGATGGCCTTCCTGAGCCACTGCAGGCCGAAGATCAACAGCAGGCCACCGATGGCGAGCTGCAGCGCCGACTCCGGCAGCCAGGTGGTCAGCGCGTACCCCGCGAACGCCGTCACGACGGCCAATACGCCGAGTGCTGCAACCGTGCCGGTGAGCGCCGATCGCCAGCCGCGGGTGAATCCCATCGCCATCACGATCGTGGTCGCTTCGACCATCTCCACGAAGCAGGCGACAAACGTCGCGATCGTGAGTCCCCACGTTGCCGCGGTCATCTCTCACTCCCTTCGCTCGAAATGCAACATATGCACCACTGTACGATAGCTACATGAAGCAGCTGTTTCAACCAATCTCCAGCACGCTGATCCTGCCGGCGGAGTAAGGCGTCAGATCGTGCCTTCGGTGCGCTCGTAGACATCCGCCTCGAACTCCTCCAGCAGTCGCTCACAGTCGGCCACCTTGGACCGGGCCAGTTCCTTGCCGTCGGCATCCATCCAGTCGCGACCCTCGACCTTGGCCAGCCAGCGCCGCAGCTTCTCCAGGTCCTGGCGGATCTCCTCGACCTCCTCGAAGGTGTAGTTCTCCCGGAACCGCTCGAACTCGATCTCCTTGACGAACTTGGTGTCGCACTCCTCGACGATCTCTGCGTACTCCTTCGCGGACTGGCTACGGAAGCCCTCCACGAACTGTTCGCGAGCGTCGTCCTCCACGTGGGTCAGGGTCAGGAAGACGCTCGAGCCGCCGAGCTCGGCGACCCTCTCCCGCACCTTCTCCATGCTGGCGCGCAGGTCTTCGCGATCCGGCAGCACACACACCGCCTGCTGGACGTAGAACCCGCCGAGCCGCTTCAGCTCCCGCCAGACCGACACCCGCGCCCGCGACGAGTCGCTGGGCACCTTGTAGATCAGCAGCAGCCATGCTTCTTTCACGGGAGCCTTCGTACGACGGGTCGTTGGCATGCCGAACAGGCTATCCGTCCACGCGCGAGCGCCACGGTGAGCAGCGGCCTGCCGGTCCGGGTCATGACAATCTGGCGCCGACCAGGAGGCCGATCGCATATGTGACGGCCGCGGCCAGCCCGCCGAGCAGCAGTTGGCGGCCGCCGCCGTACCAGAACGGCCGGGCGGTGATCCGGGCGACGACCCCGCCGGTGACCACCAGGCCGAGCACGCTCAGAAGCAACGCCGGCAGCACGCTGGACGCGCCGAACAGGAACGGGAGCAGCGGGATCAACGCACCGAGAGCGAAGGCCGCGAAGGACGAGCCGGCCGCGATCCACGGCGACGGCAGGTCGTTCGGATCGACGCCGAGTTCCTCCCGCACGTGCACGTCCAGCGCGATGTCGGGGTTGGAACTCAGCTCCCGGGCGACCTCGGCAGCCAACTCGGGGCGCAGGCCCTTCGCCTCGTACATCAGCGCGAGCTCTCTCCTCTCGTCCTCGGGGTTGGCCTTCAGCTCCGCGCGCTCCACCTCGATCTCGGCCTGCATCAGCTCAGTCTGTGAGGAAACGGAGGTGAACTCACCCGACGCCATCGAGCAAGCGCCGGCAACCA
Organism: Kribbellaceae bacterium; assembly: GCA_033851055.1. Lineage (GTDB taxonomy): Bacteria > Actinomycetota > Actinomycetes > Propionibacteriales > Kribbellaceae > Kribbella. The sequence goes on along the minus strand of JAWWPC010000038.1, from coordinate 13,373 downwards.
GCCCGGCCAGGCCGGTCATGATCACCACCCTGCCGGTGGCGCCGCCACCGACGACACCTGCGACCAGCGCGAAGTTCGATACCAGGCCGTCCATCACCCCGAAGGTGGCCGGCCGCAGCCAGCCGCCGGTCACCTCCCGGTGTGAGTGATGAAGCTCGGCCGGCTGCTCCACCAAGTTCGTGGTCATCTCTGGCTCCTTCCGGAGAACTGAGGTGAGCGTAACCTAAGTATATTTGCATCACCTGTTACATAAGACCTCTAGTTACTTTACTGTCTCTACAACCGTTCCACGATCGGAGTCCGACAGGTGGGCGACGGAGGCCGTCTGGCGCCTCCGCGACCGGCGAGCACCATCGACGTCCTGGCAGCCGACACCCTGCTCCAGCGCTGCGAGCTCGCACCAGGGCATAGCTGTGCCACTGCCGCCAACAGGGCCGCGGTGGGGCCGACCGCCTGGCCCCACTTCTCACGTTGCCCCACTAGCTCTTCAGTGCCTGCCAGTCCAGAACGGGTTCGGCCAGGTCGCGGATGGTGGCGAGCAGGCCGAGCCGGGCGGCCCGGACCTCCGGGTCTTCGGCCATCACCAGGATCTCCTCGAAGAAGGCCGTCACCGGGCCCGCGAGTACGGCGGCCGCTGCGCTGAAGTCGCCCAGCGAGGTGGATGACGCTCCGAGCGCCTCTTGGACCTTGGCCAGTGTCTGGTGCAGTGCGAGCTCGGCAGGCTCGGTGAGCTTGGCCGGGTCGTAGGCCGCCTGGGTGTCCTCCGGCACGATGCGGCGGGTCCGTTGCAGGACGGCAACCAGCTCGGCGAAGTGCTCGCTCGTCGCCTGGCGCTGCAACTCAGCCAGCGTCTCGTCGGCCACCGCCGGCGCAGCGGCCAACTGAAGTACGGCGGCCACCTGGTGCGGGTCATTGCCGCGGTCCAGGAGCTGCTGCTCGTACCGCCGGACCGTGAAGTCGGACACCTCGGCGAGCGACTCCTCCGCCACCTCGATGCCCTGCGCAACGATCTGCTCGGCAGCGGCTGCCAGACCGATCGGCAGCGTGATACCGCGCAGCTCGGGGCGGTCTCGCAGGATCGCGACGACGCCTGCGGCTGCCCGGCGCAGGCCGAACGGGTCCGAGCTACCAGTCGGCTTGGCGCCGACCGCGAACAACCCGGCAAGCAGATCGAGCCGATCCGCCAACGCCAGTATGGCGCCTGAGGTGGTGGCGGGCGTCGGGTCACCGCCGGAGCGTGGCAACTCCATGTCGAACAGCGCCTGCGCGACCGCCTCGGACTCACCACTGCGCCGCGCGTACTCACGGGCCATCGTGCCTGCCAGGCTGGTCAGCTCGACCACCATCTGCGAGCCGAGGTCGAACTTCGCCAGCTCGGCGGCACGGCGCAGTGTGGCCAGGTCCTCGTCGCCGAGCGAGACCACCTCGGCCAACCCCAGTGCGATCGCCCCGATCCGGCCGGCTCGCTGGGCCATCGAGCCCAGGCGCTCCTCGAAGGCGAGCTTGTCCAAGCCGGACTTCATCGCCTCCGGCGTCGTCTGCAGATCCGCCCGCCAGAAGAAGGCCGCGTCCTCGTACCGGGCCCGCAGTACACCCTCGTTCCCGGCCCGAACCGTGGCCTCGTCGACCGAACCGTTGGCGACGGCAACGAAGTGCGGCAACAGCTTGCCGTCGGCATCCCGGACCGGGAGGTAACGCTGGTGCTTGCGCATCACCGTGGTCAGGATCTCCGCCGGCAGCTCGAGGTAGTCGGCCGAGAAGCCACCGAGAATCGCGGTCGGTTCCTCGACCAGATTGACGATCTGGTCGATCAACGCGGACTCGCCATCGACGTCGACCGTGCCCTCGACGGACGTCGCCAGCCGGCCGGCATCCGCGACGATCCTGGCCCGGCGCTGGGCAGCGTCGGCCTCGATCCCATGAATGCGCAGCAGGTCCAGGTACCCCTCCGCGGCGGAGATCTCCACCTTCGGCTGGGCGGCGGTCCGGTGCACCCGGGTCGTCCGGCCGGCGGTGAGGCTCGACACCGTGACCGGGATCAGCTGATCGCCCAGCAGGGCGACCAGCCAGCGCACAGGCCGGGCGAACGACAACTTGGGGTCGTTCCAGCGCATGTTCTTGTCGGCTCGCAACCCGGCCACGATCTCGGCGAGGATGCCGCTCAGCACCTCCGCGGCACCACGGCCGGGATCGGCCTTGGTGACACCGACGTACTCGACGCCGTCCATGTCGATGTCGTGCAGCTCGCCGACCTCGACACCCTGACCACGGGCGAAGCCGGCGGCCGCCTTGGTGGCGTTGCCCTCGGCATCGAATGCGGCGGCCTTGCGCGGTCCACGGACGACGCGCTCGGCGTCCGGCTCGGCCGACTGCACAGAGTCGACGAACGCGATCACCCGGCGCGGCGTGGCGAAGGTGCTGATCTGCCCATGACCGAGTCGGCTGGCGGCGAGCTTCTCGGTCAGCGCCTGGCGAACCGCGTCGGCCGTCCGCGTCACCTCAGCGGGCGGCAACTCCTCCGTACCGATCTCGAAGAGGAGCCGCCGGGCGCCGCTGACCGCTGGGAACTCGGTCGGCGCCGGCGCCGGAGCGGGGACTTCCGCAACACCCAGCGGGTGGCCTAGTTCGGTCCGGCGTTCCGCCCAGAGCTGGGCGACCTCACGAGCCAGCGTGCGCATCCGCCCGAAGGCCTTCGCCCGCTCCGTCGTACTGACTGCGCCCCGGGCATCGAGCACGTTGAAGGTGTGCGAACAGCGCAGCACGTAGACGTGGGCCGGGACAGGGAGACGAAGATCCAGCATCCGGCGGGCCTCGGCGGCGTACTCCTCGAAGAGACGCCTCTGGCTCTCGACGTCCGCATCGTCGAGGTAGTAGCGGCTCATCTCGTACTCGGCTTGCCCGAACGCCTCGCCGTAGGAGATCCCCGGCGCGTAGGCGATGTCCTTGAAGTGGTCGACGCCCTGCAGCGCCATCATGATGCGCTCGACGCCGTAGGTGATCTCGACCGAGACCGGGTCGAGCGTCATCCCGCCGGCCTGCTGGAAGTAGGTGAACTGGGTGATCTCGAGACCGTCCAGCCAGACCTCCCAGCCGAGGCCCCACGAGCCGGTGGCCGGGTTCGCCCAGTTGTCTTCGACGAACCGTACGTCGTGCGCATGGATGTCGATGCCCAGTACCTCGAGGCTGGCCAGGAAGAGCTCCTGCGGGTTGCCCGGGTCCGGCTTGAGGACCACCTGGAACTGGGTGTGGGTCTGCAGCCGGTTCGGGTTCTCGCCGTACCGGGCGTCGTCCGGGCGGACGCTGGGCTCGACGTACGCCACCTGCCACGGCTCGGGACCGAGGACCCGCAGGATCGTCGCCGGATTCAGCGTGCCGGCACCGACCTCGGTATTGAACGGTTGCACCACCATGCAGCCGCGCTCGGTCCAGTAATCGGTCAACGCCAGCAATGCGTCCTGCATGGTGAGCACTACGACAACCTCGGGGGTAGACGACAGCCTGGAGATTAAGCCTAGGCGCCGCGCGCGGGCGCGACCCCACGAATTATCAGGCTCAGCAACCGGCCGGCCAACTCGGTCTCCCGTTCGCTCGCCAATGAGATCGCGTTGACCAGCTTGAGTAGATCACCGATGGCCACCTCCGGATCCGCGGCACCATGCTGCTGCGCGCGGACCAGCAGCGCCTCCCCGACGCCGAGAATCCTTGCGTGGCAGGCCGATCCGACCTCGGCGCTCATCATCAGTGAGGCCCCCAGCCCACGGTTCGCAGTGGCGTGCGCGACCATGCTGCGGAGCCAGCCGACCAGTGCCGAGCCAGGATCAGGGGCGTCGAGAAGGTCCTCCGCCTCGGCGCAGACGGCATCGATCCGGCTCCGGAAGACGGCCTCGAGCAACACCGGCCTGCTGCCGAAATGCCGGTGCAGGGTGGCCGAACCGACCCCGGCCCGGCGGGCGATCTCCTCCAGCGAGGCCTCCGCGCCCTGCTCGGCCACGACCTCGCCGGCCACGGACACCAGGCGTTCGTAGTTACGCCGGGCATCGGCGCGCATCGTTGACACTAGCTCTCCTTGCTAAGTGGGGCGGCCCCCCGTATCGTAGCGCGAGCTGAACCGGAGGCCCACCCCACTTAGTCTCGAGGAGCTCTATGAAGATCGGCATCGCGTTCGGCGACCTCCGCGGAGCTGCACCGCTACCGGCGGTCCGCGACCAGATCGCGGAGGCTGCCGCCGCGGGGATCACAACCGCCTGGCTGGCTCAGGCCCTGGGTTGGGACGCCCTCACCGCGATCGCCGCGGCCGGTCAGGTGCCCGGCATTCAGTTCGGTACCTCGGTAGTCCCGTTCCCGCAGCGCCATCCGCTGGTGCTGGCGAGCCAGGCCCTCACCGTCCAGGCGGCGACCGGCAACCGACTCACCCTGGGCATCGGCGCCGGCATATCTTCGATGGTCGAGACGATGTACGGCCTGCCTACCGATCGGCCGGCCCGACGCCTCCGCGAGTACCTCGGGGTACTGCTGCCGCTCCTGCGCGGTGAATCTGTGTCACATCGGGGCGAGACCCTGACGGCCGTCGGTGCGGTCAGCGCACCGGAAACCGAAGCGCCGTCGGTGCTGGTCGCGGCACTCGGTCCGGCGATGCTGAAGGTTGCCGGCGAGCTCGCTGACGGCACCATCACCTGGATGACCGGGCCGCGCACCCTCGCCGAGCACATCGTGCCGTCGATCAGCAAGGCCGCCGCAGATGCCGGCCGACCCGCACCGCGGACGGTCGCCGGCCTGGCGGTATGCGTCACCGACGACGCGGAGGGCGTCCGGGCCCGGTTCGCCGACGAGTTCGCGATGGCCGGGCAGGTGCCCGAGTACCGCGCGATGCTCGACCGGGAAGGGGTCGCCGGCCCGGGCGACGTACTGATCGTGGGAAACGACGAAGCCGTCGCCCGGAGCATCGAGCGGATCCGCGACACCGGAGTGACCGATATCCTCGCCGCCCCGATCGGTACGCCGGCCGAGCAGAGCCGCACCACCAGGACACTCGTCGACTACTCCTCGTAGGTGATGTCGTAACGGGCGGCGATCTGGTTGATCTTTCCCGGGTCGAACCTGCCGTTGGTGGTAACCGCGGGACCAGCCTCGATCAGGTCCTCGATGTAGTACTCCCACCCGCCGGGCGACGAGATCTGCAGCACCCGCGGTGGTCGACCAGCGCCTGGGCCGAGGGCATGCGGTACGCCGTACGGCAGGAGCACGGACATTCCCGCCGTCGCGGTGTGGGACTCGCCGTCGAAGTCGACCGCGAGCTCACCTTCGAGGACGTAGATGAACTCGTCGGCCTTGTGGTGCACGTGGCGCGGGATCTCTCGCGCCAAGGTGACCTCCAGCAGTGAGAAGGACCCGCCGGTGTCGTGGCTGTTCGCCTTGACCGAGAACGCGGGTGGCACCGGGATCCGACCCGGGCGCGCCTTGCCAGCCTCGAGCAGGATGAAGCGGTCCTTGTCGCCGGACCGGGCTTGTTCTACCGACATGGGAGACGACCTCTCTGAGATTAAACGGAATAGGATTCCGGTTCCGTTTCAGTTTCAGTGTAGGCCGGTGGTCGCGGCACCTTCAACTTGCGCTTGCCGGGGACGTCAATGGTCACAGGGTCCTCGACGCCGGCTGCGGTTCAGGACCTTTGGCCGAGGCGCTCCGGACGAGGGGCGCGGTGATGACCGCATTCGACTCCAGCCCGGCCATGGTCAGACTGGCACGGCAGCGACTCGGCCGGGGCGCGACGCTGCTCGCTGCCGACCTGACAAAGCCACTTCCGTTCGCCGACGGGGAGTTCGACGACGTCGTCGCCTCGCTGGTGCTCCACTACTTTCGAGATTGGGCGGAACCTCTTGCCGAATTGCGGCGCGTCCTGAAGCAACGCGGTCGCCTGATTCTGTCGGTGAACCATCCGATCGTCTACAGGGTTGTGTACCCCGAGGCCGACTACTTCGCGATCACGCAACACGCCGAAGAGCACACCTTCAACGGCCAGACCACCAAGCTGACGTACTGGCATCGCCCGCTGCACGTGATGACAGATGCGTTTAACCGGGCCGATTTCCGCGTATCCGTCATCAGCGAACCACCCTTCTCCACCGAAACGCCGCGAGACCTCCTACCACCGAACCTCAGAGACCAGAGCCTTTCTCTGCTTCATCTTCTTCGTGCTCGAAGCCCGGTGAGCTTGCCCAAGAGTCGGCTGCTCAACTACACGCGGGACCGGCGCCCGCTCATCGCCAGAACATGTGATTCCGCGGCCCGCCATTCACGGGGAGTTGATCGCACGACCTGCGTAGCGCGCCCAGGGCTCCGCTGCCTTGCCGGCGTACAGGAAGGCGACCGCAGTACGGCGGACGGGGAGGGGCCAGCAGCAAAGCGATGAGTTGTCGCGTCAGAAGCAACTCATCGGCTAACTGGTAACGGCGGATGTTGGAGTGCCGGGAGTAGCAGGTCAGCCTGTCCAGCCGAACCGTTCCAGTACGGAGTCGATTTGGCTGTCTGTGGCTTGCCAAGACCAGCCGCGAACCTCGATCAGTTTGATCAGTCCAAGGAGTTCGAGCGGGTCGGCAGCGACGTATCGTCCTGTCGGGGACGCCGCCCGCAGAAGGTCCTCGCCTATTTGTTCGACCTGAAAGCCGGCTGCCTCGAGGGCCAGGACTGAGGGCACGACGGTGTTTCCGGCTGCGGCAATGAACTGCTCTTGTGCGGTCATGATCGAACGCTAGCGAGGAATCGGCAGCATCCGTCAGCGGCGAGTGGCAACGTAGGCGGCGTAGGTGGTCGCGGCGCCTTTCGCGTGACTCCCGTTGAATAACTGGCGAAGCGACATGTCGAGGTGCGACGAGTTGCAGTCTCGTGCACCCGTCCGAGGCCAGTTAGAGGGTTGTCTGCCGATGTTGACCTGACCGTCCAGACTGCACACGGAAGCGCACTCACATGCCGATGAGAGGGCGCAAGCCTCCTGCGAGCAACCGCGCGGTCCGGACAGGGACTGTGAGCCCGTTGTCTATACCTTGCTCGCCACCACCATGTAGTTCTCGGCCTCAGGGTTGTACGTGCTCCTTTCCGTCCGGAGTCCGACCTGGTGCAACTCGGCTGCGAGTTCGTCGTATCGGTAGGGCCAGCACGACAGCAGTTCCGAGCGGACAAGAACCGACCCAGCCGCATCAACTTGCGCGACCGCAATCTCGATGTGGTGCTCCTCCTCCCAATGTGACGCAATCTCCCAGCGGTAGACCACGACGGCATTGCGACCGTTCCGGCGGACAAGACGGTCACTGATGTCCAGCCGGGAACCTCTGGCCCTCACGAGTTCCCAGGTGCGGGAGGTGAGTACCAAGCGCCCGCCACGGCGCAGAAGCCGTGACATCGACTCCAGAGCAGCAACCCTGCCTCTCGCGCCCACGGCATGGTGCAGCGAGTTGCCAACGCAGAACACCATGTCGAAGGTGTCGTCATCGAAATGGTCGGGCAACTCTTGCCAGTCCGCCCGCACTGTCCGGACAGGTGCCCTGAATTCCTCAGACAACTCCGCAGTCCGACGAACCATCGCTTCGCTGGCGTCAGTTGCGACCACCTGCATGCCAAGACCGGCGAGGCCGACCGCCAACTGTCCGGTTCCGCACGAACAATCGAGGACGTGAGCGTTCGGCGGCAGGAGACTGAGGACGTCGTCGAACGACGCAGCGAACTCGGCCGGGGCCAGCTTTGCATCCGAGATGAGCCACTCGTACACCTCGGCAAGCGCGTTATAGCTCGTCACAACTACTACCTCCGACACGGGGCAGACTCACGGTCGCACATCAGTACATCAGCGGAGCAAGTCGGTTCACCAATGGTTTTGCAAGGGCAACCCGCCCTGTCATGCCGCTCTGCGTGCGTGCGGCGCCGCACGCTACTGCCGCAACTCGCGAATCGCGTCGTCCTGCGTGCGAGCATCTGCGCGAGCGGTTGAACTTCTATGACATGTACGGGGAGCTCGCGCTATACGCGCACCACCCCCAGCCTGACATACGCGAAGCGGCGCAGGACCACATCGCTCGCCTGCTTTCCGGCCATAACCATCTAGACGGACTCGTCTGGTAGTAGCCGCCGGTGGCCAGGGTGGCGATGCGTGCGGCGGCAGCAGATTCCGAACACCGGCGCCACGCTCGTTGTGGGTACGGTCGGTGGATCGATAGCTCTACCCGACAACCCCTCTGCCAGTGCAGCGGGTGTTGGTCGAGCGCAGTGAGGCCTATTCCCGGGTGGCGACGTATTCGGCGTAGGTGGCGGCGGCGCCCCGGGCGTGGCGTTCGATGGTCTTGGTGCTGTAGCCGAGTGCGTCGGCGATGATCGCGATCGGGGCGAGCTTGGTGAGTTCGTGCAGAGTCCCAAGTCGGGCTGCTTGTGGGCTGAAGAGCCGGTGGAGGCGTTCTCTCAGCGAGGCCGCGTTGATGTGTCGGCCAGGGCCGAAGCCGGGGAAGACCCAGTTGCTGTTCGGCTGAGCGGCGGTGTTGCTGGGCGCCACAGCGGCCAGCTCGCGGAACGGTTCGTCGAGGGGCGGCGGGATCTCGATCACGGTCTTGCCCAGTGCGATGCTCACTTTGGTCGGGCCGACGTCGACCTGATCCCAGGTGAGCGGGACCACGTGCTCGATCTGCTGGGCGAACACCACGACAAGGATCGCCGCGGCCCGGTCGCGGAGGGTGAGTTTCGTCCCAGAGCTGACCTCGGCGATCATTTGCTCCTGCTCGAGCACCGACATGCGCGGCGCCGCGCCTTCTGGCCGGCGGTGCAGGATCAACGTGGACGTCGTCAGCTGCGCCTTGATCGCCCAGCTGAGGAATGGGTTGGCTAGCTCCCGGGTAGTGGTGCCCTCGGCTCGCCACCGGTCGAGCTGGGTCTGGGTCAGCTCAGCGAGGGTGCCGTTGCGGTCGGTCAGCCAGTTCAGCAAGGTGATCGCGACCGTCACCTGCTGCTTGGCCCGCAGAAAGGCACCGTGAGTGGTGGGGTTCGGCGAGTCACGAAGGCGGCGTTGATGGTGCCAGGTGATGTAGCGGCGGATGGCATCGCGGTGCGCCGGGTCCGCCGCACGCTCGATCGCCTCGATCGACCAGCTCTCGAACCGGCTGAGCAGCTCGTCGCGCGGCGGCAACGCGCCGTACTCGACAAGCAGGCCACGGATGTAGGTCTTCGATTGCTGCCGGCCTGGGACCTGGTCGAGCAGTTCGTGCGTGAGCTCGTCGGCGGCGGCGAGGGCGCGCAGAGTCTCTTTGACGTAGACCTGTCTGATCCAGGTGATGCCGCTGTTCGGCCGTCCCATCGCCTTGAGCGCGCTGGCCAACGGCACCAGCTGGTCGGAGATCGTGCCCGTCTCAGGATTGGCCAGCAGCTCGTCGACGAGATCGCCGAGCGAGCAGCGCCAGCATTTTCCTTTCGTCCTGAGCTCGGCTTCGGCACCGCAGCCTCGGCAGTCGAGGTTGAGGTGCTGCAGCCCTGAGCAGGTTCGGCAGGCCGGTGCACCGCCGACTTGCCGGGTAGGACGCCAGCGTGGCCGCAGCGACAGGTCCCCGTGGTCCGCTTGGCCTTCTGGTAGCAGTAGGCGCAGATCTTCCCATCGGGCCAGTTCGCCACGAGCTCGTGGTGTTCGCCGCACCGAGCGCAGGGGGTCGGCCAGCGGTCCGGGTTGCTCGGGGTGCGGGGTCTAGTCATCGTCGCTCGGCACGATCCGGACGCGGCGGGCGATCGGGTCGCCGGGCCGGACGCCGAGGTCTTCGCTGCGCCGCGGGGCGTCGGCGGTGGCCGCAGCTCGCATCTCTACGAAGGGCTCCAACAGGTCGCCGGGGGCGCAGTCGAGGATGTCGCACAGAGCGGCGAAGGTGCGCGCGGGGATGCGCTCGGGGGTGCCGGTGACGAGCCGGTAGACCTGGCTCTCGGACAGGTTGATGCCGCGGGACTTGAGCAGGGCGTGCAGTTCGGTGCTCTTCCAGAGGTTGCGTTGGGCCATCAGGTGACGCAGGTGCCACTTGAAGCCGATCCGGCGCTGTTCAGTCATGGGCGGGTCCTTCGAGTTGTCCGAGCCGGCGGGCGATCATCTGCCGGACACTGCGCTGTTTGAAGTCGGCCGAGACCGACGTGTAGAGGCCGGTAGTCGAGGCGTAGGCGTGACCGACCTGGGTCTGGATGAACGCGGGGTCGTAGCCGGCCTCGATCAGATGGGTCACGTAGGAGTGCCGCAGGCAGTGCAGGCCGAGCTCCTCCGGCAGCCCGGCGGCTCTCCGGAAGCCCGCGAAGGAGTCACCGAGACTGCCGAGATGAACCCGGTGGGATCGCTCGCTGGGCCAGAGCGCGCTCGAGCGCTCGGCGGTCTGGAACCGGCCACGCCCCTCGGGACTGACCCAGTACTCCAGGAGTGGAACGGCCCAGGCGAACTCGGGCACCGTCAGCACCGTACGGCGCCGGGGCCCGGATGCGGTCGTGCCCTTGGCCCAGCGCACCGTCGTCGCGCCGAACGGCCCGTAGTCGGGCAAGTGCGGGTTCGGGCCGAAGTCGTTGAGGTCGAGCATCGTCAGCTCGCGGCGGCGCAGCCCGTAGGCGTAGCAAGTCTTGAAAGCGATCGAGTCCCGCATCGCCGGCAACCACCGCTTCGACCCGGCGGCGTACTCGCGGTCAACGAAGTCGTCGATGAAGTCGCAAGTGCTGCAGCTCGGCTTGCGTGAACGACCGCCGTGCTGGTGGTACGGCGTCGTCGGTTGTGTGGCGTGGGGTGTTCCAGTCGAAGCAGATCTGGGTCGGTACGTTGCCGAAGGTCCGCTCGCACAACTCACCCCACCCGTACCCGGGGTGGGTTAGGTAGGCGCAGAACATCGATACCGCATTGCTGTAGGAGCGCAGCGTGGTCAGCCCGATCGGCCGGCTGCGGGACCGCAGCTCGGCGAGGAAGTCTTCGATGTCGACCGGCCGCCACGTCCACGGATAGTCCCCGGTGAAAAGCTGGAACCGTCCGACGACTCCGGTGCGGGCCTTGATCGTGTCGACCGCTAGGCCGCGGGCGAGCATCTGGCTGCGCCAGCCGTCGAGCATCGCCTCGAACACTCGGTCTTCGGCCCGGAACAAGCTGACATTCGGATCCAGTAGAACCCGCGGTACGAAGCCTGGAACACCGTCCACCAGCCACTCCTCAGCGTGGAAACCTGCATTAAACGCAGGAAACCTATGCCGACCAGCGCACTCGCGGGCTGGAGCGACACACCAACTGGCCGCCGAACTCGACCACAACCCGACTCTGACCTGCGCAGATGCCGGAATCGCTGAGGATCGGGAGTTCTTGCATTAGATGCAACTCCCGTGGGTTTTTCCGCGATAAGGGCGGTTATCACCAGTTCGAGGTCGCGAGCGCCGCCATCCGCCACTTCGCCGGATCGGTTGGAGTTGTACAGGTCGATCGGCGACAACCGGGGAAGGGCGATGCGTCCGTCTACCTGGCGACGCCAGGCCTAGCTGACCACTGGGGCACTGGTACCGTCTCACCGGTCAGTGGGATGGTGACCCGCGCTGTCTTGCCATCTCGGTTGACGCCGATGTCCAGCACGTCGCCCACGTTCAGGCGGACGATCTCTGGATACCTCGGAAGGTCCACGAACTCTCCCTCGCGTAGTCCCGCGCTTTCAGCGGCCCCACCGGGAGTCAGCCCCCGTACCCGACGAGTCAGGAACGTAGACGGGTCGAACCCCAGATCGAGAACCGGCACCTGGACCGTGCGGCTTTGAAATCGCGGTCCGAAGCAGTCCTTCCCGGGTCTTTCGGTGCCAGTGAAGACCAGCGCGTCCAGCAGCGGCATCTCGGCGTCGGGCAATGCTTCCTGAACGCGGGCGCACCACTGCTCGATGCCGACGCGTCCGCCGGCGCGACGGGTTCGCAGCAAGTCCCGAACGACGTCATCGACGGACTGACGGCCTGAGGTCGCACGCCTGAGGCGTGCATCCAGGTCAGCCAGGTAGAACATGCCGCGAGCGTAGGGGAGCCTCTGGGCTAGAAAGTCTGAGAAGAATGCTTGTTGCGCCTCTCGAAGAGTGAGGTTCCTGCGGGGATTCGCATAGCACTGTCGCGCCTCTAGATTGACCGCACGCAGGAAGGCTTCCTCGTCGAGCATGCCTTCGCGAAGCGGGAGGACGAGCGAGTAGTAGTCGGCCGACCCTTCGACGAACCAGGTCACTTCTTCGGTCGGTCCGTCCAGACGCAGCCATTCGTGAACTAGCTCATGGGCGACCGTCTCGTAGAGCGACGCCTCGCCGAGTGGGTCGGCGGGGTTCATGGCCATTACGAAAGACGCCGGATGAGCGGAGGCGCTGGCACCTCGGTGCGGGTGGCTGCGTAGGAAGACTCGGTAGGGATGCGCCGGCGCATCGAAGGCGTCGGACATCACCTGGTACGTCATTCCCAGTCGCGCCGAGAAGGCTTCGACATCGATACCTGGAGTCGTCAGCCACCAAGTGGAGAGCTGGCCGTCGCGATGATGATGCTCTGCCAGGTCGCCACACATCACATAGGTATCGCCCAGGAGTTCCAGCCCTGTACCCGCCAGCGCACCATCGCCTCCGTCGCCCTCGCCCAAGCTGGAGACAACGATCCAGTTGTCCGGAGAGTCGTCTGTCCGGCCGGCTCTCGTCCAGTGCAACTCGAAGGTGAGGTCCTCCGGTCGCGGCGGAAGGACCAAGAAGCATTTCAAGGCTCCCGAGACGCCGACGCCTTCCATGCGAAGCTCCAGTGCTGGAGTTGCGGGCTGCGGTTCCTCGGCGACCGGCTCCGCCAGATACGACACCTCAATCGGGCCTGACGTCGAGCGCCCTACGCTCCAACATCGATGCCTTTTACCGTCGTCACTCTCAGCGAAGGACGCGACAAGGGGGACGAGTCCAACCTCGTCCGTTGCCGCCAATGCCTCGTCCTCGAGTTCAACAGTAGGCACTCCGGCAATGGACAGCGGCAATTGTCCGAGCGCCTCGCCCACTTGCAACTCGACATCGTCCAGTCGCCACGTCACCGTGATCCCCCGGTGATCTACCGCCAGAGTCACCGACAGATGTGCCATCACACTCCTCAAGGCTGAGCCGCAGCCTAACCAGAAACACTACTTGGGCGTCCAGGGGCTGCTCCCCTTGTTCGCTGGCGGCACGCGTAGACACCACCGCAGCGGCGTGGGCCACCGGGTGCCCGCCGCACAGTCGGTCCGATTTCACCCTGTGGGTGAAGGCGAGAGCAATGAAGCATGAGCCCCTCGCTGAGGTGCCTGGCCGCGTGAGGGGCCATTGCGACCGGCCCGTCCGGCGCCGCTGTCATTAGGTCTATGGGTCGGCGACGACCTT
>JAWWPC010000028.1:0-35689 GCA_033851055.1 Kribbellaceae bacterium | reverse complement strand
TTGTCACGTAGATGGCCAACTCGTCCAGCGAGTTGGACCCGGCCCGCAGGGTGCAGCTGTGCTCGTCGATCGGCTCCAGCGCTCCGGTGGTGGGGGCGATCCGCTCCGCCGCGGTCTCGGCGCTGACGTGCAGGGTGAACCGGGCCTGGTAGCGGTAGGCCGACGTGGAGATCGCCCGCGAGGTGTAGCCGCTGATATCGGGGTCTGGCGGGGTGCGCGGGGTGAACCGGGGGCCGGTGGGCGTGCGCGGGTCGAGGCGGTCCACGCGGTAGGTGCGCCAGTCCTGGCGGTCGACGTCCCAGCCGATGAGGTACCAGCGCCGGCCCGCGTGCACCAGCCGGTGCGGCTCGGTCGTGCGGATGCTGCTGGTTCCGTCGTGGGTGCGGTAGTCGAAGCGCAGGCGCAGCGAGTCGCGGCAGGCGGCGGCGATGGCGGTGAGGGTGCTCGGGTCGACGGTGGGGCCGGAGTTGGCCATCGGCACCGTCACCGACTGCAGGGCGTTGATCCGGTGGCGCAGCCGGGACGGCAGTACCTGTTCGAGCTTGGCCAGGGCCCGCACTGAGGTCTCCTCGATGCCGGTGATCGAACCGCCAGCGGCAGTGCGCAGGCCCATCGCGACCGCGACGGCTTCGTCGTCGTCGAGCAGCAGGGGTGGCAGGTCCGCGCCGGCGCCCAGCCGGTAGCCGGCGGTGCCCGCGGTGGCCAGCACGGGGTAGCCGAGGCCGCGCAGCCGGTCGATGTCGCGGCGCACGGTTCGTGGAGTGATCTCCAGTCGCCCGGCTAGTTCGGCGCCGGACCAGTCGCGTCGGGTCTGCAGGAGCGAGAGCAGTCGCAGCAGCCGTGCCGAGGTTTCCAACATGGTTTGAAGTCTGCCATTAACCTAGGACCGAATCTGACCTAACCGGCTCCTAGAGTTATCGGCATGGAGAACAACAGCGAGATCCGGCCCTTCACCATCGACATTCCCCAGGCTGACCTGAACGACCTGCAGGACCGGCTCGTCAGGACCCGGTGGGCCGCGGACCTGCCCGATGCCGGCTGGAGCCGCGGGGTGCCGGTGAGCTACCTCAAGGGGCTGGCCGAGTACTGGCGCGATGGCTACGACTGGCGCGTCTACGAGCGGGAGCTGAACAAGTACCCGCAGTTCACCACCGAGATCGACGGGCAGAACATCCACTTCCTGCACGTGCGCTCGCCCGAGCCGGACGCGCTGCCGCTGATCCTGACCCACGGCTGGCCCGGCTCGATCGTGGAGTTCCTGAACGTCATCGGCCCGCTGACCGACCCCAGGGCACATGGCGGCGACCCGGCGGACGCGTTCCACCTGGTGATCCCGTCGATCCCCGGCAGCGGGTTCTCCGGGCCGACCGGCGAGGCCGGCTGGGATACCAACCGGGTGACCAGGGCGTTCGCTGAGCTGATGAACCGGCTCGGCTACGACCGCTACGGCGCGCAGGGCGGCGACACCGGCGCGGTCATCTCCCCGGGGCTCGGCCGGCTCAACCCCGACAAGGTCGTCGGCGTGCACGCGAACGGGCTCTCCGCGTTCACCGAGGTCAACCCGGACGAGGTGGGGCAGCTGACCGAGGCCGAGCGGGCGCGGTCGGAGCACCTGCAGTACCTGAAGACCGAGCAGTCCGGCTACATGATGATCCAGATCACTCGGCCGCAGACCCTGGCGCACGGGCTGCACGACTCCCCGATCGGGCAGTTGGCCTGGATCGTGGAGAAGTTCAAGGAGTGGACCGATCCGGCCGCCGAACTGCCCGAGGACGCGGTGGACCGGGATCTGTTGCTCACCAACGTGATGCTGTATTGGCTGACCGGCACCGCCGGGTCCTCGGCCAACAGCTACTACGAGACCGCGCATGCCGGAGCCTGGGGCGCGAGTGAGCGTTCCACGGTGCCGACCGGGGTCGCGGTGTTCCCCATGGATGTGTCGATCCGGCGCACTGTCGAGCTCGAACACACTGTCGTGCACTGGTCCGAATTCGGCCGCGGCGGCCACTTCGCTGCCATGGAGGCCCCCGACCTTCTCGTCGGTGACGTCCGGGAGTTCTTCAGCAAGCTGCGCTGAAACCACCGCGGCGCCGACCTCGATCAGGTTGGCGCCGCGGTGGCGTTCGGTGCTCGGGCTCAGCGAACGACCGTGATCGGCATGGTTAGCGGCTCCTAGGCCGCGGGGGCCCTGGCCCGCAGTACCGCCCGTGACGGCCACCAGTTCTTGTCGCCGAGCAGGGCTATCAGCTCTGGCAGGATCATGATCCGGATGACCACCGCGTCCAGCAGGACCGCGACGGCAACGCCGAATCCGGTCTGCTCTGGACCTGTTCACCGGGGCGCGCGGCGGCCGCCGCGGTGAAGGCGTCTGCCGGGCGGTTCGCCCTCTGCCGCCGGGTGACCGCCGATGCCCCAGCACCGGCACCACCCCGACGCCGTGCAGCTGTTCGAGCCGCTTCACAACTACTCCGGACATCGACACCACTACCGACAAGGACGTCCAGACACCGACACCCTCAGCCGGACAGGACACCTGCCACACAGGGGGTCGGCAAGGTCGTGCTCACGATGCTGAGGGGGTGGGCGGCGCATCGGTGTGACTGGGTACTGCTGGGGGTCTGAGCCCGGCAACGCGCCACACCGCCGGCAGGCGGGCGGTGGCTGGTCGCGGTCGACGGCAAGACGTTGAAATTGGCCGGCATCCTGCACCTCACCGGCGCGCCGCCGACATCACCACCGCGTTGCGACACCACGCCCATCAACCTCACCGACCGCTGCAGACCCTCAAGACCCGCCGATCAACAACCCTCGCCCGAGGCCCTGCTACTGGGACCGAAGCCGAAATCTGTAGATCGGAATCGATATGACATATCGATTCAGATCTACAGATTTCGAGCTCGACCCTCGCCCCGTACCCGTCCTGCTACCAACTGAACGTCGCTTGCAACCTGTCGGACCGACGCCTGCTGATCAACGACGTTGCCGGAGCCCTGCCCTGCCACACGTCGGCCCCACCAAATTCCTGGCACGCCGGGCAGATGTCATTGGCTGGGCGGTGACAAAGGGGCCCAAGTTGCCCGGGGCAAGGGCCTGTGACGGGGGTAGGTGACCGGCGACCAGGCTGTCGTCACCCTGAGCAGCCCGGTCGTCATCGCCACCGGTCATACGGTGGAGGTCACGATCCGCTGATTGTCTGGGATCACCCGCCGGGCGGCGATCAGGCCGAGCAAGGCAAGTGCTGCGCTGCCGGTGATGATCGCGCCGAAGACCCATCGACCGGGTGCAGGCGCCGTCAGCGCCAGCAGGGTGCCGCTGACGGCGAAGGCGGTGGCGATGCTCATCGAGCCGGCCATCTGAGCGGCGCTGCTGTTCCGGCCGGAGTTGCCTGCGTCGGACAGGTCGAGGGTGAGCACGGAGAGGCTTGACGAGCTGAGCCCCATCCCAAGACCTGCCAGCGTCCAACCGACCAGGCTGATCCAGGTCGGCAGCGTCGTCCAGGCCAGCAACGAGGTGACGGTCAGGCCGACGGTCATCGAGCCGAGCCCGGCCTGCAGAACCCTGACTCTAGGTAAGCCGTGGTCCCGCCCCTGCAGCCAGGAGCCGAACGCCCAACTGACGCCCGTGATCGACAGGGTGACGCCGGCCTGCGACGGGCTGAAATGATGCACCAAGGTGAGCAGCAGCGGCAGGTAAGCGCTCGTGCCTCCGAAGGCCGCGCCGCCGAGGCCACGCACCACGACCACAGTCGGGAAGCCACGCCGCGCGGTAAACGTCCCTCGTGGCATCACCCGCACCGCAGCGACTGCAAGTACGCCGAGCCCAACGGCCATCGCCGTACCGCTGATCACCGGATGCGTCTGCAGATGATCCCCGGCCAGTGTCATCGCGAAGAGCGCGATCGAGGCGCCGAAGGCCCAGGGGAGAGCCGCTTGCCAGGCTTCCAGTTCGGTTTTGTCCTTCGGGCTCGGCTCCGCTGCTCCTGCCCGGGCAGACTGACGCATGGCGGGTTGCAGCAGGAACCAACTCGGTACGAGCAAGGCCAGCGCGCCGAGGAAAACCCACCGCCAGCCCAGGTGCTCGGTGACCAGACCGGTCAGCACCGGCCCGAGCACTGACGGCAGGACCCACATCGCAGCGAAGAGCGAGAACATCCGCGGGCGGAGCACAGCGGGCAGGGCCCGGGCAACAAGCACCATCAGCGCAACGTCGATCAGTCCCTCAGCCAGTCCGCTCAGCACTCGTCCGGCGATCACCATCGGCATTGCCGTTGCGGCGCCCACCATCAACTGAGCCAGTGCGAAGGCAGTCGCGCCCGCCCGCAATGCCGGGACCGGGCCGCGCCTGTCGCACCACAGCCCGGCGATCGCCAGCGTGGCAAGGTAGCTCGCAGTCGGCGCGGCATTGGCGAGACCGAAACTGCCCAGCGCGTCGAACTCCCGGACCATGGTCGGCAGTGCCGTGCCGACCGCCCGGTTCTCGAATGCGCCCAGGGTGACCAGGGCGATGACACCGAGGACGAGTGGTAGCTGCGGGCCGCTGAACAGCCGGGGCGTGCGCTCCGGCGCGACTTCCGTGGAGGACATGCTCGTAATCCTCGGAGTTGAAGCTCACTTGAAGTCAATACCTGCTGCGAAGGCCCCGCCCCCTGACGGGCCCGGGCACCTCCGCCCCGGCCGCGCAGAACTATTTCGCAACAGGCTCTGGAACTTGCTGTCGGCCACAACACCCCGCTATCGGTCCAACAACCGCATCGGGCACGCACGCGCGGCGGGAGGCATTCCGCTTTGTGCACCAGCCAGTCATTCTGGCCCGGTGTCAGTGGCTGAGCGGTGCACAAAGCGGCACAGAGCGCGGGACATAGCGCGGGGACCATGCCACGGATATAGGCGGACATGGCTGGAGAGGCGGAAAGACCCCGCAGGCAAGTGCCCACGGGGTCTTTGCGCGGAAAGCCTTGGTCAGGCGGGGCGGCGGCGGATCTTGTTGCCGAGCCAGACGACCGGGTCGTACTTGCGATCCACGACACGTTCCTTCATCGGAATGAGGGCGTTGTCGGTGATCTTGATGTGTTCCGGGCAGACCTCGGTGCAGCACTTGGTGATGTTGCAGAACCCGAGGCCGTGATCCTCCTGGGCCGCCTTCTGGCGGTCGGCGGAGTCGAGCGGATGCATATCCAGTTCGGCGATCCGCATCAGGAAGCGCGGGCCGGAGAAGGACTCCTTGTTCTCCTCGTGGTCGCGGATCACGTGGCAGGTGTCCTGGCACAGGAAGCACTCGATGCACTTGCGGAATTCCTGCGAGCGTTCCACGTCGGCCTGCTGCATCCGGTACTCGCCCGGCTTGAGGTCTGTGGGCGGTGCGAAGGCCGGTACCTCACGGGCCTTCTGGTAGTTGAACGAGACGTCGGTGACGAGGTCGCGTACCACCGGGAAGGTCCGCATCGGCGTGACCGTGATGGTCTCGTCCTCGGTGAAGGTGCTCATCCGGGTCATGCAGAGCAGCCGCGGCATGCCGTTGATCTCGGCGCTGCAGGAGCCGCACTTGCCGGCCTTGCAGTTCCACCGGACCGCGAGGTCGCCGGCCTGGGTGGCCTGCAGCCGGTGAATGATGTCGAGGACAACCTCACCCTCGTTGACCTCGACTTCGTAGTCGACGAGGTCGCCGCTCTGGTCGTCCCCGCGCCAGACCCTGAACTTGCCTTGGTAACTCATTCCCGTCCTCGCTTCGCTCCGGGCGTCAATGAGCCGGGCTCGCTGTCCTTGTTGGTTCGTTCGCGCTGCTGTCTCACGCTAGCTCTTCCAGCTCTTCCTCGGTGAAATACTTCTCCAGCTCGGACCGGTCGAACAGCTCGAGCAGGTCGGGCCGCATCGGGATCTGGTCCTGCACGGTCACGTCGACGTTGTCGCCCTCGAGGGCACAGACCAGCAACTTGCGCCGCCAGTTCGGGTCCATCTTCGGGTAGTCGTCGCGGGTGTGACCGCCGCGCGACTCGATCCGGATCAGGGCTGCCTTTGCGACGCACTCCGACACGGTGAGCATGTTGCGCAGGTCCAGCGCCAAATGCCAGCCCGGGTTGAACTGCCGGTGGCCCTCGACGCCGGAATTCTCGGCGCGCTCGCGCAGCGTGGCCAGGCGCTTCAGGGCCTGCTCGATCTCGTCCTTGCGGCGGATGATGCCGACCAGGTCGTTCATCGTCTGTTGCAGCTCGGTGTGCACGGTGTACGGGTTCTCGCCGCTGACGTTCTCGAACGGTTTGAGCGCCACCGCAGCCGCCGCGTCCACCTGCGCCGGGTCGACGACCGGCCGCTTGTCGCCCAGCTTGTCGATGTACGACGAGGCGCCCAGCCCGGCGCGTCGTCCGAACACCAACAGGTCGGACAGCGAGTTGCCGCCGAGGCGGTTCGAGCCGTGCATCCCGCCGGAGACCTCACCGGCAGCGAACAGGCCCGGCACCCGCGACTGGCCGGTGTCCGGGTCGACCTCGACGCCGCCCATCACGTAGTGACAGGTCGGGCCGACCTCCATCGGCTCGGCCGTGATGTCGACGTCGGCCAGCTCCTTGAACTGGTGGTGCATGGCCGGCAGCTTCTTGACGATGACGTCGGCCGGCAGCCGCTTCGACACGTCCAGGAAGACACCGCCGTGGGGGGAGCCGCGACCGGCCTTGACCTCGGAGTTGATCGCCCGGGCCACCTCGTCGCGAGGCAGCAGCTCCGGCGGCCGCTTGTTGTTTGCCTGGTCCTCGTACCAGCGGTCGCCCTCCTCTTCGGTGGTGGCGTACTGGGCCTTGAACACGTCCGGGATGTAGTCGAACATGAACCGCTTGCCCTCGGAGTTCGTCAGCACCCCGCCGTCACCACGGACCGACTCGGTGACCAGGATGCCCTTCACCGACGGCGGCCAGACCATGCCGGTCGGGTGGAACTGGACGAACTCCATGTTGATCAGCGTCGCGCCCGCGCGCATAGCCAGGGCGTGCCCATCGCCGGTGTACTCCCACGAGTTCGAGGTCACCTTGAACGACTTGCCGATGCCGCCGGTGGCGAGCACCACGGCCGGCGACCTGAACACGATGAACCGGCCGGACTCGCGCCAGTAGCCGAAGCCGCCGGCCACCGCGCCGTCGTCCAGGATCAGCTCGGTGATGGTGCACTCGGCAAAGACCTTCAGCCGGGCCTCGTGGTCGCCGAACTCGGCGAAGTCGTCTTGTTGCAGCGAGACGATCTTCTGCTGCAGGGTGCGGATCAGCTCCAGCCCGGTGCGGTCGCCGACGTGCGCGAGCCGCGGGTACTCGTGACCGCCGAAGTTGCGCTGGCTGATCTTGCCGTCCTTGGTGCGGTCGAACAGCGCGCCATAGGTCTCCAGCTCCCAGACCCGCTCCGGTGCTTCCTGCGCGTGTAGTTCGGCCATCCGCCAGTTGTTCAGGAACTTGCCGCCGCGCATCGTGTCGCGGAAGTGCACCTGGGAGTTGTCGTCGCTGTTGACGTTGCCCATCGCCGCGGCGATGCCGCCCTCGGCCATCACCGTGTGCGCCTTGCCGAACAAGGACTTACAGACAATGGCGGTGCGCTTGCCCTGTTCCCGGGCCTCGATCGCCGCGCGGAGACCGGCGCCGCCGGCCCCGATCACGACGACGTCATAGTCGTGGGTTTCCAGCTCAGTCATGGAAGATGTCCTGTGTCGTCATGGATCAGTTGAAGAAGCGCAGGTCGGAGAACCAGCCGGCCGAGACCGACATGATGTAGGCGTCGGTGATGATCACGGTGAAGAGCGAGATCATCGCGTAGGTGCCGTGCTTGGGGTTCAGCTTCGACACGAAGGTCCAGTACCGGTACCGCAGCGGGTGCTTGGAGAAGTTCTTCAGCCGGCCGCCGACGATGTGCCGGCAGGCGTGGCACGACAGCGTGTACATCCACAGCATCACCAGGTTGATCCAGATGATCAGCGTGCCGAGACCGATCCCGAAGCCGCCGTCCTCGCCGTGGAACGCCTGCACGCCGTCATAGACGTTGAGCAGACCGAAGACCAGGGCGCCGTAGAAGAAGTAGCGGTGCAGGTTCAGCGCGATCAGCGGGAACTTCCTCTCGCCGGTGTACTTCTTGTGCGGCTCCGGTACGGCGCAGGCTGCCGGGGCGAAGAAGAGTGACCGGTACCCGGCCTTGCGGTAGTAGTAGCAAGTACCGCGGAAGCCGGCCAGCACCGCGAAGGTGATGATGCTCAGCGGCACGAAGACCGGGAACTTCGGGAACCAGGTGCCCAGGTGGCTCGACCCGGGCACACACGATTCACTCACGCACGGTGAGTACAGCGGCGTGAGGTAGTGGTGAGCGTCGTCCCAGTACCACTTGCCCATGAAGATCCGGACCGTCGCATAGACGATGAAGAAGGCCAGGATCACGCCGATCCGCAGCGGCGCCAGCCACCAGCGATCGGTGCGCAGTGTTTTCTGTCCGACCTTGGCGCGGCCGGGTGCGTCAACTCCAAGGGACATCAGCGTGCGCGCCGTTCCGGTGCGCCGAAGCCTTCTTGCTCCGCGTCTGTCCACATGGACGCGTCGTATTCCACGTCGGAGATCTCCTCGAGTTCCTCCGGAACAGGTCCGGGTCTGCGGCGGGGGTCGGGTGGCCCCTGCTCGGCACGGTCGTCGCTCAGCCTGGCGACGTCGGAAACCAGCCGACGTACGCCGAGGGTGTCACCGTACTCCTGGCTCAATTTGCCGATGCTGGTGTGTACGGCTTCGAGTGCGCGCGGCACAGCTGCCACCGCGGTGTTGCCGTCACCCATGCCGACTCCACTAAACGATCGTTGCAGTAAGTATCAGCACACTCTGCCTCCGCGAGGCGAACTTACGGAAGCCCCCTCCGTACGGCGTGTTCCTACTTAGGCCTACCTCAGTTGCCGTTGGCCGAGGGGTGGAGTAAAGGAGCGAATCCGGCCTTCAGCACAACGAGGTTCGAGGGCGGAGTCAGTACGACGACCTGCGTGCGCCCGGGCGGTTCCACCGGGGCGGCGTACCCATGCCAGGACCAGCCGAGCACCTTGCCGCCCAGCACCAGCGCCGGGCGTTCGTCGTACCAGATCATCGCGCCGTCAGGGAGTTCGGACAGGTCGGCGACGGTGGTGCGTTGTCGCCGGGTGTGGCGTTCGACTCGTTCCAGGTGCAGTTGCGCGTCGATGACGGCGGCTCGCGGTCGCTCGGAGAGACCACGCCCGCTGGTCCAGTGGCCCGCGTACCGGAGGTAGTCGCGGCGGCGGCAGAAGGCACACGGCCGGTGTCCGGCAGCCAGCGCTGTTGCCTCGTCGAAGAAGAACAGTGCGGTCCATCGGCCGGGCGGCATCGGGTCGCGCTGCACGCCCCTCCAGTCGAGCACGCAGCAGATCCAGGCCTTCGAGCGCCAGCGGGCGGTCCGCAGCCGCCGGTCAGGATCGTGCAGTGAGCCGCGGTTGCCCATCAGCAGACCGCGGCCGGGGTCGGCCACGATCTCCTGGGTCGGCAACACGCGGTTCTGTAACGGCATGGCGAGATCCTCGCTGAGGTCGCCGACAGTTTCTGGCACAGTGGCGGCTCGTGACTGGAGAGCCTAGACAGATCGTGGTCGGGGTGGCGGTGATCCGCGACGGACAGGTGCTGGCGGCGCTCCGTCCCGGCGCCGGCGGCGGTTGGGAGTTTCCCGGCGGCAAGGTCGAGCCCGGCGAGACCGATCAGACCGCCGCTGCCCGCGAACTCGCGGAGGAACTCGGCCTGCAGGTCCGGATCGGCCCGTCGCTCGGCCTCGAACAGCCCATCGGCGACCGCTACCTGCTCCGCGTGTACGTCGGGGAGTTGATCGCGGGTGAGCCGGTGCTGCACGAGCACAGCGAGACGCGGTGGATCGGCGTGGCGGAGCTGGACGGGTTGGGCTGGCTGGCCGCCGACCGGCCCTTCCTCGAGCCGCTGCGGCGCAGGCTTCCAATCGGTAGCTGAACCGTCACGATTCAGCGACGAGGCGCTACAGCCCGTGGCTTCCGCCGTACCAGATCCGTAGGGTTCCGGCCTAAGTGGTCGGAACCGGAAGGACCTGGGGGACCGCGATGACACTGGGAGCGACTGAGGCTCAACCGCCCGACGGCAGTCTGCCCGCCGAGCACCTCGCCGGCACCGCGGAGGCGAAACAGATCGAGGGTCGCTCACTCGGTCAGATCGCCTGGGCCAGGCTGAAGAAGGACAAGATCGCCGTGCTCAGCGCCGCGGTGATCGTGCTGATCGTGCTGGTCGCCCTGTGCGCCCCACTGATCGTGAAGCTCAGTGGCTATCCGCCGGATCAGCCGAATTTCAAGGGGCCGGACGGCCAGGACCTGCTCGACTCGTTCAACGGCGGCAACCCAGCCGGCGGCCTGTGGGGCAGTGGGATTAGCACCGAGCACTGGCTCGGGGTCGAGCCGCAGAACGGTCGCGACGTGTTCGCCCGGCTGGTCTACGGCACCCGGGCTTCGTTGCTGGTGGCCCTGGGCGGCACCATCGTCGCGGTCGTTCTCGGCACCGTCGTCGGCATGGTGGCCGGCTACTTCCGCGGCTGGGTCGACACCCTGCTCAGCCGGCTGATGGACATCATGCTGAGCTTCCCGGCGCTGCTGTTCATCATGGCGATGACACCGGTGATCGCGGACCGGGCGAAGGCGATGTTCGGTATCGACGACACCAACGGCCTGCGGATGGGCGTACTGATTTTCGTGCTCGGCTTCTTCGGCTGGGCCTACCTGGCCCGGATCGTGCGCGGCCAGACGCTGTCGATCCGGGAACGAGAGTTCATCGAGGCGGCCCGATCGCTCGGCGCCGGTCCGCTGTACGTGATCTTCCGGCAGATCCTGCCGAACCTGCTGCCGACGTTGCTGGTCTACTCGACGCTGATCATCCCGACCAACATCACGGCCGAGGCGGCGCTGTCGTTCCTCGGCGTCGGCGTGAAGGAGCCGACGTCGTCCTGGGGCCGGATGATCTCCGACGCTTCCGCTTGGTACGAGGTCGATCCGCTGTACCTGTTCTTTCCAGGCCTGGCGTTGTTCATCACCGTGCTCGCCTTCAATCTGCTGGGGGACTCGGTGCGCGACGCGCTCGACCCTCGCGCCGGACGGAGCTGACGGATGGCCCGCTACCTGCTCCGGCGACTGCTGCAGATGGTGCTGATCCTCTGGGCGATCAGCGCGATCACCTTCTTCCTCTTCTGGGCTACCCCGGCCAATCCGGCGCTGCTGGTCTGCGGCAAGGACTGCAACACCGCCCGGATCGCCGAGGTCAACGCGTCGTACGGGTTCGATGATCCGCTGATCGTCCAGTACGGCCGTTATATGGAAGGCCTGGTGAACCCGAGCGGCCGGATGCTCGGTAACGAGGGTTCGCTGGAGAGGTGTCCCTGGCCGTGCCTGGATCGCTCGCTGCAGAACGGCGTACAGGTCTGGGAGTCGATCACCAACGCCCTCGCGCCGACCTTCTGGCTGGCCACCGGCGCCGCGGTGATCTGGTTGGTCTTCGGCGTGCTGCTGGGGTTGATGGCCGCCTTGCGCAAGGGCAAGTGGCTGGACAAGCTGAGCGTCGGCCTGGCCTTGTTCGGGGTGTCGTTCCCGACGCTGGTGCTGGGCTACCTGCTGCTCTTCGTGTTCACCGTCAAGCTCGGCCTGGTGCCTTATCCGGAGCAGTCCAGTGCGGGTCTGTTCTCGGCCGGCCCGGTGCCCTGGTTCAAGTTCTTCATCCTGCCGTGGATCACGCTGGCCCTGGTCTATGCGGCGCTGTACACGCGGCTGACCCGGGCGAACATGATCGACACGATGAACGAGGACTACATCCGGACCGCCCGGGCGAAGGGCCTGGGGGAGCGGACCGTGGTCTTCAAGCACGGGCTGCGGGCCGCGCTCACGCCGATCGTGACCATCTTCGGGCTCGACCTCGGCGGGCTGCTTGGCGGTGCGGTGATCACCGAGCAGATCTTCGGCATCCAGGGTCTCGGCAGGCTCTCGATCACCTCGGTGCTGAACAACGACCTGCCGGTGATCATGGGCGTGGTGCTGATCGCCGCCGCCTTCATCGTGCTGGCCAACATCGCCGTCGACATCCTGTACGCCTTCATCGATCCACGGGTCCGGCTGTCATGACCGCTGAACGGAGTACAGAGTTGCGTTCCTTCCTGGAGGTCAAGGACCTCAGGGTCGGTTTCCCGACCGATGACGGCCTGGTCCAGGCGGTGAATGGGCTCAACTTCTCGCTGGAGCGGGGCAAGACGCTCGGCATCGTTGGGGAATCAGGCTCCGGCAAGAGCGTCACCAGCCTGGCCATCATGGGGTTGCACAAGGGCAGCCAGGCCCAGGTCAGCGGCGAGATCTGGCTGGACGGCAACGAGTTGGTGTCGATGCGGGTGGACGAGATCCGTCGGCTGCGCGGCGACCAGGTGGCGATGATCTTCCAGGACCCGCTGTCGGCGATGCACCCGTTCTACCGGATCGGCGCGCAGCTCAGCGAGGCCTACCTGGTGCACAACGACGTGTCGAAGCGGGCGGCGCAGAAGCGGGCCGTCGAGATGCTGGACCGGGTCGGTATCCCGTCGCCGGACAAGCGGTACTTCGACTACCCGCACCAGTTCTCCGGCGGGATGCGGCAGCGGGCGATGATCGCGATGGCGTTGATGTGCAACCCACAGTTGCTGATCGCCGACGAGCCCACCACCGCTCTCGACGTCACCGTGCAGGCGCAGATCCTGGATCTGATGAACGACCTGCAGAAGGAGTTCAACTCCGCGATCATCATCATCACGCACGACCTCGGCGTGGTCGCGCAGATGGCCCAGAGCCTGGTCGTCATGTACGGCGGCCGGGTGGTCGAGGCGGGCGACGTACGGGACATCTTCTACCGGCCGGAACATCCCTACACCTGGGGACTGCTCGGCTCGATCCCGCGGGTGGACCGGCCGGGCGATCACCGGCTCCGCTCGATCAAGGGATCGCCGCCGTCGCTGATCAACCTGCCGACCGGCTGCCCATTCCATCCCCGCTGCGACTACCGGGACAGCGCTCCCGGCGAGTCATGCACCGGCGAGGTGCCAGAACTGCTGCAGATAGGTGGTGGCCATCGGGCACGCTGCCATATCACCCACGACCGCCGCCAGCAGTTGTTCACCGAGCAGATCAAGCCGAACCTGTGAGGTCACGTTGCTAGAGGTCACCGATTTACAGCGGTACTTCCCGGTCACCCAGGGGATCGTGTTCCAGCGGCAGACCGGCGCGGTGAAGGCCGTCGACGGGATCAACTTCACGGTGCAGTCGGGGGAGACGCTGGGCCTGGTCGGCGAGTCCGGGTGTGGCAAGTCGACCACCGGCAGGCTGGTGACGCGGCTGGACGAGCCGACCGGCGGCCAGGTGATGTTCCAGGGCACCGACATCACCCACCTGAGCCGGGCCAGGATGCGGCCGTTCCGCAGGGACGTGCAGATGATCTTCCAGGACCCGTTCAGCTCCTTGAACCCGCGCCAGACGGTCGGCGCGATCGTCGGGGCGCCGTACGACATCCAGGGGGTGAAGACCGAGGGCGGTACCAAGAGAGCAGTCCAGGAGCTGATGGACCGGGTCGGGCTGAACCCGGAGCACTACAACCGTTACCCGCATGAGTTCTCCGGGGGTCAGCGGCAGCGGATCGGCATCGCCCGAGCACTGGCGCTGCGGCCGAAGTTGATCGTCTGCGATGAACCGGTGTCCGCACTCGACGTCTCGATCCAGGCCCAGATCGTCAACCTGCTGGAGGATCTGCAGGACGAGTTCGAGCTGGCCTACCTGTTCGTTGCCCACGACCTGTCGGTGATCCGGCACATCTCCGACCGGGTGGCGGTGATGTACCTCGGCAAGATCGTCGAAGTCGCCACCCGGGACGAGCTCTACAACCACGCGCGCCATCCCTATACGCATGCACTGTTGTCCGCGGTGCCCGAGCCGGACCCGGATGCGGCCTCCGGACGCGAGCGGATCCGGTTGACAGGCGACGTGCCGAGCCCGTTGAATCCGCCTTCGGGTTGCCGGTTCCGGACCCGTTGCTGGAAGGCGCAGGAGATCTGCGCGCAGTCCGAACCACCGATGCTGCAGATCGGTGCACCCGGGCACGAGGCGGCCTGCCACTTCCCGGAGGAACGGGATGTGCTATAGACCCGACGTGTTCTGATCGTCACTAAGCGTGATAGGTCGGTCTCACCCCTGCAAGGAACCGGTCACGATACGGCCACTTGTCAACAGTCCCGTTGCTTCGCTCAACGGTCCGTGACTTACTGACGCGATCCAGTCTCCGGCTGTCGCCATCCGACGGCTGACCCAGGGAGGGAACACGGAATGGTACATCTGAAGCGAATAGGACCGGTCGTCGGCACCGGAGCTGCCCTCGCGCTGGCAGTGGTCGGCTGCGGCGGCGACACCGAGGACAAGACCGGGAACTCCAATGGCACAGGCTCCTCCGAGGGGGTCAAAGGTGGCACGGTCACCGTCTACCACGCTTCCGACTTCGAGCACCTCGATCCGGCCCGCTCCTTCGTCACCGACTCCAGCACTGCCGGTGCACTGATCTACCGGTCGCTGACGGCGTACAAGTGGGATGCCAAGAACAAGAAGGCCGAACTGGTCGGAGACCTGGCCGACAGCTGGGAGGCGTCGCCCGACTTCAAGACCTGGACCTTCAAGTTGAAGGACGGCCTGAAGTACGAGGACGGCACCGTCATCCCGGCCAAGGACATCAAATACAACGTCGAGCGGTCATTCTCCGCGGACCTGGCCGAGGGTGCGCCGTACGGCCATCAATACCTGGACTGCAAGGGGTACGCCGGTCCCTACAAGCCGGCCGGGAACAACGGCGGCCAGGGCTGCACCGCGATCACTACCCCGGACGACAAGACGATCGTGTTCAAGCTGAACCAGCCCGTCTCCGAGTTCAACCACACCGCGTCGATGAAGATCTTCTCGCCGACGCCGGTGGCCAAGGACACCAAGACCCAGTACGACAACAGGCCGTTCTCCTCCGGCCCGTACAAGATCGAGAGCTACACCCGGGACCAGTCCATGACGTTGGTGCGCAACCCGAACTGGGACGCGGCGACCGACCCGGTCCGGACCGCGCTGCCGGACAAGTGGGTCTTCAAGTTCGGTGGTGACGAGGCGACGATCGACCAGCGGCTGATTGCCAGCGGTGACGCCGACGCGGGCTCAATCAGCTTCAGCGGCGTCCAGCCGCAGAACCTCGGCAAGCTGAACCAGGCGAACGTCAAGAGCCGCGTCATCGAAGGCCCGGACGTCTGCCGTCGTTACATCGCGTTCAACCAGCAGAAGCCGTTCCTGAAGGACCAGAAGTTCCGGGAGGCGCTGGTCTACGGCCTGGACAAGAAGGCCTACATCACCGCCCGGGGCGGCGAGCGGCTGAACACGATCGTCAACACGATCGTGCCTGAGTCGCTCGACGGCTACCGCGAGTCCAAGTCCTTCCAGGCGCCGCCCGAGGGCGACGTGACCAAGGCGAAGGAGCTGATCGCGCAGACCTCCTACAAGGGCGAGAAGCTGACCCTGGGTGCGTCGGACGCGACGGACATCTCGATCAAGGCGGCCGAGGCCGCGCAGGCCGCCTGGAAGCGGATCGGCGTCAACATCGAGATCAAGAAGATCGTCGGCAAGAACTACTACTCGACCCAGCAGAACGATGCCTCGGCCACCGACCTGGTCACCGCAGGCTGGTGCTACGACTGGTCGTCGCTGTCGACCATCGTGCCGCCGGTGTTCGGTCCGGACAGCTCGGCGCCGAACAAGGCCGCGCAGAACAACTACGGCCGCTACAACGACAAGGCGTCGTGGGACAAGATGGCCGAGATCGCCAAGATGAGCGACCAGAAGGCAGCCACGGCTGCCTGGGCCGACCTCTACGACAAGATGATGGAGTCGGCGCCGCTGGTACCGATCTCCAAGGACAACAACGTCTACGTGGTCGGTTCCAACATCGCGAACGCCGCGGTGGACGCGGACAAGGGCGGTCTGCCCGACATCGCGCACATCGGGCTGAAGACGGCCAACTGAGCTAGCCACCCCGGGAGAGGGCGGTGCCTCCCACCCCGGGAGAGGGCGGTGCCTCCGGGCGCCGCCCTCGCTCAGTCTGAGGTCGGTAGTGCGCGAAGGCTGCGTGGGCGCCGTGCTGCTTGGTCACGTTGACCGTAGGCTGGCCAGATGAGCGAGCTTCCCGACCGCCGGCTGCTGCTGGTGCATGCCCACCCTGACGACGAAACCATCAACAACGGTGTCACGATGGCGCGCTACGTTTCCGAGGGCGCCCACGTCACCCTGGTTACCTGCACTCTCGGCGAGGAGGGTGAGGTGCTGGTGCCGGAGCTGGCCCACCTGGCCGCCGACCAGACGGACGAGCTCGGTCCGCACCGGATCAACGAGCTGGCCGCGGCGATGAAGGAGCTCGGCGTCACCGACCACCGGTTCCTCGGTGCGCCCGGCAAGTATCGGGACACCGGGATGATCTACGACGACAACGGCCATGCCGCTGTTCCCCCACAGACCCGGGCCGACAGCTTCTGGCAGGCGGACCTGCTGGCGGCGGCGAACGATCTGGTGCCGGTGATCCGCGAGATCCGTCCGCAGGTCCTGGTGACGTATGACCAGTACGGCAACTACGGCCATCCGGACCACGTCCAGGCGCATCGGGTCGCCACCTATGCGGCCGCCCTGGCCGCGGCGCCGTCGTACCGGGAGGACCTGGGCGCGGCCTGGGACATTCCCAAGGTCTACTGGATGGCGATGGCCGAGTCGGGTATGCGGGAGAGCCTGCGCAGGCTGCGCGAATCCGGCGACACCACCACCTTCGAGGGGATGGACCCCGACGGGCCGCTCGGGCCGTTCGTCACGCCGGACCGGTTCATCAGCTGCGTGATCGAGGGTGAGGCGTTCATCGACCAGAAGATGTCGGCGATGAAGGCGCACGCCACCCAGATCACCCTCGACGGGCCGTTCTTCGCGCTCTCGAACAACAACGGCAACGAGATCTGGGGCAGCGAGGCCTACCGCCTGGTCAAAGGCACCCACGCCCCGGGCCCCGACGGTCTGGAACACGACCTCTTCGCCGGGCTGTAGAAACCGTTGCCGGGGTGAGGTGAGAGCCGCCACACCGATGTGGCCGACCGGCCGTGGCGGCATAGGCTGCTCGGTGTGACGGAACCCAGCGGCAGCATCGATCCCGCGGCCTTCCGTCTGGCGATGAGCCGGTTTGCGTCCGGCATCACCATCATGAGCACCTTGCAGGGCGGGGTCGCGCATGCGATGACGGCGAACGCCTTCACCTCGGTCTCGCTCGACCCACCGCTGGTGCTGGTCTGCGTCGACAAGGGAGTCCGGATGCACGCCGCCGTCCAGGAGTGCGGGTACTGGGCCGTGTCGGTCCTTGCGGCCGGGCACCGCCCGGTCGCGGAACGCTTCGCCAAGTCCGGCCGCGATCTGTACAGCCAGTTCGACGGAGTGGGGACGGTGCCCGGGCCGAAGACGGGTTGCCCGCTGATCGAGGGAGCGCTTTCCTGGCTGGAGTGCCGGACCTGGGCGACCTATGACGGGGGCGACCACACGATCGTGGTCGGCGAGGTGCTCAGCGTAGGTACCGACGAGTCGACTGACCCCGCGGCCTTGGTCTACTACTCGGGGCATTACCGGGAAGTCAGGGGCAGATAGTCCCCGTCGTTCCCGTACCATGTGCCGTTGCTGTCGTCTGGTTCGAGCAGGAGGACTCTGTCCGGTGGGGAGAAAACAGCTCGCGGGGATCATCGCCGCGACGGGTCTCGGAGTGCTCGTAGTCGGGTACGGCGCAGCCTTCGCGTTCATCGGTGACAAGGTGCCAGGGAACACCACCGTGCTCGGGATTCCACTCGGTGGCCTGTCCGATACCGATGCGAAGGCCAAGCTGCAGGCCGGGGTCAAGGGCCGGCTCAACCTGCCGATCAAGCTCAAGGCCGGCGATTCGACGTACCAGGTGAAGCCGGCCGACGCCGGGCTCAGCCTCGACGTCGACGCCACCATTGCGGCTGCGGGTGCCGGGCGCAGCCTGAACCCAGTCCGGATGTTGCACGTGCTGACGGGCGGCGACGCGGTCAAACCTGTGGTCAAGAGTGATCAGAAGAAGCTGAAGTCGGCCGTCGACCGGCTCGCGAAGCAGGTGAACCGGCCGGCCACCGATGGCAGCATCACCTTCGTGGACGCCAAGGCGGTCCAGCACGAGCCCGCCGAGGGCCTGGCACTGAACAACGACCAGGCGGCCGGGACGCTCGTCGCCGGCTACCCGTCCGACGGCAAGCCGGTCACCCTGCCGGTCAGCGTGTCCGAGCCGCGGGCCGGCACCGAGGCCATCGACAAGGCCATGAAGGAGTACGCCGAGCCTGCCATGTCCGGGCCGATCCGGCTGACCGTGGGCGCCAAGGGCGTGAACCTGCAGCCGGCCGAGCTCGCCCCGGCGCTGAAGCTGGTCGCCAAGGACGGCTCCTTCACGCCGAGCCTGGACGCCGCCAAGTTGGAGCCGCTGTTCAAGAAGCGCTTCAAGGGCCTGGAGACACTGCCGAAGGACGCGACCATCCAGATCGTCGGCGGCAAGCCGAAGGTGGTTTCCGCGATCGACGGCATGGTCGTTGCCCGCGACAAGGTGGTGCCGGCGATCCTTTCGATCCTGCCGAAGCCCGAAGGTGAGCGGAACGTCTCGATCGGATTGGCCAAGTCGCACGCCAAGGTCAGCACTGCGGCCGCCCAGGCGCTGGGGGTGAAGGAGGTGATGGGACAGTTCACCACCTACTTCCCGCACGCCGCTTACCGCAACATCAACATCGGCACGGCCGCCCGCAGGATCAACGGCACGCTGGTGAAGCCGGGCGAGACGTTCAGCCTGAACAAGGTGGTCGGCGAGCGCACCCGCGAGAACGGCTTCACCGACGGCAACATCATCAGCGGCGGCAAATTCGTGCTGGACCTCGGCGGCGGCGTCTCGCAGTCGGCCACCACGACCTTCAACGCGGCCTTCTTCGCTGGACTCAAGGACGTTCAGCACAAGGCGCACAGCGTCTACATCAGCCGCTACCCGGTGGGCCGGGAGGCGACCGTGGTCTGGCCGTCGGTCGACCTGAAGTTCCTCAACGACTCCGGTCACGGGATCCTCGTGCAGACCATCTTCAAGGCCTCCACGCCGGGCAGCCAGGGCGTCCTGACGGTGAAGATCTGGGGCACCAAGGTCTGGGACATCACCGCCGGCGCCTCCGCGCGGTACAACCCCCGTGCCCCCAAGGTGGTCTACAACACCGAGGCCGGCTGCCGGACGCAGGCGCCGACTGGTGGATTCGACATCAAGATCTACCGGTACTTCGCCAAGAACGGCCAGCGGGTGAAGACGGAAGGCTTCACCACGAACTACAACGCCGCGGACGACATCCGCTGCGGCCCGAAGCCGGGCACCACGCCTACGACCCCGACCCCGCCGCCGCGCGGCTGACTCGTCAGGCGCGGTGCAGGGTGTGCAACTGCGCGGCGATCTGGTTGAACAAGTCGGCGTCGATCACCGCGCCCTCCCGGCGGACCCGCTGCGGGTCGATCCGCAAGACCCGGTCCAGCCGGACCTCGCTGGGCCGGTGCTCGGCGTCCCAGGGACCGCTGCCGATGTCCATCCAGACCCGGCCGTAGCGGGCCTCGTCGGCGGCGTAGCGGTCGTGGTCCTTACTGGTCAGGATCAGTGCCAGCAGCAACGGACCGTCTGAGCCGACCACCAGCACAGGCCGGTCCTTGCCTCGGTGGTAGTCCTCTTCGAACGGCACCCAGGTCCAGACGATCTCGCCTGGATCGGCCACGCCGTCGTCCGGGTGCGGCTTGTACTCGACCCGCACCGTTCCCTCGAAGTCACCCGCGTACGGCGGATGCACCAGATCAGCCATGCGCTCGACCCTACCGACCCCTGTCGCCCTGACCTCACATCCCGGCCCCGTTTCGCGTTCCACCTCAAAACGCCGTACGACGAGGAGAGCCGACAGGTGCAGGGAATCACGCAGCCGACAGCCAGCCGGACCGGCCACAAGACAGGCCGCCGGGCGGTGCTGCTCGGGGTACTGCTGACCGGGCAGTTCACTGGCGAACGTGGACACCGCGATCGCGAATACCGCCGCGCCCTCGATCGGGATCGGCCTGGGTGCCTCGGAGGGCCAGGTCGCCCTCGTCGTGTCCGGCTACATCGTCGCCTACGCGGTGTTGTTGGTCACGGGAGCCCGGCTCGGGTCCACTCTCGGGTACCGGCGGGTGATCGTGCTCGGCCTGGTGACGTTCACGGTGGCTTCACTGGCGTGCGGGCTCGCCCCGGAGATCTACACGCTGACCTGCGCGCGGCTCGTGCAAGGCGCGGGCGCTGCGCTGATGGTGCCGCAGGTGCTCAGTGGCATCCAGTTGCAGTTCGCCGGCCACGACCGGATCCGCGCCCTCGGGTACTACGCGATCGCCCTGTCTGGGGGCGCTGTCGCCGGCCAGGTGCTGGGCGGTGTGCTGATCTCGGCGGACCTGTTCGGCGCCAGTTGGCGGCCGATCTTCCTGGTCAACGTGCCGATCGGGTTGGCGCTGCTGGTCGCACCAGGAAGTTCTTACCAGCTGACCGTTCTCGGGAACCGCAGGGCATCAACCTGCGCAGTGTGCTGACGCTCTCGGCCGCTGTGCTGCTGGTGATCGTGCCGCTGTTGCTCGGGTCCGAGCGCGGCTGGCCGGCGTGGGCCTGGATCTGCCTCGGCTTGAGTGTTCCGATGGTTGTCTGGTTCGAGCGCGGGGAGCGCTGGGCCGTTGCCCGGGGAGTTCGCCCCCTGATTGCCCGGCAGGTGCTGCGCGATGCCGGCGTACGGGCTGGGCTGGCGGCTCATGCGTTCACCACGCTGACCTACTTCGCGCTGCTGTTCGTGCTGGCGCTGTACCTGCAGCAGGGGCTTGGCAAGGGGCCGGCGTATTCAGGGCTGGCGATGGTGTCGTGGGTCGCCGCGTTCGGTGTGGCTGGGCGGTTGGTGCCGCGACTTCCTGCCGCGCGGTGGTTGCCAGTGCTGGGCTGTCTGCTGCTCGCAACCGGCTATGCCTCGGTGTTGACCTACCTGCTGCTGGGAGGTCGGTCCGGGCCACTCCTGTTCATACTGCTGGGCATCGGCGGCCTAGGCCTGGGAGTGAG
Source organism: Kribbellaceae bacterium (assembly GCA_033851055.1). Lineage (GTDB taxonomy): Bacteria > Actinomycetota > Actinomycetes > Propionibacteriales > Kribbellaceae > Kribbella. The sequence continues at coordinate 14,487 of JAWWPC010000028.1, read as the reverse complement.
CGCCAACGCGCTGGTCGGAGCTATGACCTCGGCGATGCCGGATGAGTTCGCCGCGGACCTGTCGGGAGTCATCAGCACCAACGCGCAGCTGTCTGGCGCTCTGGGAGTGTCGGTAGCCGGTGCTGGCTACACCGCGCTGGTAACAGACCGAGTGTCTCCAGCTAGGGCCCTAGAGGTGGTGCTGGCTGGGTTCATCCTGCTGGCACTGCTCGGGGCCTGGGCTGCTCGACGGACATTAGCGGCTGACGGTGAGGTACCGGTACTTGTAGGCGGTGGTGTAGCCGAGGTTGCGGTAGGAGTTGAGGGCAGGGACGTTGTCCTCGACCACCTCCAGGTAGCTACGCCGACCACCCTGACGGCCGGCCCAGCGGGTCAGGCCCTGGAGTAGCGCGGTAGCGAGCCCGCGGCGGCGGTAGGCCGCGTCCACCCGGACGCCGTCCACGCCGACCCAGTGGCCCGTCATCGAGCCACGGCTGACGGCCACGACCCGGCCGTCCAGGTGGACGGCCGCGAACGCAACGCGCGGTGCTCCCTCCATCACCAGCCGGGCCGGGGCGGGTGGCTCGCCGTCGAAGGCTGCGGCGTACCAGGCGTCATCGGGGTGCTCACTGATCCGCACCTCGTACGCCGGCTCGGCGTTGACCAGGTCCAGCGACGTGTGCAGCACCAGTACATCGGCCTGCTCGGGCCGAGCGTCGGTCCACCCGTGCCGGCGGAACTCTTCCGCGATCGGGCTCTCCAGCCGGATCAGGGCCAGCGGCGGCAGGTCACGCTCCTGGTAGAAGGCCTCTACCGTCTTCAGCGCCTCGGTGATCCCCATCCCGGGGTCCCCGGCCGGCAGCACCGAATTCGCCCGGCCGGTCCAGCCCGAGGATGCCCGCAGCAACCACTCACCGACGTGCTGCGTCTCGACGGCGGGGCGGCCGAGGGCTGTCGTCAGGAACAGCTGGTCCAGGTCGACCCGGCGCAGCGGCACCATCGGGATCGGCTTGGCAGCGGCGACGTCGGGCAGCCGGACCCGGTGCAGGGTGCTGTCGGCGTGCCTGACCACCAGGGAATCGGCGTCCAGGGATTGCAGGACACCGATCACATCCGTGAAACTATGGCCGTCCGGGTCGTCGGTGAGGCGGTACCGGACCACGACACGGTGGCCGATATCACGGGCGCTGAGGCCTGACACGATGCGGACTCCTGGCACAGTAGGCGGCGTACTACCGTGATACTAGAAACCTGCAACAACTGGAGCATCAGCCCTGACCGCAGCACCAGTCCGCTGCGCCTGCTGGCTATAGGAGGAGTACCAGTGACCTACGTCATCGCGCAGCCGTGTGTTGACCTCAAGGACCTCGCCTGTGTCGAGGAGTGTCCCGTCGACTGCATCTACGAGGGCAATCGGATGCTCTACATCCACCCGGACGAGTGCGTCGACTGCGGTGCTTGCGAGCCTGTGTGCCCGGTGGAGGCCATCTACTACGAGGACGACACACCGGAGCAGTGGAAGGACTACTACACCGCGAACGTCGACTTCTTCAATGACCTCGGCTCGCCTGGCGGCGCGTCGAAGCTCGGCAAGATCGACAAGGACCACCCGCTGATCGAAGCCCTCCCCCCGCAGGAGCACGACGAGTAGCCGTAGCTACTGGGCAGCCACGTCCACATGGACGTGGTCAAGGTGACGCAGCGTGTCGGGATTCCCGGCACGCTGCGGTGGTTTATAGGCCCGCCAGCCGCTGCCCGAGCTGGATCCGGACGTCCAGATCCGGTCGCTGAAGATCACCGTACGGATGCCGAGCCGGTTGGCCTGGGCGACCAGGTACTGCGCCAGCGACCAGCCCTTGATCGTGTTCGGTGCCGAGATCGGCTTGACGAACACATCGATCGCCCGGCCGCTGTAGTGCGCCGAGTCGGTAGTGTGGCCGGTCGTCACGCCGCCGGGCGCGTAGCCGCCGGTCGAGAGCTTGCCGAACGTGTTCAGCAGGTCCTTGCGAACCGCGTCGGCCCTCGGCGTCAGGCCGTTCGCGCCGACCTTCTGGGTCGGGAGGGACTTGTTGTTGACGACACAGCTGAACGCGGCCTTGGACTGCCCGGTCAGCGCTGAGGCCAGCACCCGGGCGTCGCTCTCGTGGTCGGCGTACGCGTTGGGGAAGGCACTGCGCTGGACCTTGTCAGCCGCAACGGTGATCGAGAGCTTCTGGTAGTTCTTCACCTTCACCAGCGCGTCGTAGAACTTCGCGGACGCGTAGTGGGGATCCTGCACCTGGGCGGCCGTTCCCCAGCCCATCGAGGGCCGCTGCTGGAACAGCCCGAGCGAGTCCCGGTCCCCATGGTCCAGGTTGTGCAGCTTGGACTCCTGATAGGCCGTCGCCAAGGCGATCGTGACCGCCCGGGCCGGCAGACCACGGCGTACTGCGACACCGGCGATGATCGCCGCGGACTGGGCCTGGTCCAGATCGAGTACGACGGTGTTGCCGTTCACCGTGGCCATGCACTGCTCGCTTGGTGGCAGCAGCGGACCGATGCCCTTGCCGCTCAGCCAGTGCACGCCAGCGACGATGGCGAGCACGACCACGGCGAGTGCACCCGTCGCTACGAGAACGCCCCGCCTCAGTGCCATACCGGTCCCAACGCGCAGGACTGGTCGCCCGGTTCCGCCAGTCTCGCGTCCGGATTCACGCGTTGGCGTGCAAGGCCTCGTTCAGGGCGATGGCCTCACCCTGGCGTGGCCGCGCCTCGACTGCACCGCTGACGGAGTTGCGCAGGTACAGCAGCCCGGGCTGGCCGGACAGGTCCCGCGCCTTCACGATGGAGCCGTCGGGCAAGGTGACCTTGGTGCCGGCGGTCAGGTAGAGGCCGGCTTCGACCACGCAGTCGTCGCCGAGTGAGATGCCGGTGCCGCCGTTGGCCCCGAGCAGACAGCGCTTGCCGATCGAGACGACCGCCTTGCCGCCGCCTGACAGCGTGCCCATGATCGAGGCGCCTGCGCCGATGTCGCTGCCGTCGTCCACGACCACGCCGGCGACGATCCGGCCTTCCACCATCGAGGTACCCAGCGTGCCGGCGTTGAAGTTCACGAAGCCCTCGTGCATCACCGTTGTCCCCTCGGCCAAGTGCGCCCCGAGCCGGACCCGGTCCGCATCCCCGATCCGCACCCCACTCGGTACGACGTAGTCGGTCATCCGCGGGAACTTGTCCACACTCGTGACGGCCAGGTGCAACCCGGCTGCGAGGGCCCGGAGCCGGACCTGCTCGACCTGCTCGACCGGTACCGGTCCGTGCGAGGTCCAGGCGTTGTTCGGCAGCGCGCCGAAGATGCCGTCCAGGTTCAGCCCGTGTGGCCGGACCAGCCGGTGCGACAGCAGGTGCAGCCGTAGGTACGCGTCCTCGGTGCCGGTCGGCGGCTGGTCCAGGGTGATCTCTGCTTTGACCACGGTCCGGCGTACCTGGCGGAGTTCGTCGTTGCCCTCGGCAGCGATCAGCTCGGCCGGTGCCTTGACGTCCGCAGGCGCCTCGCCCAGCTGAGGTGCCGGGTACCAGACGTCCAGCACGGTGCCCGACTTTGTGACGGTGGCGAGGCCGAAGCCCCAGGCGCGGGTGGCGGCGATGTCAGTCATACCCAAAGCCTGCCAGACGGGTGGGAGACTGCCAGCAGCGGCCGAGTGAGGAGATGGTGACTGTGCAGGACTCTGTTCCGGTGGTGCTCGACACCGATATCGGTAGTGATGTCGACGATGTCCTCGCGCTCGCCACCTTGTTCGGCTCCCCGGAGCTGAGGCTCGACGGCGTCACCACCGTGTACGGCGACACGCTGCTGCGGGCCCGGATGGTCAGCCGGGTGGCGGCGGTCGCCGGACGCTCAACCGGACCGGTGGTGCCCGGACGCACCGAGCCGCGCTCGGGCCGTCCGGTCTGGTGGCCCGGGCATGAGGGCGCGTTGCTGGACGGTCTGGAACACGAGCCGGTGAGCACCGGATACGACGCTGCCGATGTCCTTGCGGCGGCACCCAGGGTTATCGCCATCGGGCCACTGACGAACCTCGCTGAAGCCCTCGAGCGGCCGGATCGGGTGGTCCAGGAGCTCTTCGTGATGGGTGGCAGGTTCAACGAGGGCCGGGCCGAGCACAACGTCCGTTGCGACGTCGCCGCGGCCTCGGCGGTGTTCGAGGCGGGATTGCCGACGACCGTGATCGGGCTGGAGCAGACCACCCGGATCCAGCTCGGCGAGTCGGTGGTCGAGCGGGTGGCTGCTGCGGGGGAGCTGGGTCAGCTGCTGGCGGCTGAGATGAGGCAGTTCTGGCAGTTCACCGAGAAGGACTTCAACGTCCCGCATGACCCGGCTGCGGTGCTGATGCTGGTCGAACCGGAGCTATTCGAGTTCCGAAGTGGTCAGGTCAGTGTCGTACCGGACGCAGGCGTCACCAGGTTCACTCCGGCGGCGGACGGGCCGCATCGCATTGTCAGCGATCTCGACCCTGACGCGGTCGCAGGTCGGATCGTTGACCGCATCCTGGCCGCCTGTAGGCCCTGACCCTTTCGTAGCGGGCGGGCGAGGCGGTAATGCGGAGGCGTGAGCTGGTGATGCCGTGCTCTACTGGTTGGCCGCCAACCTGTTGAAGGAGACTTCCGCATGCCTGTGCACTCGCTGCTGCCCCGGCTGGCTGGACTCGGTGGCGGGGCCGGTCCTCGCGTCGACCGGCGTAGCGTCGACGGAGGTACTCCACCTCTATCGCGCCATGGAACTGGCCGCGCCCGCGCTGGCTGAGCTCCACCGAGGCGTGCCGCTGGCCGTCGTACATGGCGACTTCGTGCTCCGGGACACTCGGACAGGCGGATTCGCGTCCGACCCGATCGTTGCCCACTGCATCGATGCCGGCGGCACCGACTCCGACCTGGTACGCCGGCAACTGGTGCTGGGCGGCGTGTGCTTCAGCCTGCTGGCGCTCTGCTGGATCGTCGAGGAAGGGCTGCGCACCGTACCGCCGTCGAAGGACCGGATCGACGGCCCGCTTACCGAACTGGACGACCTGACAGGAGAATTGCGATGAGGTTGCTGATCCTCGGCGGCACCAAGAACCTGGGCCGGCACCTGGTCGAAGCCGCGTTCCGGGACGGCCACGAGGTCACCCTGTTCAATCGAGGTCTCACCGATCCGGACGCCTACCCCGCCGCGGCTCGGCTGATCGGCGAACGAGCCGCACCGGATGCTCTCGCGACCGGGGAGTGGGACGGCGTGGTCGACATGTCCGGCTTCCTGCTCAGCGATGTCCGGCGTAGTGCTGACCTGCTGCGCGATCGGGTCGGGCATTACACGTTCATGTCGTCGATCGCGGTCTACGCAAGCAAGGTCACGCCGGGCATGACGGAGGACTCACCGTTGCTGCCTTGGCCCGAAGGCGCCCCCGAGGACGTCTTCAGCATGGACCTGTACGGCCCATCGAAGGTCCGGTGTGAGCAGTTGCTGGCTGAGGTTTTCGGACCTCGGACGTCAGCGCTCCGCTCGGGCTTCGTGATCGGCCCGTACAGCCCGGACTTCGGCAACTGGGGAGTCGCGCTGGCCGCGGGCAAAGCGCTGGAATGTTCGGCTCGTCCGGACCAGCCGATCCAGTACCTCGATGCTCGGGATCTGGCCGACTTCCTGCTGCGCGTGACGCTGGACGGTCTGGGTGGTCCGTTCAACGCGGTGGGGCCGGCCTCGGCGCTGACCATGAGGGAGTTGCTCGACGTCTGGCAGTCGGTCGTGCCGCACGCATTACCGGTGGACTGGGATCCGGCCGTGGACAGGTTCGACCTGGCTCGTGATGGCAGCAACGACGGCACGTTCCTGTTGGACAACAGCCGGGCGCTGGCTGCAGGACTCGGGCTTCGTACGCCGGACGACACTGTGCGCACGTTTGTTGAGTGGGTTCGAGCGGGGAACACACCGCCACCGCCGCCGCACTAGGGGTGGGTACGTCGTCAGGGGGTGGGGACGTCGCTTCGTGGCCTGCGAGGACTACTTGTGCAGGAGCGCTGGGTGGGTGTCAAACTGCCCAGTCATCCCGGAGCGGCAGCCGATCCGGCAGGTATTCCGGGGACAACCGGCACACTCTTCCTCACCCTCTGCTGGCAGGCGTCATCGTCGCTGGTCCGCTAAGCCCTTGCGACTGCGGAGATGGCGGTGGGCGACGGGTCAAGCCTTCCGGGGCTCCGAGGTGGCGCGTACGTGGAGCTCGGTGCGCAGGGTGACCGTTGACGGGGGACGGCCCGGGCTGGCGATGCGGTCCTTCAGCAGTAGCCCCGCGGTTCGGCCCAGCTCGTACGTCGGCTGGGCAACGGTGGTAAGACTGGGCACCACCAGATCGGCCCAGGGGATGTCGTCGAACCCGACCACGGCGATGTCATCCGGCGCCCGTAGGCCGCGTTTCGCCAGGCATTCCAGCGCGCCGACCGTCATCAGGTTGTTCGCCACGAAGAGTGCCTCGGGTGGTTCTGGCAGCTCCAGCAGGCTCTCCATCGCCGCAAAGCCACCCGCTTCGCGGAAGTCGGCGTGCCGGACCAGGTCCTTTTGGTAACGGATCCCGGCCGTCCGCAGGGCGGTGCGGTAACCCGCCAGCCGATCCATCGCCGTACTGACACGGCGTGGTCCGGTGATGCAGGCGATCCGGCTGTAGCCGCCCTCGATCAGGTGGCCGACTCCTTCGGCAGCGCCGTGCTCGTTGTCCACCAGTACGGTGTCGGCCTCGACGCCCTCCACCCGGCGGTCGATCAGCACCATCGGTGTCCGGGCCTCGTGCAGCTGCATGACCCCGTCCGGTGAGCTGGACGGCGAGATGACCACGCCGGCCATCTGCTCGGTCAGTACCGCCGACGCGTACGCGGCCTCCTTGGCCGGGTCCTCGTCGCTGTTGCAGAGCACTACGTGGTAGCCCTCGGTCTGGGCGACATCCTCGAGCCCGCGCACCAGCGAGGTGAAGAAGGGGTTCTCGATGTCGGAGATGACCACGGCCCACAGATTCGTACTGGCGCGGCGCAGGTTCCGGGCCACGCCGTTGGGACGGTAGCCCAGCTCCGCAACCGCGGCGCGGACTTTCTCGGAGAGGTCCGGGTCGACGTTGCGGCGGCCGCTGAGGACGCGCGATACGGTGGCCGGCGACACGCCAGATCTACGCGCGACGTCGTAGATCGTCGTCATGCTCACTCCCCGCTTGAGGCCTAGCTGCCGCCTGGACAGAACTAGAATCTCACGCCGGGGGTGGGCCGACGGGGAACGGGTGAATGCGGGCCGGACCCGTTCAGCAGGGCGAGGGCCGCGGAGCGGTCGGGAGCGGATGCGGCGGCGCCGCTGACGGTGGTCGAGAGGGCCCCGGCCGCGTTGGCCAGCCGGACTGCATCCGGTAGCAGCGCCCCGGCCGCGAGCGAAGCCGCGAGTGAGCCGCAGAAGGCATCACCGGCGCCCACGGTGTCGATCGTCCTGACCTGATGTGCCTCTACCCGGATCTCCGTGGAAGAAGAACCGGACCGGTCCAGTACGAAGGCGCCGCGGGAGCCGAGGGTGATGACGCAGCCGAGCAGATCCCACTGGTCGCTCAGCCGCCGGGCGATCGCGGACCACTGGGACTCGTCGTCGCAGTCCAGCCCGGTCAACGCAGCGGCCTCCATCTCGTTCGGCACCAGGATGTCGACGAATGCGGCCAGCGACGGATCCACCGGACCGACCGGTGCCGGGGTCAGGATCGTGGTCGCGCCGGCCTCCGAGGCCAACCTCAACGCAGCCCGGCTCGCTGCGACCGGAAGCTCCAATTGCACACTCAGTACGGCGCTCGCCGTCAGCACCTCGGCGGCAGCTTCCACGTCAGCCGGGGTGATCGCGGCATTGGCGCGCGAGACGATGATGATCGAGTTGCTGCCATCGGGCAGCACCAGCGGCAGTCCGACCCCGGTACCGAGTTCCGGGTGACGCACCACCCAGCCGGTCTCGACCCCGTCCGAGGTCAGCAACTCCAGGAACTCCTCGCCGTATCGGTCATCGCCGACGGTGCCGACGATCGCGGTGCGGGCGCCCATCCGGGCCGCCGCGATCGCCTGGTTCACGCCCTTGCCGCCGAGGAACTCCGCGAAGCCGGTGCCGTGCAGGGTCTCGCCGGGCAGAGGTCTTCGTTCGGCGCTTGCGACCAGGTCCTTCATGAACGACCCGAGCACACAAACGTCGTACTGCGCCGTCGCAGTCATCAGGATCCCTCCCCGAGAAGTCCCTGACCCTGCAACTTGGGACCTTGCAACTTCTGACCGAGGGCTCCGGAGGGATGGAACCGGGCGAAGTCGTGATGGGTGAAGTCCCGCAGTACGACGAGCGCGCAGGCCAGGGCGTCGCCCATCACCAGGGCGGCGGTGGTAGAGGCGGTCGGGGCCAGGTTCAACGGGTCCGCCTCGCGCAGCACCATCGTGTCCAACGTGTAAGTAGCGAGCTTGGCAAGAGTGGAGTCCTCGGCGCCGGTCATCGCGATCACCGGGATGCCCCGCTCGGCCAGCATCCGGGCGAAAACGCAGACCTCGGCGGTCTCACCGGAAGCCGACAGCGCCAGCACCAGATCGCGACTGGTCACCGCACCGGAGTCGCCGTGCAATGCATCGCCGGCATGGATGAAGGTGGCCGGGGTGCCGGTGCTCGCCAGGGTGGCGGCGATCTTCCGGCCGACCAGCCCGGATTTGCCCAGGCCGGTGACGACCAGGTGGCCCTCGCAGCAGGCCACCGCGGTCAGCACGTCGAGAAAGACTCCGTCCAGCCGGTCGGCCAGCGCGGACACGGCGGCCGCCTCGGTTTCGATCGCGGTGCGGGCGGCGCTCAGGCCCCGGGCGACCAACTCCCGGGGCGGCCCGGCGCGATGCGGCACTACTGGCATCTCAACTCGCTCTCCGGACTTTATCAGAAATCGATTTCCGAAGACTAGGTTCCGGAGCAGTGAGTGTCAACGCTGGCACCTTGTTGAAAACAAGGGAAATCTCTCCCCGCTCAAAACTCACCGGCGGGCAACTCTTGACCGTTCGGGGCGGCACTCGTAGATTGCGTGAAATCGATTGCCAGCGCCTGTTACCGGCCGAACCCCTGCAAGGTTGTCCGGTGGACGGCTCGACCCCTGGAGTCCGTGATGTCCACAACTTCCTTCTCCGGAAGGCCAATCGGCCGGCGCAGTGTGCTGCGCGGCGGTCTCGGAGCGCTGGCCGCCTCGGCCGTGGCCGGCCCCCTGCTGACCGCGTGCGGTGGCGACAAGGCGGGCGGCGGCAGCAGCAAGAACCTGTCCTTCTGGAACTTCTACGGCCCGGCCGACGACGCCAACCCGCAGAGTAAGTGGTTCGTGGACCTGGCCGCGAAGTGGAACGCGAACAACGACGTCAAGATCAACCTGCGCTACATCCCGAGCAAGGACTACCTCGGCGGCACCGCGCTGCAGACCGCCTTCCAGTCGGGCCAGGGGCCGGACATCTTCCTGATCAGTCCCGGCGATTTCCTCCGCTACTACAACGGCGGAGTACTGCAGGATCTGTCGTCGGCGCTGCCCGCAGAGTCGAAGGCTGACTACCTGCCTGGCCTGCTGGAAGCGCGAAGCGTCGACAGTAAGGTCTACGGCCTGCCGATGGAGATCGAGCCGCTCGCGATGTACTACAGCGAGGTCGCGTTCGAGAAGGCCGGGCTGTCCGAGGCTGACCTACCCAAGACCTGGGAGCAGACCCTGGCGGTCGCGCAGAAGCTGACCGGCAAGGATCGGTACGGCGTGATGTTCGAAACGCTGCCGGGCTACTACCAGAACTTCACCTGGTATCCGTTCCTGTGGCAGGGCGACGGCACACCGATCAAGGACGGCAAGGTCGCCTTCGACTCGCCCGCGGCCGTGCAGGCGCTGAAGTTCTGGCAGGACACGATCCAGAACAAGGTCGCGCCGCGCAAAGCACTCGGCGACGGCGGCGGCGATGTCGTCTCGAACCTCGGCTCGGGTGCCGCCGCCATGCAGCAGAGCGGGATCTGGGCAGTCTCGGACATGCGCACCAAGGCGAAGAAATTCAAGTACGGGATCATCCCACTGCCCACCCCGCCAGGTGGCAAGGCGGCCACCGACCTGGGCGGCTGGGCCTTCGTGGCGAACGCCAAGGGCAAGAACCCCGAGGCCGCGGCGAAGTTCATCACCTGGGCGCTCGGGTCGACCGATGCCGAGGGCGTCGAGCGGCAGCGGCAGTGGAACACCGTGGTGAAGACCAACGTGCCGCCGCGCAAGTCGGTGCAGCAGGCCGCGGACGCCAAGGGTGCCTTCAAAGAAGGTGTGCTGGAGAAGTTCGTCAGCGAGATCGCGCCGACCGGCCGGCCGGAGCCGCGGTTCCCACCGGAGGTGTACCAACCGATCGCCGATGCCATCCAGGCCTGCCAGTTGAATGCGGCCGACCCGGCCAAGGCGGCGGCTGACGCGGCCCAGCGGATCGACACGTTCCTGAAGACCTACCAGGGCGCCCCCATCAGCTGATGGTCACCACAACCTCACCACCGTCCGAACCCCAGGTGAAGGCCCCGCGTGGCAAGAAGACGATGACGAAGAAGCGGCGCGAAGCCCTGGCGGCGTACGCGTTCCTCGCGCCGGACGTGATCGGTCTGCTGACCTTTGTCGCGTTGCCGATGGTGCTCGCCTTCGGCGTCGCGTTCTTCAAGGTCGATGGCTTCGGCAACTACCAGTACGTCGGGCTCGCCAACTACAAGCTGATGGCTTCGGACGACCAGCTCTGGGCGTCGCTACGGATCACCGGGATCTACGTGATCACCTTCGTGCCGCTGGCCTTCGTGGTCAGCTTCGCGCTCGCGATGCTGGTCCGGAACCACTTCAAGGGCATCGGCTGGGTCCGGTCCGCGTTCTTCCTGCCGAACGTGGTCAGCCTGGTTGTGGTCGGCCTGATCTGGCAGTTCCTGCTCGTCGATAAGCGCGGTGCGATCTCGAACCTGCTGGCGCCGCTGGGCCTGGGCGACGTGTCGTTCCTCGGTACGCCGTCCCTTGCGCTCGGCACCTACGTCGTGATCAGCGTGTGGTTCCTGATGGGGTACCAGATGCTCGTCTTCCTGGCTGGGCTGAAAGACGTGCCGAAGGAACTCGAGGACGCCGCGCAGATCGACGGCGCCGGCGCGTGGCAGCGGTTCCGCTTCGTCATCTGGCCGCTGCTACGCCCGACCAGCTTCTTCGTGGTGGTGAACTCGACCATCGGTGCGGTGACCGGGCTGCAGGCGTTCGACCTGGTCTACGTGCTCACCAAGGGTGGTCCGGCTCGGGCTACCAGCACGGTCGTGCTTTACATCTACGAGCAGGCGTTCACCTTCAACAACATGGGCTATGCCGCCGCACTGACCACGATGGTGGTCGCGATTCTGGTGGTCTGCACCGGGCTGATGTTCGCCTTTACCCGGGGAGGTCGTTTCGATGAGGACTAGATTCTTCCCAGTGCTGGCGCACGTCTTGGCAATCATCGCCGTGGCGCCGTTGCTGTGGGTACTGATCAGCGTGCTCAAGCCGGCCGAGGACGTGTTCTCCTTCGGCTGGCCGTCTTCGTGGACGCTGGACAACCTGCAATACGTACTGCTGAAGATCCCGCTGCCGCGATTCCTCCTGAACAGCGCGTTGGTGTCGGTGGTGGTCACCGTGGTGGCGCTGTTCTTCCATTCGATGGCGGCGTATGCGCTGGCCAGGTTGCGGTTCCCGGGCCGCGGGTTGATCTTCTCCGGCATCATGTCGACGCTGCTGGTGTCGCTGCCGGTGATCCTGGTGCCGCTGTTCCTGGTGGCCAAGCAGCTCGGCCTGCTCGACAGCTATGCCGGGCTGATCGTGCCGAGCATCTTCCATGCCTTTGGCATCTTCTTGCTGCGGCAGTACTACCTGAATATCCCGCGAGAGCTGGAGGAAGCCGCCGACCTGGACGGGTGCGGCTACTGGCGCCGGTACTGGAGCGTCATCCTGCCGCTGAGCCGGCCGGTGCTCGCGTCACTGTCGGTCTTGTTCTTCCTGGCCAACTGGAATGCGTTCCTCTGGCCGTTGACCATCACCCGCAACCCCGACCTACGGGTGATCCAGCTCGGCATCGCCGGCATGCAGGGTCAGTACGCCTCTGCCTGGAACCTGATCCTCGCCGCCGCGGTGATCGCCGCCATACCAACTGTCGTGGTCTTCGTTGCCGGTCAGCGCCGGCTGGTCGATGCGATGAAGACCACCGGCCTCAAATAGAAGGAGTTTCCCGGTGAAGCGTGGAATCTGGCTCGCTGTGCTGCCGATAGTCGCGGCGGCTGCCGCCCCGTCGCTGATCAGCCACTCGTCGTCTGCCGCTCCGGCCGCCCCGGTTTCGGAGAGCTCGTACGTCGGCACGGCGACGGTGGAGACCAAGGGCATGCCGAGCAAGAGTGACGGAGACCTCTGGCCCTCCTGCTGGGCCGGCAACGGCAACCTGTACGCGGCCAACGGCGACGGCAAGGGCTTCAGCCTCGACCAAGCCTTCGCAGACATCGCGGTCAGCGAGATCCAGGGTGACGTGACGAACCTGTCCGGTACGACGGTCGCCCGCGGTGACCAGGTGAGCAGCATCTGGAGCGGCGCCGGGTACAACCGCAAGCCCACCGGCATGGTGTGTGTGGGCGACACCATCTACCTGGCGGTCCAGGACCTCGCGCTGGACTTCAACGACGTACCGGCTGCGACGATCGTGAAATCGACGGACCACGGTAAGACCTGGACCTGGGACAAGAGCAAGCCGATGTTCGACAACCACGTGTTCACCACGATCTGGTTCGCCGACTTCGGCAAGGGTGGTGCGGCGGCGCCGGACGGCTATGTCTACGCGTACGGCCTGGACGGCAACTGGCGGGACTCGTTCGACGACACGGTCGCCGACCCGAATGACGTGTTCCTGGCAAGGGTGCCCAAGGCAAAGATCCAGGACCGCGGATCCTGGGAGTTCTACACCGGCATCTCCAAGGATCGCGCCCAATGGAGCAGCAAACTCGCCGATCGCAAGCCGGTGCTGACCGACCAGCGGCGGCTGTATGGCCAGACCTTCGGCACCAACGCGAGCAACCTCAGCGTGATCAGCCAGGGCGGTGTCACCTTCCTGCCGAAGCAGAACCGCTACGTCTACACGTCTTGGACCGAGTACACCTTCGAGTTCTACGAGTCGCCCACGCCATGGGGACCGTGGAAGCACTTCCTTAGCAAGGATTTCGGTGGCTACCCGTGGTCGACCTCCAAGTACGGCGGCTACGGCGTGACCATCCCGTCGAAGTTCCTGCAACCCGACGGCAAGACGATGTACCTGCAGGCCAACGTCTGCCCCTGCGGCGGCGGTGGCATCGGTACCTCGGTCTACAACTTCAACCTGCGCAAGCTGGTCCTCACCCCGGCCGATCCGACGTCGGCCTCGAACCTTCCCGCCGACACGAATCTCGCGGCACCTGCGACCGGCGCGGTCGCAATCTCCAAGTCGTCGCAGACGGGCGACCTGTCCCTGCTGAACGACGGCGTCACCACGGGCAGCGAGAACGACTTCGACGACGAGGTGAAGACAGCTAGCTGGTGGGGCTACACCTGGCCGGCCAAGCACAAGGTCAACCGCGTGGACTTCACCTCGGGAGCCGTCACGGCGAACGGCGGCTGGTTCACCGGTCGCCCCCGGGTGCAGGTCAAACGTGATGGCGCCTGGGTCGAGGTCGGCGCGCAGACGGTGTCGCCTGCCTATCCCGGCGACGCCTCCGCCGGTGCCAACAAGACGTACACGCTGACCTTCCCCGCGGTGGAGACCGACGGTGTCCGCGTCATCGGCGTACCGGGTGGCCCGCGCAGCTTCACCTCCGTCGCAGAAGTCGCGGTCCGGTACGTCGCTCAGTTGGCTGACGGTGGTTTCGAGGCGCCGGGTGGTGGCAAGCCGGCCTGGTCCTTCGAAGGCACGGCAGCGAACGGTGTCGATCGCGGACTCGGCTTCGCCCACTCCGGCAGCAACAACGGCTGGATCCGCACCTCCGGCACGGGCTGGAGCGCCCTGACCCAGAAGGTCCCGGTGTCTCCGGGCGCCAAGTACACCTTCGGCACCTGGATCAACGCCTCGGCGGCCCTGCCTGCCAATGCCGGCCGCTTCGGCATCCGCCTGGGTGCAGCCGGCACCACAGTCCTCGGCGAACAAACCTTCGGTGCCGCCAACGGCTACGTCCACCACGAGGTCACGGTGACCATCCCGGCCGGGGTCAACGAGGTCACCCTCTACGCCGGCTTCACCGCCCCCGGCACCGACACCTGGATCCAACTAGACGACTTCACCGTCTCCTAATCCCCATCCAACTCCCCATCGTCGGTCCGTAGTTACCCGGCGTGTCGCCCTTCATCGGGCCCTTGTGACCACGAGGGCTCGATGAGGGCGTCACGGCCAGGGCTTCAACTGAGGCAGGTCGCCGTCGATCGGGCCTTGCGGAGTCCGGCCCGCGAGCCAGGCGGTGAGGTCGGTGAG
>JAWWPC010000024.1:0-21396 GCA_033851055.1 Kribbellaceae bacterium | reverse complement strand
GGTTCTCGACAGTGCGGATGGCCGATCTGATCGTGGTGCTGGACGGCGCCCGGCTGGTCGAGGTGGGTACGCATGACGACCTGCTGGCACGCAACGGCCAGTACGCCGAGCTGTACCGGATCCAAGCCGCCGCCTACAACTGACCAAACCCCAAACTGCAGCCAACGCCGCTGCAGCTCGACCAGCGGTCGCCCGGCGAGCTGAGGAAGGACTCGGAAATCTGTATCGGGGATGACCGATATATCGGTGATCCCCGATACAGATTTCTCGCTGGGGAATGACCGAACGGCCAGACTGACCATACGGCCGGACTGACACGCACCGCTTCCGCCTGGTCCCCGACGTCGTGGGGACCCGAGCAGCGTCGGACCTCGACCCGGGGTTCAGGGTCGGACGGGTCCGGCGCCCACTGACCAAACGACGGGACTGACCAGCGGCGGGACTGCGGAGTTCTGCAGGTAGATCGCGCCTAGGCCCTTCAGCCTCCGCCAGACCGTCGCTCGCAGTCTGGTGGGCTCCGACGGCACCCGGTAGATCAGCAACAACCAGCCCGTCTTGCCCGAAGCGGGTTCCCCCGGACTGGATGACCCACTCACGGGCGACAGTCTGCCGTATTGAGCACCACCGATCTAACTGATCGTCGCGCCGGACTGTCTGCCCCTCCGATGTGTTTGGGTGTTCCTCGGTCACGATCACCCGCCTGTCTGTGAGGAATGAATGAAACGTCAGCAGTGGAAGCTAGGCACTGCCGTCATCGTGAGCCTGGGGCTCGTCGGCGGCGTCGCGCACATGGCCACCGCGGACACCGGTACGCCCCAGAGCCAGCAGTTGCCGCCCGCAAACGGTTCGGTCGCACTGAGCGCTGCCGAGCTCACCGCCGCGACGCCCAGCACCGCCAGCGGTGCGATGCGCCCTGGCGGTGCCGCACAGCCGAGGACGGCGGCGGCGGTCGCGAGTGCTGTTGCCGCTGCCGCGCCCACCTCGGCGAAGCTGTCCATCAAGGGCGTCTACCAGAACACCAATTACAAGTGTGTGCCCACGTCGAGTGCGGTCAGCCTGGGGACGTTCGGCATCAGCGTCAGCCAGGACACGCTGGCCACGAAGATGGGTACCACGACGTCCGGCACCTGGGACAAGACAGCGCTGCCCGTCATCAACTCCTACATCAACCCGCTCGCGTACTCGGTGTGGGACACCGACACGACCGGCAACGCCACCAACCTGCTCAACTGGATCGCGTACGACATCGGCACGCTCAAGCGGGCTCCGAAGCTCGGCATCTGGTTCGAGAAGCTGCCCTGGAACAAGGGCGCCAGCCACTCAGGTCACGCCATCCTCGCGTACGGTTACGACCTGTCGGCGAAGACGGTCACCGTCTGGGATCCGTGGAAGCCGACTGGCGGTACGCACACGCTGTCCGCCGCGACATTGAACGCCGCGATGCAGGCGGGCGGCCTTTCCTACCTCGCCGGTCACTCCGACGCGGACCTGACCAACGCCGGTGATCTGAGCGGCGACGGCCGGGCCGACATGATCGCTGTGTACCGACCGACCGGCACTCTCTACCGGTACACGAACAACGGGAAGGGTTCCTTCGACGGCGGCAGCAGTGCCGTCAAGCTCGGCACGGGCTGGAACAGCCTGACCGAGTTGGCCGGCGTCGGTGATCTGACCGGCGACAAGGTGCCCGACGTGGCCGCGGTGGAGAAGTCCACCGGCAAGCTGTGGCTGTACCGCGGGCCGAGCCTGGCCGCCAGCACCCGCATCCTGATCGGCACCGGCGGCTGGAACAGCATGCGCGACCTGATCGGCATCGGCAACATCACGGGCGACTCTCACCCCGACCTGGTGGCGATGGAGAAGTCCACCGGCAAGCTCTGGGCGTACCCCGGCAAGGCAAACGGCCTCGGCACGCGAGTGCAGCTCGCCACCAGCTGGACCACCAAGATGGCCAAACTGTCGGCGGTCGGTGATCTCTCCCGCGATGGTAAGCCCGACTTGGTTGCCGTCGACACCAGCACGGGGAAGCTGTACCTCTACAAGGGCCCGACGTTCCGCAGCACCAGCCGGGTGCTGATCGGCAGTGGCTGGAACGGCATGCGCTCGTTGACCGGCGTCGGCGACATGACGGCCGACAAGATTCCCGACTTGATCGCAGTGGCCAACACCGCCGGTGACATGTACCTGTACCCGGGCAAGGCGAGCGCGCTCGGCACCCGCATCAAGCAAGGCGGCGGCTGGAACGGCTGACCTAGGCAAAGGGTGGTGGTCGGCAGCTTCGGCGCACCGACCACCACCTGCCCAGATGATCAGATTCCTCTCGCCGGGCAGCTTGACCGGCCACTGGCACGCGGCCTTCAACTGCAGCATCGCCGACCCGGCCGGCAACCCGCGGCCGGTGGTCGAGGCGGCGAACCACCGTCGCTTGATCAATGAGATCAACCTCCAGCTGGACCCGGCCACCGGAGAGGTGCTCCGCGACCGCACAACCTCGGTGAACCACGCGGTCACCCGGACCGTGACGCCTGATCCGAAGATCCAGAAGATCGTCGACTATTGGACGGCTGCGGGCGCTCGCCGGTACGCCGAAACGGTGGCGACCCAGACGGGGGACTTCACTCGGACGGCGAACGCTGCGGGGGAGAGCACCATGGCCGACCTGGCGGCGGACGTCCACCTCTGGACGGCGAACCAGAACCCCGCCGGCCACGCCGACCTGGCTCTGATCGCAGCCAAGCCGGCCAAGGGCAGTACGGCGCTACGCGGCGATCTCCTGCAGGCGAACAGCGGCAAGCCAGGTGACGTGGACGGTCGGATCATGCTGGGGAGTCCTGGGACGCGTACGGCTATGGCAACCCGATCCTCACCGTCAGCCTGACCGGCGCCCAGCTCGAAGCCGTCCTCGAACAGCAGTGGCAGACGCAGGCCGACGGCACGGTGAAGTTCGCGCCGCTGGCTGTGTCGGGCAACGTCAAGTACACCTACGATGCACGCCGTCCGGTGGGTGACCGGGTGAACGCGGCCGACGTGAAGATCGCTGGTACGCCGCTCGACCCGGCGCGGACCTACCGCGTGGCGGCGCTCGCATACACGGTGATCGGCGCCGACGGGTACAGCGCATTCACGGCGTACACCAGTCCGGTGCGCAGCGGCACGGATCACGAGAACTTCGCCGCCTACCTCCGGACCAAGGGCACGATCACCCCAGCCCCACTCGACCGGATGACGGCAACTGTGCGACAAGGTCATCAGGTCGTCGTCGGAGAACACCACCAGCGACCGCTGCGCCACCTTGCCCAGCTCGGACACGGCCAGGTCGGGCTCGGTGGCCGCCATCTCGCCGATCTTGGTGGCGACCACCGGGAAGTGCACCTCGCCGTCGGGGACACCTCGCCGTAGGCAGCACCGAGGAACTGGGTGATCTGCTCGACGTTCCACTCCATCTCCGGGATCGCCTCGCCGGACTTGTCGAAGCCGCCAGTGATCAACACCAGCCGGTTCACCAGCTCGGGGCACAGTAGCCAGATGAAGGCTCCGGCCTGACTCGGCACGCAGCGACCAGGTGGAGATCATTGCCGGGAGGCGTCCGAATGGACTGCGTTCTGTCTAGGATCCTCGGGTGATGTTCCGCGTAGCTGGGAGGTCGGCAGGAGTCCTGACCGCGCTCTTGTTGGCCGCGGTCCTGGCAGCGTGCGGTGCGGCGGGCAGTGAGGCGGGCGGAGGTCTTGGTCCGCCTGGACGGCAATGCCCGACGGCTGTCGCCGGTGCGGATCGGAGCGGGGCCGGGCCTGTGTTCTATGTCGCGGATGCGGGTGGCTGCAGTGCGCACGCTTACGACTACGCCGGTACGCGTACAGGCGGCAGGCTGGCTTTTCCGTCGTGCATCGAGGCGTGCCGTGGTCCGGTTGTGGCCCCGGACGGATGGGTCCCGAGCGGGCCGGACACATCCGGTGGGCTGTCGTCGATGATCTGGGCTACGGATAGCCGCCACCGGTGTGGATTCCCCGAGGGCGCGGTCCGCCCGATCCGGGTGGGCTGGTTCGACGTGCGTGCCAGTCAGGACCACCACGTCGCCAACTTTATCGGCCTATTCGATAGCGCGGCGACAGTCGGCTTGGTGGGCTGCGACGTTGCCGGTGACCGCGCGGTCCTGACTGCTGGGTCCGCGTCCTCGAGCGTGGACGCCGTGGCGGTAACGAGCCTGAGCAGGCCGAAGGTCTTGTTCGAACGGCACTTCGCCAGTGGTCCCCGGAGCCGGGTCACCACGGTGTCGGTGGCACCGAACGGGCGTGCGATGGCGGTCCAGCACGCCGACCAGGCTCCGCCTCGCCCGCAAACGCCCGTGCCGGCCTCCTGCTCACCAACGACACGGGCCGGTCGCCCGCTCACCATGTGCGCGGTCTCGCCCGAGCCGGGCGCGCCGTTTCCGGTTCCCACGGCGGTGGAGCTTTACGCGCTGAGCGGCGTGCCCCATCTCGTCAGCCGGGTGCCCGGCCGGGAGATCGTCGGCTGGTCGGGAGATGGCAGCAGGCTCATCACCCAACCCGGGTCTGCGCCCGGTGGTGGCGTGACAGTGCAGAGGGTCGGTGACGGGCAGGTCGTCTGGCAGACGGCCGGAACCTTCAACCGCGCTCTCAGCCCGCCTGGGCTCGCCACCATCGCGATCCAGACTTTCGATCCGTCCCGTCGTCAATCCTCCATCGATCTCATCGACCAGCTCGGCCGCGCGAAGCACCTGGACGACCGTGGCCAACTGATATCTCCCGAACCGTGACCTACTTCATGCCGCGCGGTCGTTGCTTCCCCAGGCGGGGCATACATCAGCCGGCCTGCCCGAACAGAACAGACCGGCTGCGTATGGCGAATCAGGCCGTCGCGACGTTGTCCGCTCAATCGTCCAAGGGAGTAGCACTACGACGTTCACCCTCGACGCACTGGACCGCCGTTCAGTGGAGAACGTCACCACTGGCTCTTCCTCGATCACAACAACCCGTCACTACACCGACAACTCGGACAATCCCACCTGGGTAACTCAGGGCAGCACGACAGAGCGTCAAGCCGAACTGATTGGTGATGACCTAGCGCTGACCGTTGACCAACTCGGCGCGGCCAGACTCAGTTTGGCCAACAGCCATGGCGACATCGTTACCACAGTGACGCTTCCGTCCGGTGGCCCCGCGCTCGAAATCGATGGCTGGAATAGCTATGACGAGAACGGCAACCGCACAACGGGAACAGCCGGTGGCGGCCTCGTAGACTGTGCGTGGCTCGGTGCCAAGGAGCGCGCCACCGTTGCGGCCGGACTGGTCTTGATGGGCGTTCGGCTCTACAACTCGACAACTGGATTGTTCCTCAGCACGGATCCGGTCCCCGGCGGCAATCGCAATGCCTACAACTATCCATCGGATCCGATGAACGCATTCGACCTGGATGGGAGAATATGCCTATGCGACGGGCTCGGTGGACCAAGCGCCCCGGTTCTTGGTCTTGGAGGATCTATTGAGCGCGCGCATAACCCTGGTCCGCCAACAAAAAGGAGACCGTCGAGCCATCGGGTGCACAGAAACAGTAATAGCTACGCCGGCGTAACGATCGGCTATACGATTACCTATAAGGTCGGGCGTGGTAAGTGGAGGGTTTGGAAGTACGGCATATCGTCAGTTGGGGCCATCCCGAGCGTGGGGTCAGATCAACAGTTGCCGGCGTATGATGGGTAGCGGGTGCACGGTCGGACGCATCAGGCACTACAAGAGCCGCTGGCGAGCGCGAAATTGGGAGTACCAGAAGAACCGGGCGTACCATAGACGATATGGTGAGTGTCCACACCCGGACAATACTTTAGCTGTAGGTAGGTATGGCAACTGAGCAGTGGCTAAAGATGGACGCCGGCAGCGAATACAACCCCCACTGGGAACGCTATTTCAGCTGCCATGAGGAGGACCGTGTAACCGAGCTCGCCGAGGAGTTGGTTCCAATGGCACAGGAGCTCGATTCCGCCATCGCCTGGCGGGATTCCTCTAATGAGCGAAATGCTTGGATAGTTCTTGTTCTCCACAAGCGCGTCAACAAGACCGTGCGCGTTGTTCAAAAGGATGCCAGTGGGCGTCCTTACATTGAGACGGTCCTTCCGTGGAGCAAGTACATTGACAAGACGGCCGCGGAGCAGCGGGACATCATCCTGGAGCGCGTGGATCTGGTGTTCAAGGCTTTACTCGAGAAGATGGCGTCTTGATCTTGCTAGCACGGTCGGTGACGCGGAGTTCGGTGCGATCGGTGTCACCCGCTCGGATAGCCGCGCCGTTCGAAGTAGAGCGCCGTCTCCTCGCAAAGCAGCGGTACGAAACCGGATAAGGATTATGCTTTCGCTTCAGCTCACGCCGACGCGCTGCGCGACTTCATAGGGGCTGCGGTTCTGTCACAGTGTTTCCCTCTGCTACCGCCGGTCATCCGACGCGGCAGACTCATCACCGGTGCCAGCCCCCGGTATGGGCTACCGTGTCGGGCTCTGATGTCAGGCCCCGATGAGGCGGGGCGGTCAGTCGTTCCGGGTGGGGTTCTTCGGCCGCCGGGACCACAAGCCTTTGCTCTGCGGTTGGCGACCTGGGCCCTGCCCGTAGACCGAGGTCAGACGTGGATACCGCTCGGAGAGCACGGCGTCGCTGTCGTCGAACTCCAGCCCGGATGGCGATTCTTGGAATTCCACGCCTTCACGGTCCGGCAACGCCTCCCAGATGTCGTCGCCGGTGAGCTCTTCGTAGGCCTCCGATGCGACCGCGGCGAACCTCTCGGCGGCGCCCAGTTCTTCGTCTTCCTCGAGCCCGGCGTCCACGATCGAGTCGGGGTCGATCACGAACCGCTCGTACGTCGCCCGCCCTTGCGCAATTACCCAGGACCGGAAATCCGTGAAAGTGTCGTCGCTGCACCAACCGAGCATGACCGTCGCCGCGCCCCAATGCTCCCAGCTGTACAGCCGCCGGCTGGCTTCGGTGAACGCCGCGTCGAACGCCACCACCTGGTCCACGTCGAGTTCGCTCAGCAACTCGGCCAACTTATCGCCCTGTTCGTCGAGAGACCCGTCCGACAACGTCCGAGACCGCTCCACGAATCCCCAGAACGTCTCTTGATCCATCACAGTCCCGTCTCGATCCGCCGTACCGGTTAGCCTGCGCTTCTGCCATGGTGTCTCCACCTTTGTTGCGCCGGTCGTCCGCGCGGCGTTGTGATCGTGGATGGCAGCCCCTCCGGCAGGCAGGCTACCTTGCCAGAACACCGCGTCTACTGACCGCTCACTCAGCTGGCGTGCCTGCTGCAGCACCAACTGCTGGGGCGCTGAATCCAGCCGTGCCCGGGTGAGCCACCGCACTGCGAGCTGTCCGTTATCTCTGAACTTGGGCCGCCAGATCGCCTCCGGCCAGCGGTGGCTCAGATCGGATGAGAATCCGGATTGGCGGTCGTTCTTGTTGATCTTGAGCCATCTCGGGGATTTCGCGCTGCTCGGGCTCGGGTGGTTCAGCGGCTCTTGATCGCTGGCTGGCAGGGGGGTGCTGGATCAGGGCAGTTGGCCGGTTGCGTGGAGCGCGTCGAAGACTATCTGGTGGCGAGCGAGACGCGGTCGCGGTGGGCGTAGCGGAACCAGGCCTTCTCAGCGATCTCCCGCGAGGGGGCGCGCCGTGGTGATCTGCGACATAGCAGATCATCCGGAAGTTGGGGTGTTCCGAGTGGTCTCCGTGCGTCTCGTAAGTGCCGAAGTGCACCATCGATTCTGGGTCGATGGCTGCCTGGAGTTCTTCGTCGATCTCGCGGACGAGGGTTTCAGCATCGGTCTCGCCCGGCTCACGGTGTCCACCAGGGAAGTAGTAGAGGTCTCGAGTTGGCGCGGTCAGAGAGGCCAGATGAAGCTCGACACGCCGGGTCACAAGGGACCGATGAGCGGAAGGGGGCTACAGGCCGGCGGGGAAGTTGTAGGTGGTCGGCACGTTGGGGGTCGCATTGGATGGGCCGACCCAGACTGCGATCTCGTTGTGGGCCTGGAATTTGAGCGCTGCGGGGTCGCCCGCGACAGGTGCGCCGTTGCGGTAGACCCGCAGCACCTCGCCGCTGCTGACGGTCTTGGGCCCGACCTGCTGAGTGGTGAGCGGCTGGCCCCACTCGGTGAAGAACTGACCGAGAGTGAACGGAATGTCCTTGGCGGATTCGATGTGCACGATGCCGGTGGTGTCGTGGGAGTGTAGCGGGGAGATCGCCTTCCGGATGTTGTCGATGCCGATCTGGGCGGGCACGGTGATGTGCTGGCCGTCAACGATCACGTCGAGATGCGCGTGGTAGTGCACGGATAGCATCTCCTGGCTGAGCATGGGCAGACCGGCCTTCTCGGCGGCGGCGCTGGTGTCCAGCGGGGCAGCCCAGTTGGATGGATGACTGGGCGCGGTGCGCGGCTGACTGGTCGTGGTGCCTGACTGGCTGTTGCCGCCACAGCCGGTGATCAGGACCAGCGCTGCCCCGATCGCGGCGATGACCGCTCTTGCCCGGTGCCGGGTGGCTAGTGTCGGGGGTGAGATGAGGTGTTCCCTTCGCTCAGTAGAGGTAGAGGCCTGAATCGCCACAGCAGAGGCAATCGCTGCGTCTGCGGCGGTCCGACGGGTCGGTACCCATTCGAGCATTACCCATGCGGTCCAGAATCACGACCTCGGGCTGCGTGACCAGTCGCCCCGGCCAGGTTGACCGGGGCGATGGCGTGGTTGTGTCAGCGGTGCCGCAGGCGCTGGATGGTGTCTCGGAGGTAGCGGGCGCTTTGCTTGGGGGTGCGGACCTGGGTCTCGTAGTCAACGTGGACGATGCCGAAGCGCTTGTCGTAGCCGTAAGCCCACTCGAAGTTGTCCAGCAGCGACCACGCTAGGTAGCCGCGGATGTCGGCGCCCTGCTGGCGAGCCGCCGCGACCGCCGCCAGGTGGGATGCGAAGTAGGCGGTCCGGCCGTCGTCGCGGACGTACCCGTTCTCATCCGGTACGTCGACGAAGGCCGAGCCGTTCTCGGTGATCACCATCGGCAGGCCGGGGTAGTCCCGGCTGATCCGAACCAGCAGATCCGTGAAGCCCTCCGGCACGATCTCCCAATCCATCGCGGTACGCGGCTTGTCCAGCGGCAGGGTTCGGCTGATCGGCTGGCCGTCCTCGCCGACAGTCCGGCCGTGCTCGTCGTACCCGGTGAACTTCTGGCTGAAGTAATAGTTGACCCCGAGTACGTCGATGGGCGCAGAGATGGTGGCCAGATCGCCTTCCTGGACAGGGATTTCCACCCCTTGAGCGGCGAGGTCCTCGATCACGTCCGCGGGATAACGACCGTGCACCAGTGCGTCCAGGTAGATCCGCGCCCCCAGCCCGTCGGCGCGGCGGACTGCCTCCAGGTCCGGCTCCGCCTGGCTGGCCGGGTACGCCGTCGCGGCGTTCAGGGTAATACCGATGTCGATCGGGCTGATAGCCGCCGCGCGCATCCGCTCGGTGGCCAGGCCGTGCCCAAGCAGCAGGTGATGCACCGCCGAGATCGCCGCCGGGAATTCCCGCCGCCCGGGCGCGTGCACGCCGTACGCGTAGCCGAGCATGGCCGAGCACCACGGTTCGTTCAGCGTGGTCCAAGTCCTCACCCGGTCGCTGAGCGCGTCGAACACCAGCATGGAGTAGTCAGCGAACCGGTACGCCGTGTCGCGGACCGGCCAGCCGCCCGCATCCTCCAGTTCCTGCGGCAGGTCCCAGTGGTACAGCGTCACCCACGGATCGATGCCCTGGGCAAGCAGTTCGTCCACCAGTCGATCGTAGAAGCCAACGCCTGCAGGGTTCACCGGACCGCGACCGTGCGGCTGGACCCGCGGCCAGGCCACCGAGAACCGGTACGTGTCGAGGCCGAGTTCCTTGATCAGGGCAACGTCTTGCGGCATCCGGGTGTAGTGCTCGCAGGCGATATCGCCCGTGTCGCCGTTGTGGATCGCACCCGGGACCCGGCAGAAGGTGTCCCAGATCGACGGCGTCCGGCCGTCCACGTCGACCGCTCCCTCGATCTGGTACGACGAGGTGGCGACGCCCCAGCGGAAGTCCGACGGCAGGCCGGCGATCAACGCCTGCTCGGCGGCGGGCGCGGTGAACGCGACAGACGAGGTGGTGGTGGCAGCTGTTGTGTTCATGGTTGAGGTACGGCGCGTGCCGCGGTGGTAGCGGCAGACGCCGTACTGGCTCCCTTCGGGGAAGTTCGGCTAGTGTCGCGTGCTGCTGGGAGGGAGGCTCAGGCGACCGGGACGCGACCCGGCAGCCAGCAGGCGACCGTGCGGTTCGGGTCAAAGCTGTCCTCGGGGATGCCGAGGACAGGGATCTCCTCGGAACAACGGTCGAACGCGTGCGGGCAGCGCGGGTGAAAGGCACAACCGCTCGGCATGCCGCGCAGGTCGGGCGGCGAACCAGGGATGCCGGCCAGTTCCTTGCGCGGACCTCGCAAAGCCGGGAAGGACTTCAGCAGGCCCTCGCTGTACGGGTGCAGCGAGTTCTTGTACAGGTCGGCGGACCGGGCTTCCTCGACGATGCGGCCGCCGTACATGATGGCGATCCGGTCGGAGAACTCGACCAGCAGCGAGAGGTCGTGGGTGATGAAGAGGACGGAGAAGTCGAGTCGCTCGCGCAGTTCCACCAGCTGGGCCAGGATCTGACGCTGCATCACCACGTCCAACGCGGTGGTCGGCTCGTCCATGATCACGACCTGTGGTTCGAGCACCAGCGCCATGCCGATCATCACCCGCTGCCGCATCCCGCCGGACAGCTGGTGCGGGTAGGCATCCATCCGGTCCGCTGAGATGCCGACCAGCTTGAGCATCTCCCGGGCCCGGGCCAGCCTCGCCCCGGGTGTTAGTTGCGGCTCGTGCGCCTTGATCACGTCGAGAAGCTGGGTGGAGACCTTGTGCACCGGGTTGAGCGAGTTCATCGCCCCCTGAAACACGATCGAGGTCTCGGCCCACCGGAAGGCCCGCAGTTCGGCGTTGGTCAGGCTCATCACGTCGTACGGTTCGCCGCCGGGCGGGTGGTAGATCACCGAGCCGCCACTGATCACACCGGGCGGCGGCAGCAACCTGGTGACGCCGTACGCCAGCGTGGACTTGCCGCTGCCGCTCTCCCCGGCCAGCCCGAGGACCTCACCACGGTGCAGTGTCAGGGTGACATCGCGGACCGCCCGCACGGCCTGATCGCCGAGGCCGTAGTCGACATCGAGGTTCTTGATCTCCAGTACGGGTGGCTTCATCGCACAACGCCCCTCTTGTCATCGGCTGTCTCGTCGACTGTCTCAGCCGGCTTGCGGATCACCGGGGTCGCGACAGCCTTGCCGGCGGTGCTGAGCACTGGGGTGAAGCCGACCCGCATCCGGACGGTGTGCCCATCGCTGGTCTTCACTTTGGTCTTCCCGCTGCTGCGCAGCCGCGGGCTGACGAACTCGTCGATGCCGAAGTTGATCAGCGACAGCGCGGTGCCGAGGATCGCGATAGCCAGACCGGCGGGCACGAACCACCACCAAGCGCCCTGCGCCAGGGCCTGCTGGCTCTGTGCCCAGAACAGGATGGTGCCCCAGTTCCACTCGGAGATGCTCGAGATGCCGATAAACGCCAAGGTGATCTCGGACATGACTGCGAAGATCACTGTGCCGACAAAGCTGGACGCGATGATGGCGGTCAGGTTCGGCAGGATCTCGACGGTGATGATCCGCCAGGTGCTCTCACCTGTGGCCCGGGACGCCTCTACGTAGTCCCGCCGTCGTAACGAGAGGGTCTGCGCGCGCAGCACCCGGGCACCCCAGGCCCACGACGTAAGGCCGATCACCAACGCCACCATCAAGTCGCCCGCGGTCGGGACGGTGGAGGCGACGATGATGATCAGCGGCAGCGCCGGAATGACCAGGAAGACGTTCGACAGTGCGGACAACCCCTCGTCGGCGGCACCGCCGAGGAAGCCGGAGCTGACCCCGATCAGGACCGAGAGAGCGGTCGCGATCAGGCCGGCCAGCAAACCCACGAACATGACCCCGCGAGTGCCGACCAACACCTGGCTGAAGATGTCCTGGCCGAGATGGGTGGTGCCGAACCAGTGCTTGCCGGAGGGCGCCTGGATCAGGTCGCGACTGCGGGCAGACGGGTCGAACGGTGCGATCCAGGGGCCGATGACGGCGATCACGATGAAGATGGCGAGCACGATCAGCCCGGTCGCGGCCTTCGGGTTGGCGACGAAGCGCAACCGCTGCCGCTTGGCCACGCCCGTCTCGATGACCGGGCCGTCCGTCGTAGTACTGGTCATGGTGGTGGCGGGCATGGGGGATGCCATCGCTCAGCCCTCCTTGCGGGTGCGGGGGTCGAGGACGAGGTAGGCGACGTCGGCCAGCAGGTTGGCGACCAGCACCGACAGCGTGATCACCAGGAAGACGCCCTGCATCAGCGGGTAGTCCTTGGATCCGACCGCCTGGAAGAGGTTGTAGCCGATGCCGGGGTAGGAGAAGACGATCTCCACCAGCAGGGTGCCGCCGACGATGAAGCCGAGCGCCAGCGCGAAGCCGGAGACGTTCGGGAGCAGAGCGTTCCGGGCCGCGTAGGCGACCATCACCCGGCGCTCCGGCAGGCCCTTCGCATGCGCCACGGTGATGTAATCCTCCGAGGCCACGGTGACCATCATGTTCCGCATCCCGAGGATCCAGCCGCTCACCGACGAGACCAGGATGGTGATGGCAGGCAGCAGGCTGTGCTGGATCGCGCTGCCGATGAAGGCGCTGTCCCAGGACGGCACCAGCCCGGGTTCGTACCCGCCGGACGACGGGAAGATGCTGCCCTCGCCGGCGAACAGGGCGATCGCGATCAGGCCGAGCCAGAAATACGGGATGGAAGACAGGAACGTGGTGGCCGGCAACAGCCCGTCCATCCAGGAGCCGCGGCGCCACCCGGCGATGACGCCGAGCGAGGTACCGATGACGAAGCTGGCGAAGGTGGTGATGCCGACCAGCGCGACCGTCCAGGGCAGGCTCTGCCGCAGGATCTCCGAGACCGGCGTCGGGAAGAACGTAAAGGACAACCCGAGGTCGCCGTGGAACAACTGCTGCCAGTAGTCGATGTACTGGCTCCACATGCTCGCGTTCTTGTCCAGGCCGAACAGCACGTACAGCGAATGGATCGCGTCGGTGCTCATCTGGCCCTGGAAGCGGTTGATCAGCGACGTCACCGGGTCGCCCGGGATCAGCCGCGGAATGAAGAAGTTGATGGTGATCGCGGCCCAGGCGGTGAACAGGTAGAACGCCAAGCGCTGGAGCAGGAACTTCACTTCGCCGCCCCTTCCTCGTAGAGCCAGCAGGCAGCCCAGTGGGCTTGGCCACCGGTCACCTCAACGACGGGTAGTTCGAACCGCGGCGGCAGCTCGGTGGAACACTTCGGCATCGCGTGGACGCAGCGCGGGTGGAACCTGCAACCCGTCGGCGGCGCGATCAGGCTCGGCGGTTCGCCTCCGGCCTGGTCCTGTGGGGCGCTGCTGGCGTCGCCGATCCGGTCCAGCCGGTCCGGGTCAGGCGCGCTCTCGATCAGCAGCCGGGTGTACGGATGAGCCGGGTGCTGGGTGACCGTTTCGGAGTCGCCGCCCTCGACCAACCGGCCGGCGTACATCACCAGGGTCTCGTCGGCGAAGTAGCGGGCCGACGCGATGTCGTGGGTGATGTAGAGGATGGCCAGATCGAGCCGTTCCTTCAGGTCCCGCAGCAGGTTCAGGATGCCGAGCCGGATCGACACGTCCAGCATCGACACCGGCTCGTCGGCCAGCAACGCCTGCGGGTCGGCCCCGAGGGCGCGCGCGATCGAGACGCGCTGGCGCTGGCCGCCGGACAGCTCGTGCGGGAACTTGTCCAGGTAGCGCTCGGGTGGCGTCAGCTGCACCCGGATCAACAGGTCGCGCAGGTTCTGCTCCAGCTCCACGGCACCCTTGCCCGCGTTGCCGTGGATCCGCAATGCCCGGGTCAGGTGATAGCGCACGGTGTGCACCGGGTTCAGCGAGGCGAACGGGTCCTGGAAGATCATCTGCACCTGGCGGCAGTACGCGCGGAACTTGCGGCCGCCGTGGACCGTGACCGATTCGCCATGCAGCCGGATGTCGCCGGCGGTGCGGGAGTAGAGCTGTGCCATCAGTCGCGCGACTGTGGACTTGCCCGAGCCTGACTCACCGACCAGGGCGGTCACGCGGCCCCTGCGCAGCGTCAGCCGGATGTCGTCGACCGCGTGGACTGCCTTGCGATCCCTGGTGAACAGGTCGCGCAGACCGCGTCGTACGGGAAAGTGTTTGGTGAGGCCCTCGGCCTCGAGGACCACGTCGTCCGTGGTCACGGGGTCTGTCTGGGTAGCCGTCATTTACCTGACTCCTAAGCTGGTTCGACTCAGGGCACCGCGCCCGGAACCCCCAGGTGGTGGGGTCCCGGGCGCGGCACGCACTCTGAGCGTCATGCGCCGGGCCTCAGTGCGTTGGCTGCGGCGCCCAGGCGGGCACCTCGCGGCGTTGGAGAAGAAGCCACGATAAAGAGCATCGAGGCTCCTTCTCCGCCTTGCGATGCACCCACCTGGACACCGCAGACCCCCGCCGAACTTCCGGTTCCGACCACTTAGGCGCCTGCGGGCTTCAGGTTCAGGACGATCTGCAGAGCGTTCTGCTGCGTCGGCTGGGCCGGCGCGTACTGGTTCTGCTCGTCCGGCCAGCCGACCCAGTTCTTGGTGTTGTACTGGCCGCCGACGTTGGACGCCGAGGTCGGGATCATCGGCATCTGGTCGACCATGATCTTCTGCAGCGTGTTCAGCGCCGTGGTGCGGGCCGCGTCATCGGCGGCGTTGGCGTAGGCGTCCAGCGCCTTGGTTGCCTCGGCGTTGTTGAAGCGGCCGTAGTTGCCGCTCACGCCGCCCTTACCTACCGGCTTCAGGATCTTGCCGTCCATGATGTTCTGGTAAATGTCGTACGGCGTCGCGCCACCGTTGGTCCAGTGCATCGCGGCATCGAAGTTGCCCTCGTCCATCGCCTTGAACCAGGCGTCCTGGTTGGCCTTCTCGACGGTCGCCTTGATCCCGATCGTGGACAGGTTGTCCTTGATGATCTCGAGGTCGGTGATGTAGTCCGACCAGCCGGCCGGATCCGTCAGCGTGATCGTGACGGGCTTGCCGGTGCTGTCCTTCAGCGTGTTGCCCTCGAGCTTGAAGCCGGCATCCGTCAGCTCCTTCTTGGCTGCGTCCAGGTCGACCGCGTGCAACTTGTCCTTGAACTCCGGGGCGATGAACGAGTCACCGGCCGGGGTCGGGATGCCGGTGACGCTTTCGATCTTCGGGTAGAAGTAGCCCGCCTCACCCTGCTGGAAGATGTCGTCGCGATTGATCACCAGGTTCATCGCGCGGCGCAGCGCCGGGTTGTCGAACGGCTTCTTGGTGGTATTGATCCATAGCCCGTGGATGCCGAGGTTCGCCGGGAACCAGAGCTTGTGGTGCGCCGGGTCCTTGTCGACGTACACCGCCTTGTAGTTCGGGATGAAGACGAAGCTCCACTCCGAGGCACCGTTGGCCAGCGCGGTGGTCTGCGCGTTGTTGTCGTTGTACGACGTGTAGCGCAGCTCCTTCACCTTCGGCAGGGCCTGCCAGTATTTGTCGCGTAGTTCCAGCGTGGTGGTCTGCGGGGTGAACGACTTCAACTTGTACGGGCCGGTGCCGACCGGGTTCTTGATCGTGTCGGTGCTCGGGTCCTTCAGCGTCGACCAGAGGTGCTTCGGCACCACGAACGTGGTCAGGATCTTCGCCTGGTTGACGAACTGCGACTTCGTGAAGGTCAGGTCGACCTTGTTGCCGCTCTGGGTGATGGTGCCGTACGGGATCGCGTCCGAGTTGAGTCCCTCGTTGTCCTTGCGCAGCTGGAACGAGTAGGCAACGTCCTCGGCGGTCATCGGCTGGTTGTCGGACCAGGTGACACCGTCGCGGATGGTGAACGAGATCTTGGTGAAGTTGTCGGCCCACTTCCACTCGGTGGCCAGCCACGGCTTGCCCGGCTCGGTCGGCTTGATCCCGTTCAGCATCACCAGTGGTTCGTAGATCATCCAGCGGTAGCCCAGCGAGGCGCCGGACGACGATCCGAGGAACGGGTTGTGGTTCTCCGTCTGCGGCCCGTTCGGCATGCCGATGTTCAGCACCGTCGCGGTGCCGCCGCCCGAACTGGCGGTGTTGTTCGCTTGCCCGTTACTACAGGCAGCCAGTATGACTGCCGCGAGCACGCCCGTGAGGGCTAGCGCGACTGAGCGTCGAGCTCGCATCGTTCCTCCTGTGATCGGTCCAACTTTGTTTGGTGGATGACTATCGGGTGGAGCCAGAGGCCTACGCATGGTGCAGTGAAAGCGCTCTCATCGGAGTGTCCGCGACGCTGACAGATCGGTATCGGGGTGCCGGCCGGCGAGGTACGGGCAGATACCTCGCCGCCGGAGTCCGCTGGGCGCTACAGGTGGTTGGCTGACACGGGGGCGGTTGAGCTGCGCACGATCAGCGTCGTGGGCAGCACTTTGGGCTCCGCGGGCAGCGATTGCCCACCGAAGTAATCCATCAGCATCCGCGCCGCCGTCTGGCCCATCTGGCGCATCGGCTGATGCACCGTGGTCAGCTGCGGTTCGGTGTGCTGGGCGTACGGGATGTCGTCGAACCCGACCACCGACACGTCGTTCGGCACGCTCCGCCCGGACTCCCGGACGGACTGGATGGCTCCGCCGGCGGACAGATCGTTGTGCGCGAAGATCGAGTCGAACTCGAGCCCCTCGTCGAGCGCGTACTGGACGCCGCGGCGTCCGGCGTCATGGGTGAAGTCGCCTTCGAAGAAGAGCCGTGGGTCCAGCTCGATACCGGCTGCCGCGTAGGTGTCGCGGAAGCCCTCCAGACGTTCGTGGGTGCAGCCGAACCAGCCCACGCCGGTGACGACGAGCGGATGGCGGCGGCCGAGTTCAAGCAGATGCCGGGCGGCGGCCTCGCCCCCGGCCCTGTTCGTGGTAGCGACGGACGGGAAGAGCGGCTGCTTGGCGCGATCGTCGATCAGAACCACCGGCAGACCGCGGGAGTGCAATTGCTCGATGTACGCGAGCGTGCCTTCCGGCTCGATCACCAGCAACCCGTCGAAGGACTGAGCCGAGACCTGCGAGGCGAATTGCTGCATCGATTCCTCGCCGCGGTTACAGGTGAACAGCAGCAGGCCGTAGCCCTCTGTCTCGACCACGTCGACGGCACCCTGCAGCACCTCGCCCATCCAGGGCCAGGTCAGCGAGGGGACGAGCATGCCGACGATCCTGGTCCGCCCGCGGGCCAGGCCGACTGCTCGCGCGCTCGGCACGTAGCCGAGCTCGGCGATGACCTTGCGGACCCGCTCCGCGGTGCGCATGTCGAGCTCGCCCTTGCCGTTGAGGACGCGCGAAACGGTGGTTTTGCTGACCCCGGCACGCGCGGCGACGTCGGCGATGGTGATCGACACTGGAACTCCCCTCGGGCGGTCGGGGTGTTTGTTTCCGGACCATGACGCTCAGGTGCGGAACCGGTTTCGGAAGCGGTTCCGTAGAGTGAAGCCGAAGTGACTCAACTCCGTCAATCACGGTGCGATAACGAATCATTACTAAGTTCACGCCTCGTATGAAGCCGGGGCGCGCTGGGCCGCTTACCACGCCGGAAGCGTGCGGCTGGTGCATGATGGGACCGGGTGTGGGACCGATTCCAGCGACCTGTGCGCGAACTGACAAGGGCGGGGCGACACAAGATGGACGTACGGCGGACGACGGTGCGCGATATGCGGCGGTCCAACCGCTCCGTGATCCTCTCCAGCATTTACCGCGACGGACCGCTGAGTCGCTACGAACTCGGCCACCAGACTTCGCTGAGCGCGGCGAGTGTGAGCAACCTGGTCGGCGAACTGCTGGACGAGCGCATCGTCGAGGAGGCCGGCTCCGTCGAGTCCGACGGCGGCCGCCCACGCGTGCTCCTCCGGGTCGCGCCGACCTTCGGGTATGTCGTCGGCGCGGAGGTGGGGGAGACCCGGGTCCGGGTCGAACTCTTCGATCTGGCGATGAAGGTGCTCGCTACCGTCGTCTACCCGATCGAGACAACCGCGCCCGATCCGGCGCTGGTGATCAGTCACGTGCTGCAGGGCCTTGCCACTGTGATCGAGCAGGCCGGCGTGGAGTCCGCCCAGATCCTCGGGCTCGGGGTGGCCGTCGCTGGTGTGGTCGAAGGGCCTGTCGACGCGGTGGTGCATGCCCAGACGCTCGGTTGGGACGCCGTACCGCTCGGAGCCATGCTCGCGGCGGGCACGGACATCCCGATCCAGGTCGACAACGGCGCGAACACACTCGGCCAGGCCGAGATGTGGTTCGGCGCCGGCCGCGGCGCAACCGACGCGGTGGTCGCCCTCGTCGGCTCCGGCGTCGGTGCCGCACTTGTCACCGGCGGCTTGAGTTACCGTGGCACCCGGAGCAGCGCGGGCGAGTGGGGCCACACCACGATCATGTACGGCGGCCGCGAGTGCCGCTGCGGAGCTGTCGGCTGCCTCGAGGCGTACGTCGGTGCCGAAGGTGTGCTGGAGCGGTTCCGGCTCGCCAACCGCGGTCGTCCGGCCCCCGGCGGCGATGAGGAAGCGGCCTTCATCGGCCTCCTCGACGCAGCCGGTACGTCGAAGGTTGCGGCCAAGGTCGTCGAGGAGACGATCGGTTACCTCGGTGCCGGATTCGCCAACCTGGTCAACCTTTTCAACCCGGAGCGGATCGTGCTCGGGGGTTGGTCCGGACTGCTGCTGGGGGAGCGTTTCCTGCCGGAACTACGAGCGGCCACCGGGCGGCATGCGTTGCGGCAGCCGTTCGCGCAGGTGTCGATCGAGCTGTGCGAGCTCGGTCGCGATGCCGTTGCGATGGGCGCGGCGACCTTGCCGATACTGCGCCTTCTTCGCGAGGGCGGGGTGCCGACGCGGCACGGCCGTGAGCCGGCCGGCCAGGTGGCTCGCGCTCGCTGATCCTTGACCTTGCGCCGCGCTTCGTTCTGTCCACTGGACCGTGCCTGCGCCCGAATTCAGCACTTCAACTATCGTTTGTAAAAAGATCATCGAATCTTCAGGGGGTTACCCGTGCGAGAGCTCTCCGCACTCCGGCAGGACTTCGTCTGGGGTACCGCCACGTCGGCGTACCAGATCGAAGGCGCGATCGACGTCGACGGCCGGCTGCCGTCGATCTGGGACACGTTCTGCGAGCGACCTGGAGCGATCGACGGCGGCGACACCGGCGCCGTGGCGTGCGACTCCTACCACCGCTGGGCCGACGACCTCGAGTTGCTGCGTCGTCTCGGCGTGGACGCGTACCGGTTCTCGATTGCCTGGCCGCGGGTGCTCCCGACCGGCTCCGGTGCGGTGAACGCGCCAGGTCTGGATTACTACGACCGGCTCGTCGACGGATTACTTGCCGACGGCATCAAACCTTTCGTCACCCTGTACCACTGGGATCTGCCGCAGGCGCTGCAGGATCTCGGCGGCTGGGAGAACCGCGACACCGCCTACCGTTTCGCCGAGTACGCCGCGGTCGTCGGCGCGCGACTCGGTGATCGCGTCCGCGACTGGGTCACCCTGAACGAGCCTCTGTGCTCCGCCTGGATCGGACACTGGGAGGGCCGGATGGCGCCCGGCATCACCGACCCGGCCATCGCGGTGCGAGCGTCGTACAACCTGTTGCTGGCCCACGGTCTCGGGACGGCGGCACTGCGGACCTCGACGCCGGCGCCGGCCTCGATCGGCCTGGTGGTGAACCTCAGTCCGTGCGAACCGGCCAGCGACAGCCCGGCGGACATCCGCGCCGCGCAGACCGCTGACGGCCACATCAACCGATGGTGGCTCGACCCGATCCACGGCCGCGGCTTCCCGGCCGACATGGTCGAGCAGTACGGCGTCGAGTTGCCCGAGCAGCCGGGCGATGCCGAGGTGATCGCCGCGCGGACGGACTTCATCGGCCTGAACTACTACTTCCGCCAGATCATCACCGCAGACGAATCCGTTCCCCTGTTGGGATTCCGGCAGATCGACGTACCGGGGGCACAGCACACGATGCTCGACTGGGAGGTACACCCGGCCGGCCTGGAGGAGCTGCTGCTCCGGCTCACCAAGGAGTACGGCGCCGAGAAGATCTACGTCACCGAGAACGGCTCGGCCTGGGTCGACACCCCTGACGCGAACTTCAACGTCGACGACGTGGAGCGAACCGCTTACCTGGAAGGGCATCTGGCTGCCTGCGCCCGTGCGGTCGAGCAAGGCGCCCCGTTGGCCGGCTACTTCGCATGGTCCCTGCTGGACAACTTCGAATGGGCCTACGGCTACGCCCCGCGCTTCGGCCTCGCCTACGTCGACTACCCCACCGGCACCCGCGTCCTAAAATCCAGCGGCCACCGCTACGCCTCCCTAATCACCACCCACCGCACCCCCTAACCCGCCCGCCACCTCCAGGGCCGCCCCCCTCTCGCGTCGTCGGTCCCTTGTTACCCGGCGTGTCGGGGTTCATCGGTCCCGAGTTGCCTGCGTCACGCGATGCCAAGGACTGCCCGGCGCCGCAGTAGGGACCCGGCCGGGGGTTCAGGCAGCACTTGGGCCCGAACGGCCGGCGTACCGACGAACAGGTCGTGCACCCTTGTACGCCGTACGAAAGTGCTCGGGTCGCGCCGGTGTGTCAACCAGCGGCGTGCACTTTCTGTCGGTCCGTACCCCGACGGCCTCGCGGCTGGTTGTCGGCGCCAGCAGGCCTGCCACCCCCGTGGAGCGGCAGGCCTGCTGGCTGTCCGGCGAGCGCATGTGGGACACCGCCCACGGGGAGTGCCCGTGGACGGTGGGCTCCACCGGTTGGAACGCGGTCCCCGGCGAGCTCGGATAGCGCATCCGTCCTGAGTCGCTTAGCGTGGGGCCGTCGTTGAACCCGTCCGTGCACCAAGAGACGGCTAGAGCATCCCCGTACGTCGTGCGCGACGGCCCGAGTCAAGCTCGGCCATTACACAGGTGACGTGTACTTCCTGTTGATCTGTACGCCGATCACCCGTTCGGCTGGTTCTCGGCGGACGCGGAGCCACCCGCACCCCAGCTCGGCGTACAGAATGGTGGTTCTGGCCCGGCCGACGGCTCCCGCAGGGCAACTCGGGACCGATGAACCCCGACACGCCGGGTACCAAGGGCCCGATGACGGGGGTTTAGAGGGTCCACTTGTGGTTGGCGGCGCCGGTGCAGGTCCAGAGCTGGAGCGGGGTGGCGTTGGCGGAGTTGTTGCCGGTGACATCTAGGCACTTGTTGGCCTGTGGATTGACGAGATCTTTGCCGCTCGTGTAGGTCCATT
>JAWWPC010000048.1:0-30278 GCA_033851055.1 Kribbellaceae bacterium | reverse complement strand
TCCGCCGGGTGGACACCCCGAGCAGGTAGCAGGTCGCCACCACCGTGGTCAGTGCCCGCTCGGCGCGGCGGCGGCGTTCCAGCAACCAGTCCGGGAAGTACGACCCCGACCGCAGCTTGGGGATCGCCACGTCCAGGGTGCCGGCGCGAGTGTCGAAGTCGCGGTGCCGGTAGCCGTTACGCGAGTTGGTCCGCTCGCTGCTGGGTAGGCCGTACGGTGCGCCGCAGACCGCGTCGGCCTCCGCCGACATCAGCGCCTGGATGAACGTCGAGAGCATGTCCCGCAGCAGATCCGGCGACGCCGTCGCCAGCTGGTCGTGCAGGAACTCGGCAGGGTCGATACTGGTGTTCGCGGTCATCGCGTATTTCTCCTTCAGAAGTCTGTGAGAGGTCTTCCAAAGGATCACGCGATGACCGCTTCCTAGCGTCTACGCCACGCCCAACCGGGCCTGCCGTACACCACTCTGCTGGACGTCACTCCCTCGGCCGTCCGGGGTACCGACGGACAGGTAGTGCACCCCTCTACGCCGTACGCAACGCCCCGGGTCACGCTCAGATGCACTACCCGCTTGGCCCGTACTACCAGTCCGTCCGTACGCCGACCACCCGCCCGGCTGGCCCATCATCGGTCCCTTGTTCCCCGGCATGTCGCGCATCGTCGGTCCCTTGATGCCAGCGCCGGCCGGGATCGCCATTGGGCCTGTCAGTCGAAACGCGGCAACCACCGCACGACGGACGGACCTGGCGCGTCCTGTCGACTTCCCGCTTCGACTGACCGGGCACAGGCTGACTTACCGCCTCGACTCGCTGGTCCGACATCGGCGTACGGCGTGTCGAAACGGTAGGTGGAGAACCGACGGCCTGTCGGAGCGGAAGTGGGACAACCGAACCCCTGGGGACGTTCCAACCCGGCGTTGCGGCCGGCGGTCGGGTGGAACCGCCTCGAGCCGCGCCGTCCGGACCTGCGCCGTCCGGACGCACACGCTGGAGTTGTCATGCCACAGTGCCCTGGCACTCCGCGGCTACCAACGCTGACCAGTTCTGGGTGCCTGACGGGCCGCCACACCGCCTATGGATAGTCCCGGGTCGTCAGTTCGGCCTGCACGGAGCCCCGGGATGATAGGACCCAAACTTTGAATGTCCGGGCAACTCGGGACCGATGAAGCCCGACACGCCGGGTAACAAGGGACCGATGAACGTGGGAGGGGAGGGCGGGGTGGGCTGGGGTGGGGTGAGATCCTTGTGCGGTTCGGGTTTCCAGGTGGGTGGAGAGGGTCGATGACGATCAAGGTGGCTGTGCTCGGGGCCAAGGGCAGGATGGGGTCGCAGACCTGTCAGGCGGTCGGGGCCGCGAGCGACTGTGAGCTTGTCGCCGCGCTGGACCAGGGCGACGAGTTGGACCAGCTCACCGCTGCCGGTGCCGAGGTGGTCGTCGACTTCACCCATCCCGAGGTGGTTATGGACAACCTCGCCTGGTGCATCGAACACGGCATCCACGTAGTCGTCGGAACCACCGGGTTCGACGACGAGCGCCTGGCCATCCTCCGCGAGCAACTCGCGGCCAAGCCGGACACCGGTGTGCTGGTGGCGCCCAACTTCTCCATCGGGGCGGTGTTGATGATGCGGTTCGCGACTCAGGCCGCGCGGTTCTACGAGTCGGTCGAGATCATCGAGTTGCACCACCCGGACAAGGTCGACGCCCCTTCCGGTACGGCGCGTCGTACTGCTGAGCTGATTGCGGCTGCCCGGCGCGAGGCGGGTTCGCCGCCGGTGCCGGATGCGACCTCGACCGGCCTGGAAGGTGCTCGCGGCGCCGACGTCGAGGGGATCCGGGTGCACGGCGTCCGGCTTCGCGGTCTCGTCGCGCATCAGGAGGTGCTGTTCGGCGACGCGGGCGAGACCCTCACGATCCGGCACGACTCGATGCACCGCGAGTCGTTCATGGCCGGCGTACTGCTCGGGGTCCGACGGGTCAGCAGCGCGCCCGGCCTCACCGTCGGGCTCGAGCAGTTCCTGGACCTCGACTGAGCCGACCGTGGCGTACGACGCTGCCGGCGACCGCAAGCGAGCGCGCTCCTCGATGCGCATTGTCATCGCCCATCACGCCCGCCAGGGTCGTCCATAGAACCCGCGAGTTTGCGGGCAAGGCCCGGCAGATCCTGACAAGGCGGACGTGAGGGGATACGTTCAGGGAATGCGTGGCGTCCGCCACGTATAGGTCGGAGACTGGGCGGAGCCGTCCTTGCCATCAGACGGGTCTCGCCGCGCCTCGGACGATGCGCAGGGGACGGGTTTCGGTGATCTGCTCCGCCGGCACCGGCGTGATGCCGGATTGTCGCAGGAGGGATTGGCGGAGCTCGCCGGCCTGAGTGTCGACGCGATCGCGGCATTGGAGCGGGGTCGCAGGCGCGCGCCCAGACCACACACACTGCGGCTGCTCACTGACGCCCTCCGGCTCGGCGCGGCAGACCGCGCCCGGTTGACCGCCGCAGCCCGGCGTGACGGCGATGCCGCCCGGACGACGATGCGGCCGCCACCCGTTGCCGCCAATGAACTTGTCGGCCGTACGACGGAGTCCAGCGACGCGGAACGGCTGATCGGCGAGCGGGTGACGCGGCTGCTGACCTTGACCGGTCCGGGAGGGGTCGGCAAAACCAGGGTGGCTCTCGCGGTCGCTGCGGGAGTGGCGCACCGCTTCGACGACGGCGTCTGCTGGGTGTCGCTAGGGCCGTTGTCTAATGCCTCGGCCGTTGCGTCGACCATCGCCGCGGCGACTGGACTGCGCCCGCTCGAGGGCGCACGGCTGGTCGAGGCGATCATCGAGCAGATCGGCCGCAGACGCCTGCTGCTGGTGCTCGACAACTGTGAACATGTCATTGCGGATACGGCCATGGTTTGCACTGCGCTGCTGGAGAACTGCCCCAACCTGTCGATCCTTGCGTCCAGCCGTGAACTGCTGCGGGTTCCGGGCGAGACCGTGTACGTAGTGTCGCCGTTGGCGCTGCCGGACTCAGACTGGTCGCAGGAGCGGCTGGAGGAATCTCCTGCGGTCCGGCTGTTCGTGGACCGATCGGAGGCGCGTGGGCAGGAGTTGCCGACTCAGATCGAGCAGGTGGCCCGGGTGGTCCGCAGGCTGGAGGGGATGCCGCTCGCAATCGAGCTGGCGGCGGCCCGGACGAGCGTGCTGACGGTCGAGGAGCTGGCTTCGGAGCTGGAGAACTCCTTCGGGATCTTGGCCAGCGGGTCGAGCACGGCCGCGCCACGGCAGCAGTCGTTGCACGGGGCGATCGGGCGGAGCCACGACCTGCTGACTCAACCCGAGCGCGAGCTGTTCGCGTTGCTGTCGGTCTTCGTCGGCGGGTGGACCTTGAATGCGGCCGCTTCGGTGCACGCCGGGCAGACCGAGCCCGGCCCACTGGAACGAGCCGCTGCGCTGGACCTCATCAGCAGGTTGGTGGACAAGTCTCTGGTCCGGGTCAGCCGCGATCGCGGGGTCACTCGGTACGACATGCTTGCGGTGATCCGTGACTTCGCTGCCGTCCAACTTGCCGCCGATGGCCGGCAGGACGAGAGCGAGCGACATCACGCGGCGTTCTACATCGCCCTGGTCGAGGAGGCTGAAGGGCATCTGCGCGGCGCGAACCAGGCATACTGGCTGGACCGGTTGGACGAAGAGCTGGACAACTTGCGAGCCGCGATGGCGTGGTCAATCCGCGCCCGCGCTGTTCGGGAGGCGGTTCGGCTGGCCGGTGGGCTCTGGTTGTTCTGCCACCTGCACGGCCATTACGCCGAGGGGAGCGAGTGGCTCGAGCGAGCACTCGAACTTGCCGGGCTGTCGGATGAGCCGGGCCTGGCGCCGTACCGGGCGAAGGCATTGCTGGGCGCCGGCAGTCTCTCGTTCCTGCAGTGCAAGTACGACGCGGCAACCATCCGGTTCGAATCCGCTCTGGCGCAGTACAAGGAACTCGGAGACAAAGCCGGTACGGCGCTGGTCATGCAGCGGCTGGGTGGAGTCGCCCGGGAGCGTGGCGACTACGCCACGGCGGAGAGCCTGCACTGTCAGAGCTTCGACCTGTATGAGGGCCTCGGCGATCGGTCGGGCATGTCCTGGGCGCACAACCACCTCGGCTTTGTGGCCTGGCTTCGTGGTGACCTGGAGCTCGGCGCCAAGCGGTGCCGGCAAGCGCGGGACAGCTTCCGTGTGCTCGGTGACGGCGAGGGCCTCGCCTGGTCACTGATCAGCCTCGGCGCCATCGCCCAGTACGCCGGCGACCTCACCGAGGCGGAGGATCTGCTGCAGGAGAGCCTGGCGTTGTCCCAACGGCTCGGTTATCGCGAAGGCGTGGCCTGGTCACTGAATCAGCTCGGCGTCGTCGAGCGGCGCCGCGGCTTCACCGACAGGGCAGTGCATCTACTCGACGAGAGCCTTGCCGAGCATCGCGACCTGGACGATCGGTGGCGCTCCGCGAGCGTGCTGGAGGAGTTGGCGACAGTGGCGCAACAGCGGCAGCGGAGCGAGTATGCAGCGTTCCTGCTGGGTGCTGCGGACGGTATCCGCGAAGTGATCGGTGCGCCTGTGCCCACGGTCGAACAGGAAGATCAGCAGGCGACGAAACAGTCGGTCGAGGCAACCTTGGATCACCGCTCGTTCAGGGCAGCCTGGTCCGCAGGCCGGGCTGCGCCGCTGCACGCGGTAGCAGAAGGCTATCCAGCACCCACCCGCCCGGCCATCACAGACAGCCGACGCCGGCTGTAGGACCGACGTACCAGGGAATTGGCGGAGCCTCGCGGAGCACCACGACCTGGGGGATCGAAGGCACCCCGCGAGGGTCTCGGCGGGAGATCTTGCGGACCCGGGTCCCGGCCGGCTGTGTCTGCCTGACCCCCCAGGCAGTCCCCCGAACCCCACAGCCGGCCGAAGCCGCGTCCGCGATGTCCCCTTGCGTCGAGCCCTCCCCGGTCGACGTTTCGGCTCCCCCGCGCTACATCAAGATTGTCGTGGTCACGCTGTGTCGCACAGGGACGGAACCCTGACATCGCCCTGACAACCCGCGCTGACAACGAAGCCCCTATCACGATCTGGCTGACCGTGACCGGGCCATCCCGGTCAGTGCTAGAAAGTTCCCATTCCGGCGGTTTGTTGATTTCATTCAGAAACGATTCTCTATAGGTCGGAAATTAACCCGAAGGGAATTGTTGTGGTAATTGTCTGGGCCAGGTCAATGGAGGTAGCCGGAGACAACCTTGCCGAGGCTGGCGATCCGGGCCAGCGGTGCGCCGCCGGCCGCGTCGCCGCCGACGCTCGCCTCCGCCGCACCTGGCGCCCTCGGTGCCGGAATGCCTTCACCGCGGCAGGTCTGGTCCTTCGATGGCGCCTTGCCAGTGGTCAGGAAACTGTTGACCAGTCTGTCGGCGCACTTGTTCACGCCGCCGTAGATACCGTGGTCGCCTTCATTGGTGATGGTGATCAGCCGCGAGCCGGCGTACCCGTGGTGGGCCGAGGTGGCCAGTGAGATATTGGTCGCCGGGTCGTGTACGGATTGCACCATCAATGTCGTCGGCAGTCCCTTTCCGGTCGGTACCGGCATGTTCAGGTCCGGCCGCTGCCAGAAGGAACAAGGGTTCTCGTTCATACCCCAGCCGAGCAATGGATAGTACGGCCCGAGCTGTGCCGACAGTCGGTCGCCGTATTCGCGACCCTGTGGCCACTCTGTGTCATTGCAGGTGACCGCGATGAAGGTGGCGCTCTCCGCGTCGTCCGCGAACGGCTGCCCCAACGGTGCGACGCCGAGAGTACGACGGATTGCCTGCTGCGCGCGCCGGACGAGCTGCAGCTGGCGAGCGGCAGGCAACGCGTCGACCTTGCGCTGCGCGGCTTGGGCTCCGCTCGCGGACTGGGTGGCGGACAGATCACGCAGGAACGCCAGATCCGCCGCCAGCGAAGGAAAGTCGAGCTTCGAGTACAGATCGGTGGTGACGATGCTGTCGAGCGTGTTCTGGTCGTAGCTGATCTTGACCGAGCCATCCAGGAATTCCTCGACGGCCGGCTGCTTCTTCAGTGCCGCGCGCAGCTTCTCGTAGGCCCGCAGTACCCGTCGGGGGGAGCGGCCGAGCTGCAGCTGGGCGTCGTACTTGGCCGCCCAGGGCGCGAAGTCCTCGCGGAAGCGGCGCTCGAACGCCTCGGGCTGCGCGGCGAAGGTCTCGCTCCACGGCCGGGTGAAGTCGGTGTTCGAGTCGAGCACGAACCGGCCGACGTGCTCGGGGAAGTAGGTCTGGTAGTACGCGCCCAGCCAGGTCCCGCCCGAGTAGCCGACGTAGTCGATGGTGTCGAAGCCGAGCAGCCGGCGGATCAGGTCCATGTCCTGCACGGTCTGCTCAGTGTTCACATAGGGGAGCAGCCCGCGGGACTGGCGGTCGCAGTAAGGGCCGGCGAGGCTCGCCGCCTCGGCGATCAGGTCGAGATTGCCGGCGTCCCGGTCGCGGGCGTCCATGGTGAAGCCGGGGGTGCCTTCACAGCTCACGTTGGCGCTGTCGCCGGTGCCGCGCGGGTCGAAGCCGACGGCCAGGTGGTTCGCGCCGAGTTCCTTGATGCCGCCCAGGTACGGCGCCATCCCGAGCCCGGCGCCACCGGGGCCGCCCGGATTGCCGAACACGACCCGGCTGGGCTTGCCCTTCAACGGGGCGACCTTGCTGACGGCGAGCTGGATGTCGATCCGCAGCCCCTGGCTGAACCAGTCCCGGGGCACGATGATCTTGGCGCACTGGGTCCGCAGGGAAGGGTCGCCGCACGGTTTCCAGGCGGGTTTCTGGTCCAGATAGCGGTTGAACACCTGGCCCGGGCGGGTCCGGATGGCGGTGGGGTCGACCGACGCCGTAGCGCCGAGACCGGGAACTAGCGACAGTGCGACTGCGCCGGCACCGAGGCCGATGGCCAGGGTACGGAACTTCATACATCCTCCAACGGATGGCCGTGCGTGAATGGTCCGTCGCAATCTGTCACGATCGGGTGATGACGTCGAGGACCACGCCCGGCTAGTCGCAGGATGTTGTTCCGGATTCAGTCCGAGCAGAGTTGTGGGTATAGCGTGCTGAAGGCCCAGTCCTTCCACCGCTTGGCAGACCAGCCGCGCTCGCCGACCAGCAGCAGGTAAAGCTCGGGGCTCAGCAAGCCGAAGAGCACGTCGGCGGCGTGGGCAGCCTTCACGTCTTTGCGTGCTCCGGGCTTGCTCATCAGGCTTTTGGCGGCCGCGGTCTGGACCATCAGGCGCGGGTCAGGCCCCTGCGGCCAGAGCTCTGCAATCTCCGGATCCGTAGCGGCCGCAGCTTCGACAACCTTGATGATCGGCGCGACCCGGCCGAGGACCGCGCTGGTTCCCTCGACGTGTGCGCGCAGGTGGTCCTTCGCGGTCGTGGTCGCCAGGGCCTGCTGGAACCACGGCCGGTCCAGGGTGGCGACCGGCTCGTCGTCACCCGCAATCGTCCGGTCGACGACCTCCTTCAGCACGGACCGCTTGTTGCCGAAGCCGAAGTAGATCGTCTGGACCGCGACCCCGGCACGGGTGGCGATGTCCTGCAGGGCGGTCGCGCCGTAGCCCTGTTCGACGAACAGTTCGCCGGCGGCGTCCAGGATCTTGCCGCGGGTCAGCTTCGCCTTCTCGGCGCGGCCGTCGACCTTCTTGACAGGGTTCATGGTTGTAGTCTATCTCTAGAGTTCTTCACTAGAGTCCAACTACAAGGAGTTTCGATGACCGTTCTACGGATGATCCGTTTCAGCCTCCTCGAGCCGGCAAAGTCCGAAACGATGCTCACCAAGCGGGCCGACCTGATCGCTGCGGTCCGGGCCAGCTTCCCGGGCCTGACCGAGACGCGGCTGGCGCGGTTCGACGACGAGACCTGGCTCGACCAGTGGATCTGGGATTCCGCCGAGTCGCTCGAGACCGCCCTTGCCGGCGGGCCTTCGCTACCCGAGGCGCAGGTCGCCTTCTCGCTAGTCCGGGACGCCAGTGAGGAGCGGGCCGAACTCGTCGATCAACGCTGACCTGTCGCCGCGCCCCGTCGTACCGGGCCATGGGCGGTTGCTCAGTCGGC
This sequence comes from Kribbellaceae bacterium, assembly GCA_033851055.1. Taxonomy (GTDB): domain Bacteria; phylum Actinomycetota; class Actinomycetes; order Propionibacteriales; family Kribbellaceae; genus Kribbella. The sequence goes on along the minus strand of JAWWPC010000048.1, from coordinate 22,191 downwards.
GGTGCGGAGCAGTTCGTGGAGCCGTCGCCCGGTGGTGAAGTCTGGTACCTCCCGGCTGCCGGTCTCGAGATCGGCCGCTAGGCGTTGGTAGAGCCGGGCGACGTTCGCCGCCTCGGTGGTCAGGCCCGCGGGAGTGCTCCGGAAGTGGTCCGGGATCGGGAGTTCGGAGTCGGTTCCCCGGACGCTCAGGTGAGTGATCTGGAGTTGTTCGGCCCACGGGTTCTCGTCGGGCACCGACTCGACGGTGAGCGACCCCGCCGTGCCGCTGATCTCGAGGCGCGTGCGGGGCGCTCCCATTTCGCCGTCATGCAGGTGAACCGAGACGGTCGCGCCGTCGCTGACCTTGCCGATCAGGTCGAAGTGGTCCGGCGCGGTCACCTTGATGGGCTCGCCTGTCTCGGCGATGCTGTGTCGCGGATGTTGGATCGACGTCCGCGCGGTCGCCTCTTCGATCGGGCCCAGCAGGTGCTGGATCAGGTCGAGGCTGTGGCCGCCGAGAACCTCCACCAGTCCGGCGGCGGATGCTCGGTCATAGGTGTAGGCGGTCCATTCCGGGATGGCTTCGGTAGCGCCTTTGCTTCGTGAACTGTAGAGCGTGGCTGAGGTGACGCGACCGACGTACCCGGTCTTGATCAGTTCTCTGGCGTAGGCGAAACCAGGGGAGTATCTGGCCTGCAAGCCGATCGCTGTCCGTACGCCGGCCTGCTGGGCGGCTTGTTCCAATTCGAGGGCTTCTTCGGATGAGAGCGCCAGTGGCCACTCGCAGTAGACGTGCTTGCCGGCCTTGATGGCTGCATGTGCCAACTCGGCATGGGCCGCGACTTTCACAGTGATCACGACGAGGTCGAGTTCGTCGAGGGCGACGAGGTCCCGGACGTCGGCAAAGCCGTGCTGTACGCCGAACGCCTGGGTGGCGCGCCGTGCGGACTCGAGTCGGCTGGTGCTGACGGCAACGAGTTCGAAAGCGGGTGATGACCGCAAGGCCGGCACGTGCGCGCGGGCCGCCCAGCCGCGGTCAGGGCTGGCCCCGACGATCCCGACCCGGATCTTGTCCTGCATCAGCAGCTCCTTAAATGGACGTCGAACGTCCGTTTAAGTGTAATCGGACGCTGGAAGTCCGTTTGAGTTAGGGTTGAGGCATGGACGGTGCCGTGGCTCGACTGCTGGGCCCTGGCGAGGCCATTGCTCCTCGGGCGGATGCCCGGCGCAACGCCGAGCGTCTGATCGACGCCGCGAGGGCGGCTGTGGACGAGGTCGGCGTAGCGGTGACAGCGCACGAGATCGCCCGCCGTGCCGGGGTCGGGATCGGCACTTTCTACCGTCGGATGCCGTCGCGGGAGGCTCTACTCGAAGCAGTCCTGGCCGACACCATCGACGAGATGATCGCTGTCGCCCGTGAGGCTCGCGAGCACCCCGACCCGTGGCTGGGCTTCTGTGCCTTCGCTGAGAAGTACGCGCTCCTCCGCGCGACGAGCTGCGGCCTGAACGAGGCGCTCGGTGGATCCGGTGGGCTGATGCTGGAGGAGGGGCTTGGCCTTCTGCGCAAGGAGTTCCGCGGTCTGGTCGGACAGGCCAGGCGGGCCGGGAAGCTCCGCCCGGACGTGACCTGGCAGGACGTCGCTTTCGCGTTGGCGAGCGTCGTACCGGGTGACCACACGCTAGGGATCACTGCTCGCGACGGCCAGTGGCGGAAGAATCTGCGGATCATCCTGGCCGGGTTGCGTGCGGTCTAGGCCACGCTGAAAACCTCGCGATGCGGCTTGCCGTATAACGGCCGAACGATCTGGCTTCACAGTCGGCGCCATCGCCCGTCGCGCAGACGTGTCCCGAACCTTCCTCTATGACAACCCCGAAGCCAGAGCAGCGGTCGCAACCGCCATGGACGAGGCAGGCGAACGATCAGTGAGCACGCTCACCGCCCCAGACGAGAAATCCGCGACCTGGAAGCCACCCAGCGCATCACCACCGAAGACACCACCCTCAAACAGCGCGTCCGCCAACTCACCAGCGACAACCGCACCCTCGGCGAGCAGCTGAATGCGGCCCGCTCGAACCTTCGCTTCCAAGACCGGCGAATCGCCGACTCGAAGTCCAGATTGCAGACCCACCACCCCGCTAAACCCTGTGGTGGGCTGATTAAGTGCTCACAGTCAGGGGGGTCTGGCGGGTGGTGTACCGGCGTTGCAACTGGCGGCTGATGTCGAGGTGGAACATCGGCCTTGCCTCCCAGACCGTTGGACTGAATTGGAGCGGTGGACGGGCGCAGATGCAGGGATCGGTACGCCCGCCCACCGAGCAGGCGGAGTCCTTGGCTCTCGAGAGAGGCGCCCCGGCGCACGCGACGAGGCGGGCTGAGGACTCCGGTATGGGGCGGGCCCACCGGGCGGGTGAGGAGCCGCCGGAGGGGTCCGCCTTCGGTGAGGCGTCCGCGCGGACGGGACGTGTCGAGGCCCGCCGGCTTATGGAGGTGACCAGTCGGCGACCAGTGCCCGCGCGCCACTCTCGCGCTCAAGGCGTTGCATCTTCGTCTCGCTCCTACCGACCGCGCTGAGATGGGCTCTGGTCGGCACGATCACGACGGTGATCTCGCGCAGGTTCGCCGCCGTGACCAAGGCGTCGAAGGCCGCCGGGTCGGTGTGCAACTGCTCCACGAACACCATGCCGAGGATGAACCCTTTGTGCTCGGCGAAGGCCTGCATCTGCTTCTTCACCAGGCCCAGGTCATCGCCGGTCATGGACAGGTACTGCCGCAGATACCCCAGAGCCGGTGGCGTGTGGTCGGTCACCTGAGCGGTCCTCGTCCATCCAGCGGCGGAACCAATTGTTGAGTCGCTGGAACCAGGTCCCTGCCCGGCGACGTACCGGGGCGGCCAAGGTGGCCAGGTGTCGCCCGGGCACAGCTGATCACGCCCGATCCCCTGCAGCGGGTGGTGCCGGCATGCTGGCCTCGTTCGTCACCCGCGGGCCAGCGAAACGGCGGCTCATCGCTTCCGCGTACCGTTCGGCCAGGGCGGGCTCGGCCCGATAGTCGGCGATCACGTGCTTGCCGAGCCAGACTCGTACCCGACGCCGCTCAGCGGCCGCGGCCGGGATGATCACGGTTCACGCTGCTGGGTCGCGCCCAACCAGCCGTACAACCCGAGCGCTATCGCGTACATCGCCACGAATCCCACGTGCATTGCGTCAACTCCCGATGAAGTGCTTCTGGACGGATCCACGGCCCCGCGGTGTGAGGTAAGGCCCCGAGCCATGGGCGGTAGCGGCACGAACCCGCTGCGTAACTAGACTGATCTGTGGCGCGGCTCTCAAGAAGGGCGGCGAACTGGGCGACAAGCTGGGAGAGTTACTGGGAGAGTTGCCGAACCACACATTGGGCGGCTCCCAGCGCGTGCCTATGGTAAAAACGCGCGACATACAAGGAAGGCGAACATGGCCGGCGAAGGCGGACCCAACCGCAGGCTCGCCGCTGCCCGCCGCGCGCTGGGCCTCACCCAGGCCGGGACCGCAGCACGGATTTCCCAGCGGCTCGGATTGGATCCTCCGATCGATGGGAACTACCTGTCGAAGCTCGAACGTGGCGTCCACACGTGGCCCAACGCCGAGTACCGCAAGGCGCTGCGGGAAGTACTAGGAGTCGGCACAGACGCCGAGCTCGGGTTCTACTGCAGCCGATCTGCCCCTGAGGAGGACACCACCAACGTGGATCGCCGCCGCTTCTTCGCTCTCACCCCCGCCGTCGCGAGCGGTCTCGCGATCACCGGTCCGGTCGCAGAATTCCTCGCGCGTGCCGAACCCCCGGGCCGGCCCCCGCAGTTGGTCGGCCGTTCGGATGTCAACCATATCGTCCAAAGCACGAAAGCGTTCACCGAATGGGACTATCGCGTCGGCGGTGAACTCTCGGTGCAGGCGGTATCCGGCCAGCTGCGCTGGGCCGCCAGTCTCCTTGAGGCACGCATCGTGCAGACCGACGTGCGCGACGACCTGCACAGCGCCGTCGGCAACCTTGCACAGGTAGCAGCGTGGATGTCGGTCGACGGCGGAGCCCACGAGTCTGCGCAACGTTACTTCCGATTCGGCTTGCATTGTGCCGAACAAGCCCGTAACGCCGGCTTGCGGGCCATCATGTTGTCGGACATGTCGCGGCAACTGTTCCACCTCGGCTGCTACCAGGAGGCGCTGAGCCTGATTGAGCTGGCTCACGTCCGCGCCGACCGCCTCACCGGCGCTGAACGCTCGATGCTCAGCGTTGTCCGATCCCGGCCACTGGCGAAACTCGGCCGGACCTCGGACACCCACGCGGCGATCGACCACGCAAAAGAACAGTTCGCCCACCACGATCCGCAGCAGCCGCCGGCACCATGGATGGACTTCTACGATCGCGCCGAGCTTGCCGGCGACGCCGGCCACTCCCTCTTCGATATCGCCGTAACCGGAGGACAGCCCGAACCCGCTCTTGATCAGCTCGGCTTCGCTGCGACCAGCCACACCGACGCCTACGCCCGGTCCCGCGCTTTCTGCCAACTCAAGATCGCCACCTTGTGGATGAAGATCGACCCCAGCATCGCAGTGACCCACGCCAATCGGGCCGTCATGATAGCCGAGCCGCTGCGATCCGGTCGGATCCGCGGCTACCTGCGGGAGCTCTATACCGCCACCCGGCCGCATGCCCGGCTCCGCGATGTTGCGGAGCTGCGGCACAGCATCAGCCGACTGACCCAGGTGCCCGCCTGATGCACTCGGCCCCACAGGCTGAACTCGACCGGCTTCTCGCGGCATGCGATCAAACGGCCATCGAACCGATCAGGCCCGAGTTGCTGAGCCTCGGTGACAGCGCCACCTTTGCCGTAGGCGACTCCGTCATCGCCAAGGTCACGCGGTTCCCCGGCCAGCAAGCCGTCGCGCACCGCGAAGTCGCCATCTCCCAATGGCTCGCTGCGGTCGACCTCCCCGCGGTCGTCTCCATCGGGGACGCCGTCGACCAGGGCGCCTACACCGTCACCTTCTGGGAGAGGCTCCCTGAGCACAGATCCGCCACTCCTGCCGAGATCGCGAGCTACCTTGTCCGGTTGCACGCGACGGCCGCACCGTCAGACCCACTGCTTGCCGGAGTCCAGCCATTCGTCCGTATCGCCGAACGAATCGATGCATCGCCGCTGGTCGAGGCAGACAAGGACTTCCTTCGTCAGCGCCTGGCCGACTTCGAAGCACAATGGCCAGCCAGCACTGATCTGCCGACCGCGATCATTCATGGCGACCCGCACACCGACAACGTCGTCGCTACCGCTGATGGCCGAGTCCTCATCCTTGATCTCGAACGCTTCTCCCTCGGACCACCTGAGTGGGACCTTGCGCTCATGGCCAGTGAGTACGACAGCTTCCGTTGGATCACCACCGAGCAGTACAGCGACTTCGCCACCATCTACGGCTACGACGTACTCAAGGCTCCGACCTACCCCCTCCTGCGCGACATCCGGGAACTCCGGATGACGACCTGGCTCGCGAACAAGGCAGGCCAAGGAACATCATCCCACGCGGAGACCGAGCACCGAATTGAGTGCCTGCGGGGCCTGCACGGGCCACGACCCTGGATCTGGGCTGCCGACTGATCGCAGATCCGGGCCCTGAGTGGCAAGCCAGCTACGTCCGCATCGCTCGGGGAGAGCAACTTGCCGGGTGAACTGCAAGCGCTCGACGGAGCCCTGGAGGCAGCCGGGGTCTGCCTCAAACCCGATCCTGGCCGGCACCGCGACCGGAACCTGGAACCGGACACCAAACGCTGGGGTGGCCCGGCTCACGGCGGTGGGGAACCCACCCGATGACCGATCACTCGATCGTCCTGATCGAGCGCGACGCTGAGACCGAGCAACAAACCGGCGCTGATCTGCCAGTGCGAAGTACGCGCTCCTCCGCGCCACGAATTGCGGCCTCAACGAGGCGCTCAGTGGATCCGGCAGTCCTTCCTGCAGGAGCGCCCGCTGCTGTTGTTGCTGGACGAGCCGACGGCCGCGCTCGACCCTGGGGCCGAGCACGCGTTGTACGAACGATTTGCCGAGGCCTCGCGGATCGCCGCTGCGGAGACCGGCGGGATCACGGTACTGGTGTCGCACCGGTTCTCCACCGTCCGGATGGCCGACCTCATCGTCGTACTGACGGACGGCCGGATTGCCGAGGTCGGCAGTCATCAAGAGCTGCTGGCGGCCGGCGGCCAGTACGCCGAACTGTTCGAGGTACAGGCCCGTGCGTATCGCTGAGTTTCAAATGTCGGTGCTGGGTTCTACGATCGCGGGACCGACGATCGGCTGAGGTGATCATGGCGACAAACTGGGGTGAACTGCCCGTGGGGCAGCTGGAGTTCTATTGGGGCGTCCACCTGGGCACGCGGCTGGTGGGCCTGTCCGACGAGGAGTTACCTGTGGGCGCTCGCGGAGCCCAGCTGAACGGTGCATCCGGGGGCCGCGAGATGATGCACCACGGCGGCGGGATCTGCCTGCTCCCAGACCTTTACCGAGCCCGGTCCGACGGATGAGTACTGCCTTCGAGTTGCACATCGTGTTCGACTGCGCCGATCCGGACCGCGTGGCCCGCTTCTGGATGGCAGCACTCGGCGGCTACGACTTCCCGTTCGGTGTTCCCGAGGGCTTCGCCAATTGGGACGAGTACGCCGACGCCAACGGCATCCCGGTGGAGCTGCGCAACGTCGGCCGCACCCTGGTCGATCAGGAACGAGACCGGCCGGACATCTTCTTCCTGAAGGTCCCCGAGGCCAAAGCGGGCAAGAATCGCCTGCACCTCGACATCAAGGTCGCGCCCGCCCTTGACGGCGACGCGCGGCGTACCAGGATCGACGCCGAAGCAGACCGCCTGATCGCCCTCGGCGCCACCGTCACCGAGAGGTTCGACACCTCCGATGACATCCACCTCATCCTGCAAGACCCCGAAGGCAACGAGTTCTGCCTCGCCTGACGCACGGCACCCTGCACCGTGCGGCCCGGACAGTGGCTAGTGGCTGCGGCCAGCGCCGGCACATCGCGGGAACAGTCGGACGGAATTGGAGTGGAAGACGGCATCCCGCAGAGAGTCCGTAAGCGTAGGAGTGTTCTCCAGGCGGGTCGCAAGTGCGCTGCATGCGGCGAGCGGGGTAAAGGGATAGTCGCTCCCGTAGTGCAGCTTCTCCGGGCTTGCCACCGACAGCAACGCCCGCAGCAACTCCTCGACCGGAGCACCCGCAAGATCGAAGTGCAGCTGCTTCATCGCCTCCCGCGCCTCTGGCACGAGAGCGCCGTTGGACAGCGCCGGGGCGAGGAGGTCGATGCGGTTGACCAGGACTGGCAAGGCAGCCCCGGCATGGGGCACGATCACACGCAGCCCAGGGTGCCTTTGCAGAACGCCGGCGAGAATGAGGTCTGCAATCGAGCGCGTGGTCTCGAACATGAACTCAAGCACCGGAGCGGGGTAGCCCAGTGACGGCTCGTCAGCGCCGAAGGGCGAGGTCGGGTGGATGAAGATCACCGAGTTTCGCGCGGCCACCTCCGCGAAGATCGGCTCGAGTCTCTCGTCGCCCAGGTACATCCCGCGCTGGTTCGTCTCCAGCACGATGCCGTCCGCTTCTAGTACGTCCAGCGCGTAACGCAGTTCTTCGACGCTCTCCTCGATCTCCGGCACCGGCAGGCTTGCGAAGAAGCCGAACCTCCCCGGGTGCCGTTCGGCCAGCTGCACTGCCTCCTCGTTGACCAGCCTTGCCATTTCGACCGCCTTGCCCTTGTCCCCGAAATGGACACCAGGGGAAGAGATGGACAGTATCGCCGTACGCACGGACAGGGCGTCCATCGCCTGCAGCGCCGTCGTTTCATCCCAACTCGGTACAGCCGGAATGCCGTCGGGACTGCTGAGTCCTGCCGCAGCGAGCGCCGCCCGGTAGAAGTCAGGGACGTAGTGAGCATGGAGATCAATCCGGGAAGGTCGTGGGGACATTTAGGACCTCCGCGTTGCGTTTGATAAAGAGCTGCTCCGGCCGTGCGGGTGCCCAGCGGCGCCATGGCTGTGTTCGAGTTGCTGGGTCTACTGCCTTACGCGCCTGCCCTCAGTGACGGTCACGCTACGTCGGCGGGGCCAGGGTTCACATCCCACACGTTGATAGTCGTAACTTGCTAGCTGGTAGCCGGCTTCACGCTCAGCCGCGGAGCCAGGCGAGCATCCGCCGGTAGTCGGCGTCCTCGGGGTCGTGTCCGCCCGGGTACTCGTGCCGCTCCGCTCCAGGCACGTTGGCCAGCAGCCACTCCGTGTGTTCGCGGGTTGTGTTCTCGTCCTCCGAGCCATACCAGATGCTGAGGGGTGCAGCGATCTTGCCCAGATCGAAGCCCCACGGACGGATCAGTGCGAGGTTGTCGTCGATCCAGCCGTCCAGGCCTTCGATGCAGGTCGCCCTCATCCGCTCGGCCCGTCCCGGTTTTCCCGAACGTCCGATCGACCCCTGTACGCCGGCTTCGATCTCGGCGAGGACCTCCCGCCCTCGCCGCTGGAGGTCGGGACGCAAGAGATCCTCGCCCTGGCTCGCGTCCCTGGCCCAGTCGAGTGTGCCGATGAAATCGAGCCCGGGCGTATCGGGTGGAGCAATACCTGCCACAGTGCTGCAGCGAATCACCCGATCGGGTAACAGCCCAGCGCAAGCGAGCGCATGCGGACCACCTCCGGAGAAACCCGTCACTGTGAACTGCTCCCAGCCTTGCGCGTCGGCCAGGAGTCGCACGTCCTCGGCGACATCCGCAACAACGCGGCCGGGTTGTCGGGTCGAGCCGAAGCCCGGCCTACCGTGGAGAAGCACCCGCAGGCCTGCCTCCTCGATCGCCTGGATCACGTCCGGTCGCTCCCACCGGGTGCCCGGTGTGCCGTGATGCGCGATCACAGGCAAACCGGCCGCCGGGCCGTACAAGCAGTACCGCAACACGCGACCGTCCGGCGTACCGAGCTCATGTGTCTGTGGTGGGATCCAGGTTTCGTCGAACGCCATGCGATCATTCAACCCGAGCACAGCGACCTGTCTGTTCGCGCCTGCCCTCAGCGCCGGCCACCACAGCTGACAGCGCTGGATTAGCGCGGTCATGGTGCAGCGTTCGAACCAGGAACTATTCGTTCGAGGAGCTCGACGGTGAGTTGGACTTCGACTGGCCGGTGATTCCGGCGATCTACAGTCAGCTGACCAAGCCCGCTCCGGCTTGGTGGTCCGACGACCTGCCATGCATCCAGGCCGCCCGAATTCCTCGCCGCAATCCACACCCTCCTGGTCCGGGCGGAGCAACTTGAACGGTCCGCGACCGCATGCGACCCGCGCCACCCGACGCCTGAAGGAGAGCCGAAACTTGTAGATCGGACTCGATCTCTATATCGCTTCCGATCTACAAATTTCCGAGCTCCTCTTGCTACGCACCCGTCGTGTACCCCCTGAAGGTGGCTTGCGGGCCAGTCAAAGCGGAAACCGGCAGGCGAACCTGCCGCAGCGCCGGCCTGGCGTGGACTGCCGATCGGCGAACACAATTGGCCCGGGTTCAGGTGGTTGAGCTGAGGGCGTCGATCGTGGCGGCGATGCCCGCTCGTATTTCCGGATCGCTGACCAGGCCGTCCGGCCCGACGGACTGACGCGTCATCGGCAACCGGCTACACGCGGCCTCGACGATGTGTGCGTTGACGTAGCCAAGCACTTTGACCAAAGACGCGTGCGCATCTGCGCCGCCGGTCGGCGCCGCCACTGACGAGACGTTGATCCAGGCAACGGGTTTGCCGTCCATCCCGATGCCGCCGACTGTCCAGTCAAGCAGGTTCTTGAAGCTCCCCGGCAACGCGCCCGCGTACTCCGGCGTACAGAAGAGCAACGCGTCAGCAGCCTCGATCTCGGCACGTAGTCGCGACACCGTCGGATGCAGCGGTGGCCGGTCGTCGTCAGGGTTGAAGGCCGGCAGTTCCGACAACTCGCCGTACAGGGTGGTGGTGACGTCGGCGGGTGCCAAGACTTGAGCAGTTCGCAGTACGGCGGTGTTGGTGGACGCGGCGCGAGTGCTTCCGGATACGAGCAAGAGGTGCATCGCAGGACCGTAGACCCTGACCCCGGGGGCAGGGTCAACCCGCGTCCGGGATCAGTCGTCGGCGGAGCCGGGGTCCGTGTGCAGGCGGATCTGCTTGACCCGGACGCTGCCGTCGCCGTAGAGGTCCAATTCGCGGTGGGCGCCGTCGGGAGCCCAGCCGGCCCCGGTGTAGAACGCACGCAGTACGTCGTCGGTCGTGTTCACCCAGACGGTGACACGGCTGAAGCCGTCCGCGCGGATCGTGTCGACGACCGCGTTCAGCAGCCGCGAGCCGTGGCCGGCGCGGGTGGCTTCGGGGTCGACCGCGAGTTCGGCGACCAGGGCGTCGTGGTGCGGGTTGGCGTCGGGGTCGTCGGACGCGGTGATCGCGGCAAAGCCGACCAGGGTGCGACCGGCCAGTGCGACCATCACGCGGTTGCGCGCTTCACCCGGAACGAGCAGTGCGGCGCGCCACTGAGCGGCGAACTGAGCCGGGTTGAGGTCCGCCAGTACGTCGACCGGCAGCAGACCTTCGTACGCCCGGCGCCAAGCGGCGACCTGGATCTGCCCGATCGCATCCGCCTCGGCCGGCAACGCCAACCGGACGCTCGACTCGGCGATCGCGTCTTCGGGCGCCCCGATCGAAGTCAGGTGGTCGGGTTCCGGTACGCCGAAGTCGTCGCTCATGGGGACCATCCTTTCAAAGGGCCTGGTAAAACACTTCGGCAGGACACCTTGTTGGCAAAGGTGCCCTGCTGAGGGGAAGGAAGGCGCTGGGGGCTGACCGCCGGGGGAGGTGGCGGTGGAGAAAGGTGGCCGCGGTGGGTGGCGGTGCGGGGAAGCCTTCGGCAGGGCACCCGTCGGGCAAGTGCCCTGCCGAAGATCAGTAGGTCAGCCGCCGGAGGAGGGTTTCGGCGGGACCTCGGTAGGAGTGCTTCTTCATCTGGTAGGCGGTGATCACCGAGATCGTCCAGACCGCGATCGCCGCGCCGGCTGCCGTGAAGGCCGTGTTGCCGAGCCGGTCGCCCAGGTTGAGCGTGAACGGTGCCAGCAGCACCATCCAGGAGACCGACTGGAACAGGTAGCCTGACATCGACCGCTGGCCGAGTGCGGAGATCGCCACCACCGGCAGGCTCAACGGCTGGCGACGAGCCATCAACTTCGCGACCAGCAGTGCCCACAGCGCGATGTACCCAGGTCCGCCGAACTGACCGCTGACGTTGTGCAGAAGGTTCATCGAGGACAGCGCAGCGCTGTCGACGTGCAGCCAGCCGGCAGCAACCAGAGCGAGCGGCAGCCCACCAATCACCGTGATGCTCATGCAGACGACGGCAACGCGGGTCAGCAAGGTGCGGTGTGCCTGCGGGTTCTCTAGTAGCTGCTTGCGAGCTGCCCACATGCCCAGCCACACGATGACGGTGAAGCCAAGCACGTACGCCGTGTGCGCGGGCCACTCGTGCAGCCGGTCGACCAGGCTCGCTGCGTAGCTCGTGGCGCCCAGCGACGGGTTCGGGCTGTTCGTCATCCCGTGGACAGGACCGGACGGGTTCACGACGGCCAGTGCGGTCAGACCCGCTACGACGATCGTGTAGACGATCTGCGCACCCCAGATCCACAGGACGATCTTGTGGAACTTGTCGCCCCTGTTGAGGAGCAGCAGGGTACAGAGCACTCCGACGATGCCGTAGGCGCCGAGGAAGTCACCGAAGTACAACAGCGTCGCGTGGACCAGGCCGAAGGCGACCAGCCAGGTGTTGCGCTTCAGCAGGACCTTCCGTACTGCGCCCGGCGTGGCGCCCGAGTTCCGCTGGCGCCGGGCCAGCTGGACCAGGCCGTAGCCGAACATCACCGCGAACACCGGGTAGGCCCGGGCGTCGACCAGCGTGATCTTGACGAAGTTGAGGATCCGCTCGAGGCCGTGCGGGTTCCCATTCAGGCCGGGGCTGCCGGCGAAGGCGAAGTTGGCAGCGTTGGCCAGGCCGATCATCAGCAGCATGGCGCCGCGGATCAGGTCGGGGGCCAGCGCCCGCTCGGCGCCCATGACCGGACCGCGATGGTCGGCGGCGGGCGAGGCCGGATGCGAGGTCACTTGCGTCACGGGATTCATCCCTTTCGAAAACTGTGTGCGGGTTGATCTGTTGTCCAGAATCCTGCCGTCGCGGCACGCCCGGCCCCAGCGGTCTGAACCCACTCATCAGGTGGTGCTAGCACCCCCAAGCCGGCGGGTGCCCGATGCGTGTGACACTTCTCGTCGATTTTGCAGACGACGTGTCACAAGTGGGCTATGCTGGCGGCCATGGACTCCTTCCAGGCGACAATCGACGCTGACGGCCGGATCGAGCCGCGCGACGCCATGCCCGACGGGTACCGCAGGACGCTGATCCGGCAGATCGCGCAGCACGCGCACTCCGAGATCATCGGTATGCAGCCGGAGGGCAACTGGATCAGTCGCGCCCCGTCGCTGCGGCGGAAGGCGATCCTGATGGCCAAGGTCCAGGACGAGGCCGGCCACGGCCTCTACCTGTACGCCGCCGCGGAGACGCTCGGCGTCGATCGCGCCGACCTGCTGGACCTGCTGCACAGCGGCCGCCAGAAGTACTCGAGCATCTTCAACTACCCGACGCTGACCTGGGCTGACATCGGCGCGATCGGCTGGCTCGTCGACGGCGCCGCGATCGTCAACCAGGTGCCGCTGTGTCGCTGTTCGTACGGGCCGTATGCGCGGGCGATGGTGCGGGTCTGCAAGGAAGAGTCGTTCCACCAGCGGCAGGGGTTCGAGATCCTGTACACGCTGTGCAACGGCACTGACGGACAGAAGGCGATGGCACAGGATGCGCTGGACCGCTGGTGGTGGCCGAGCCTGATGATGTTCGGGCCGCCCGACGCCAACTCGACGCACTCGGAGCAGTCGATGGCGTGGGGGATCAAGCGGCACAGCAACGACGAACTGCGGCAGCGGTTCGTCGACATGACCGTGCCGCAGGCCGACGTCCTCGGCCTGCGCGTGCCGGACGACGGGTTGCGGTTCGAGGACGGCCACTACGTCTTCACCGAGCCCGACTTCACCGAACTCTACGAAGTTGTCAAGGGCAACGGCCCATGCAACCAGGAGCGACTCGCACACCGGGTGAAGGCGCATGAGGACGGCGCCTGGGTCCGGGAGGCGGCTGCGGCCTACGCCGCGAAGCAGACCGCTGCCAAGGAAGGTGCCGCATGATCGAACCGCGCTTGATCGAACCGCTCTGGGAGGTCTTCATCCGGTCCCGCCGCGGCCTGTCGCACGTGCACGTCGGCAGCCTGCACGCGCCGGATGCGACGATGGCGCTGCGCAACGCCCGCGACGTCTACACCCGCCGCCAGGAGGGCGTCTCGATCTGGGTCGTGCCGGCCTCGGAGATCACCGCCTCCAGTCCGGAGGAGAAAGACGAGTTCTTCGACCCGGCCGGCGACAAGGTCTACCGGCACCCGACCTTCTACCACATCCCGGACGGGGTCGAGCAGCTGTGAACGACCTCTTCACCTACACGCTCCGCCTCGGTGACGACGCGCTGATCGCGGCGCAGCGCACCGCCGAGTGGATCGCGGCCGCACCGCAGCTGGAGGAGGACGTTGCTCTGGGCAACATCGGACTCGACCAGCTCGGCCAGGCCCGCACGCTGCTCGCGTACGCCGGTGAGGTCGAGGGCGCCGGACGCGGCGAGGACGACCTGGCCTACTTCCGCGACGAGCGGGACTTCCTCAACCTGCAGCTCTGCGAACTACCGAGCGGCGACTTCGCCACCACCATCGCCCGCCTGCTCTACTTCGCGACGTACCAACATCTCCTGTACGACGAGTTGCGTGCGTCGGCGGACGAGACTCTCGCAGGTGTTGCGGGCAAAGCTGTCAAAGAGGTCGCGTACCACGTCGACCACGCGACCCAGTGGGTGCTGCGGCTCGGCGACGGCACGGAGGAGAGCCACCGACGGATGCAGGCCGGGCTGGACAACATGTGGCCGTACACCGCAGAGATGTTCGCGACGGACGACTTGGTCCAACGGCTCGCAGTGGCGGTAGATCCAGCCAAGCTCGCGGCCGAGTGGGAGCGCCAGGTCCTCGAGGTGATCGACGCATCGACCTGCACGCGGCCAGAATCGTCGTACCAGCATGAAGGTGGTCGCGACGGGCGGCACACCGAACACCTCGGCTACCTCCTCGCGGAGCTGCAGCACGTGGCCCGCTCACACCCCGGAGCTTCCTGGTGACCCGTCAGGACGCAGGGGTTTGGGCGGCGGTGGGGGAAGTGCCGGATCCGGAGGTCCCGGTGTTGACGATCGCGGATCTCGGGGTGCTGAGGGGAGTACGGCACGAGGGGGACGAGGTCGTCGTCACCATCACCCCGACGTACTCGGGCTGTCCGGCGATGGACGTGATCCGCCGCGAGATCGCGTTGACGCTCGGCTCGCTCGGGGTCAAGGGCCGCGTGGAGACGGTGTTGTCGCCGGCCTGGACGACGGACTGGATGAGCGAGTCGGGCAAGGCGAAGCTGGTCGAGTACGGCATCGCGCCGCCGACCGGTCGCCGCGCCGTCGGGGAACCGGTGGCGCTATCGCTGACGATCCGTTGCCCGTTGTGCGGTTCGCCGGACACGACCGAGCTCAGCCGATTCGGCTCAACCTCGTGCAAGTCGCTCTGGCGCTGCAATTCCTGCCGCGAACCCTTCGATCACTTCAAAGCCATCTGAGAGCCGCCTGATGACGACCATGGTCAGTAGGCGGCGGGCGACGTTCCACCCGTTGGAGGTGGCGGCGATCGATGCGATCACGGACGACTCGGTCGCGATCACCTTCGCGGTACCGCCCGAGCTGGCGGCCGAGTACGACTTCGCCGCCGGGCAGCACCTCACTGTGCGCCGGACCGGCGACGAGGTCCGCCGCAGTTACTCGATCTGCTCACCCGCGGGATCGGGTGTCCTTCGGATCGCGGTGAAGCGCCTCCCGGGCGGCGAGTTCTCGACGTACGCCGCGACCGGGCTGAAGGTCGGCGACACCATCGACGTGATGACCCCGCTGGGACGATTCGGTACGTCGCTGGACCCGGCGAACGCGAAGCACTACGCCTTCATCGCAGCGGGTAGTGGCATCACGCCGGTGCTGTCGCTCGTCGCGACCACGCTGGCCGTGGAGCCGCAGAGCCGGGTGACGCTGCTGTACGGGAACCGCACCGTCGGCTCGGTGATGTTCGCGGACGAATTGGCCGACCTGAAGGATGTGTACGCCGAACGCCTGCACCTGGTGCATGTGCTGTCACGCGAATCGACCGAGGTCGAGCTGTTCAACGGGCGGATCGACAGCGCGCGGCTCAGCCGGATGATCGACGCGATCCTGCCGGTGAAGTCGGTCGACGAGTGGTTCCTCTGCGGGCCGTACGCGCTGGTCGTCGGCGCACAGGAGCTGCTGCTGACACAGGGAGTAGAGCGGGAGAACGTGCACGCTGAGCTCTTCCACGTCGGCGACGAGGTACCGGTTGCCCGGGTCGAGGAGACCGCCCTGGACGAGGACGCCGCAGAGGTGACGGTGATCCTTGACGGGCGCACGTCGAGCTTCCCGCTGGGTGAGCACGCCAAGGCTGTGCTCGACGCGACACTCGCCGTACGGGCTGATGCGCCGTTCGCCTGCAAGGGCGGGGTCTGCGGCACCTGCCGAGCGAAGGTCGTGGAGGGCTCGGTCCGGATGGACACGAACTGGGCGCTGGAGCCGGACGAGATCCGGGCCGGCTACGTGCTCACCTGCCAGTCGCACCCGACCAGCTCCAAGGTCACGCTGGACTACGACGCCTGACTTTGCGGAGTCGGCGCCGACGGGTTCCTGACGATGGGTGATCGGCCCGCGACGCACTGTAGACGTCAGAAGTTTTTCCGACTTTTTTCGGGGAACTTGTAACGTCTGTCTTCGTTGTCACGATAGGGGAGTTGAGTCTGGTGGCTGTCCGGACCCCCGAGCGGACAGCCACCAGACCTACTCATTTCTCGAGGCATTGGGAGCGGTAACCTGAGCCCATGTCCTTAGCAGCAACTTCCGCCTCACAGACGCCGCCGTTCGGCCGCGTGTCGACGGCGATGATCACCCCGTTCCGGCCCGACGGCTCGCTCGATCTCGACGCTGCGCAGAAGGTCGCGAACCACTTGGTCGACCACGGTAACGACACCCTGGTGATCAGCGGGACCACCGGCGAGTCGCCGACCACCACGGATGACGAGAAGATCCAGTTGCTGCGCGCCGTACTGGCCGCGGTCGGCGACCGGGCCCAGGTCGTCGCCGGCGTGGGGTCCAACAACACCGCGCACAGCGTCGAGTCGGCGAAGGCCGCTGAGGCCGCCGGTGCGAACGGCCTGCTGGTCGTCACGCCGTATTACAACAAGCCTCCGCAGGCCGGCATCAAGGCGCACTTCTTCGCCGTCGCCGACGCCACCGGCCTGCCCGTGATTGCTTACGACATCCCCGGCCGCACCGGTGTCCCGATCCTGACAGACACCCTGCTGGCGCTGGCCGAGCACCCGCGGATCGTCGCGGTGAAGGATGCCAAGGGGGACATCGCGGGTACCACCAAGGTGCTGGCCAACTCTGACCTGGCCTACTACTGCGGCGCCGACGAACTGAACCTCGCCCTGCTGTCGATCGGGGCCGTCGGGATCATCAGCGTCGTCAGCCATGTCGCGAGCGAGCAGTACCGCGAGATGATCGCCGCCGTGACCGCTGGAGACCTCGCCACCGCACAGCAGATCGATCGCCAACTGGTGCCCGTCGTCGAGGCGATCATGACCCGTACCCAGGGGGCCATCATGGTGAAGGCCGCGTTGCAGCTGACCGGGGTGATCGAGCACCGGACCACCCGTGCGCCGCTGATCGACGCGACCCCCGAACAGATCGACTGGCTCACCACCGACCTCAAGACGGCAGGACTGATTGCATGAGCCATCCCCATCCAGAACTGACCGCCCCGGCTCCGCTGGCAGCCGGGGCGCTGCGCGTCATCCCGCTCGGTGGTCTCGGCGAGGTCGGCCGGAACATGACCGTTTTCGAGTACGACGGCAAGCTGCTGATCGTCGACTGCGGCGTACTCTTCCCGGACGAGAACCAGCCTGGCGTCGACCTGATCCTGCCGGACTTCGAGCCGATCCGGGACCGGCTGGACGACATCGCGGCGGTCGTCCTGACGCACGGCCACGAGGACCACATCGGCGGCGTGCCGTACTTGTTGCGGGAGCGCGGCGACATCCCGGTGGTCGGTTCGCAGCTCACCCTGGCGCTGCTCGAGGGCAAGCTGAGGGAGCACCGGCACCGCAACGTGCCGCAGCAGACCGTCGTCGAGGGCGAGGTTGTCCGGTTCGGCCCGTTCGAGTGCGAGTTCATCGCGGTGAACCACTCGATCCCTGACGCTCTGGCGGTCGCCATCCGTACGCCGGCCGGTCTGGTGCTGCACACCGGCGACTTCAAGATGGACCAGTTGCCGCTGGACAACCGCATCACCGACCTGCGTGCCTTCGCCCGGCTCGGTGAGGAGGGCGTGGATCTGTTCTGCGTCGACTCCACCAACTCCGAGGTGCCCGGTTTCACCACCCACGAGCGCGACATCGCGCCGGTGCTGGACCGCGTCTTCACCAACGCCAGGCAGCAGCGCATCATCGTCGCCTGCTTCGCCTCCCATGTGCACCGGGTCCAGCAGGTGATGGACGCCGCCGTGAAGCATCGCCGCAAGGTCGCGTACGTCGGCCGCTCGATGGTGCGCAACATGGGAGTGGCCCGGGATCTGGGCTTCCTGAACGTGCCCGGCGACACCTTGATCGACATGCGCGAGCTCGACGACTACCCGCCGGAGCAGGTGGTGCTGGTCTCCACTGGTTCGCAGGGCGAGCCGATGTCCGCGCTGTCCCGGATCGCCGCGAACGACCACCACGTGGTGCAGATCCAGCCGGGCGACACCGTCGTACTGGCGTCTTCCTTGATCCCGGGAAACGAGAACTCCGTGTTCCGGGTGATCAACGGGCTGACCCGGCACGGCGCGAACGTGATCCACAAGGGCAATGCCCTGGTGCATGTGTCCGGCCACGCGAGTGCGGGTGAGCTGCTCTACTGCTACAACATCGTCAAGCCGCGCAACGTGATGCCGGTACACGGCGAGATCCGGCACCTGCAGGCGAACGCCGAGCTGGCTCGTCGCACCGGCGTACCGGCCCAGAACGTGGTCGTGGTCGAGGACGGGGTGGTCGTGGACCTGATGCACCAGAAGGCGACGATCGCCGGCAAGGTCGACTGCGGCTATGTGTTCGTCGACGGCTCCACCGTCGGCGACATCACCGAGACTTCGCTGAAGGACCGGCGGATTCTCGGCGACGAGGGTTTCATTTCGGTGATCGCCGTGATGGACTCTGTCACCGGCAAGCTGACGGCCGGTCCGGAGATCCATGCCCGGGGGTTCGCCGAGGACGACGCCGTTTTCGACACGCTCAAGCCGAAGATCGAGGCCGAGATCGAGAGGGCGATCGGGACCGGCGTGGACGACATGTACCAGTTGCAGCAGGTGATTCGCCGGGTGGTCGGCAAGTGGGTCAGTGACACCCACCGCCGTCGCCCGATGATCATCCCGGTTGTTGTCGAGAGCTGATCCGACGAGAGGTGGGCCTGACATGAGCGTCAGCGGTCTGAACGGCTCCGGTGTGTCAAGTGTCACTGGGCAGCGCCGGCCCACCATGAAGGAGGTCGCGGCACGGGCGGGCGTGGCCCTCAAGACCGTCTCCAGGGTGGTCAACGAGGAGCCGAACGTCAGCCCGGAGCTGACGGCGAAGGTCCAGGCCGCGATCAAGGATCTCAACTACACCCCGAACGAGAGCGCCCGGATGCTGCGCCGGGGCCGGACCGGGACCATTGCCGTGGTGATCCGCGACATCGGCGACCCGTTCTTCGCCTCACTCGGCCGCGCGGTCGAACTGTGGGCCCGGGGGAGCGGATCGGTGGTGATGATCGGCCTGACGGACGAGGACCCGGACCGCGAGCGGGAGGTCTGCCTGGAGTTCGTCGCCCGCCGCCCGGACGCGCTCATCATGGCGCCGATCGGAGAGACGCAGGACTACCTGGCGCCGCACGTGGACGCCGGTATGGCGGTCGTCACGATCGACCGGCCGGCGCACGGTATCGAGGCCGACGCGGTGCTGGCCGACAACGCCGGCGGCATCGACCAGGCGATCGATCACCTGGTCCGCCAAGGGCATCGCCGGATCGCCTACCTCGGCGACGACGAGCGAATCTTCACCGCCCGGGAGCGGGTGGTCGCCTACCGCGCCGCGATGGCGCGACACCGGATCGACGTGGACGAGGACCTGGTTCATCTGTCCGAACCGACCACTGAGGGCATCGGTATCACTCTGTCCGCGGTACTGGACCGGCCCGAGCCGGCGACCGCGCTCCTGAGCGCCAACAACATGACCACTGCTGAGGTGCTGCGCGGCATGGCCGGCCGGCGGGATCAAGTGGCGCTGGTGTCGTTCGACGATCTTGCGCTGGGTGATCTGCTGAGCCCGGGCCTGACCGCTGTGGCGCAGTCCGCGGACGTGATGGCCCGTACGGCGATCCAGTTGATGACTGAGCGCCTGCCCGAACCGCACCGGCCGGGTCGTACGGTCCGGGTTCCGGTCAAGCTGACGATCCGCGGCTCGGGCGAGATCCCGCCCCGGAACTGACTGCGCCCACTCGCAGGCCGTCCCGGCGAGACTCGATCGACGGCGGGCGTGGAAGGTCGCGCCCGGGCCCGCATCGATCAGCCTGACCCAGGCGACCGGGATGATGCAGGGCGTGGACTGTTCCGACGAACTCTGCGTGGCG
The DNA here is from genome assembly GCA_033851055.1 of Kribbellaceae bacterium. Lineage (GTDB taxonomy): Bacteria > Actinomycetota > Actinomycetes > Propionibacteriales > Kribbellaceae > Kribbella. The sequence goes on along the minus strand of JAWWPC010000048.1, from coordinate 2,279 downwards.
TTCGCCAACGTGGCGGGCGGGCGTCTGGTCGACCAGGACAAGCGGTACGTCGACGCCGACCGGACGCCGTACTTCGGAGGGGTCATCGCGGGGCTTCGGCCTGACGTGCTGATCGTCACGGAATTGAACTGCGACGGCGACCAGCTCGAACGGCTGGCGACAGCCGCGATGCCCGGCCGTGAGCTGCACCTGCTGCGCCATGACTGGTCCGACTCTCACATCCCCGGAGTACGGCGGCTCGGCGTCGGGATCGCGTCGACGTACCCGCTGCAGGAGATCGACCGGATCAATCTGCCCGACCCGCCGTTCGACATGCTCCACTGGTCCACCGGCGAGCGGCTCGAGTGGCACCAGAAAGGCTTTCTGGTGGCCAGGGGCGACTTCGGCCCGATCGGGCAGGTCGACATCGTCGGCGGTCAGATCTGTCCGATCCACATGGCCCGGAGCGTCGACGGCGTCGGGTACTCCTACACCGAGGGCGCCGGTCGCCGGTTCGGTACCGAGCTGACGGCCTTCCTGGGGAGGGAGCTCGAGGCCCGGGGCGTGCGTCGAGCCGTCATCGCCGGCGACCTCAACATGCGTCAGCCGAAAGACTTCTTCACCAGGCTCGGGCGGCTGGACCTCGTCGACGGTTTCGGGCACCAGCCGCCGAGCACAACACCCGACGGCCGATCGATCGACCGGATCTTCCTCACCGACGATCTGGCCGCACGAAGTGTCGAGGTCGTCCAGTTGCCTGGTGCGGACCACTTCCCTTGTGCGTGCAGCATCGCCAGGCGTCAGGACGGTCAGGGCCTCGCCTGGGGTCGGGTCCGCTAATAGGATCTGGCCAGACCTCCCGCGCAGCCGAGCACCCCCGGAGCGGGACGGCACGGGTTCGGTCGGGGCTGAGGTCGGTTCGCCGGGGCTAAGGTGCCCTCGGCCGGTAGGCCTCGACGTCCCCGTTCGGCATGTCGTCCTTCTGTGTCGGTGCGCTGCCTGCGCAGCTGGTGGACTGGGAGAGATGCGAACTCCGCGCTGAGTGCGTCGACGTACGACGCGCTCAGGGCCGGATCGTTGCCCGGGAGCGGGTGGTCGCAGGGCAAGTTCACGCAACGACGGAAGCGAGGGGATCATCATGAAGCTCACGCTGGTTGCTGGCGACCCGGACTCCCAGCCCACCAATTCGCCCACCCTCTACAAAACCGACCGTGGAAGTTGGGTCGTGCAGGGGTGGGTCGTCGACGACCCTGACGCACTGGCGGCCCTCAATCTCCCGAACGGTGAGACCGCCGTCGAGATCCCGGACCGCATGATTCAGTTCTTCAAGTAGGACCCGTGGAAGAGATCACCAACGACGACTTTCAAGACCTACTGAAGACGTTCAAGCACAGCTCGGTTCATCTGGAGACTCGCGACGCCTACGGCACGGAGGTTGAATTGCCGCACATGGCGAAGTGGGCAGCCGGCGAACCGGACGACCTTGAATGGCTTCAGGATTGGTGTACGACGCTATGCGGTCACGTGGCAGCCGGGAGAACAGTGAAGCGCGCACGCATTGTTTCCGAACCGCTCAGCGACTATCAGCGTTGGACGCTCACCATTGGTCATCCGATGGTGGAAGCTGGCGAGGATGTGCGGTTCGTGCCAAGACGCCAGGTCTCGGAACTCTGCATCCCCGGCAACGACTACTACCTATTCGATGACGAACGGGCCGTCTTCCTGCACTATGCCGGGTCAGGATTGAACAACTCACTAACGACCACCACAAACCCGGCAACCGTCGAGATGTGCCGCAAGGCATTCGATCAAGTGTGGCCCCTGGGTATTCCTTACAGTGAATACAACCCCGAATAGCTCAGCTCGAAAGGTACAAGAAGCCCTCGGGCTTCGCCTTCGGAACCTGCGCAAAGATGCTGGCCTGACCGGTCGCGAGCTTGCCGCCGCGACCGGTTGGCATTTCACGCGCATCAGCAAACTGGAGCACGGCGCACAGGCGCCGACCGACCGGGACATTCGGGCGTGGTGCGCGGCGTGTGGTGCTGAGGACCAAGCAGCCGACCTGATCACACAAGCACGGGCGATCGAGTCCATGTCGTCGAGTTCCGGCGACGGGCACGATCCGGCGTGAAACAACTCATGGACCTGGTCGGGCGGCAGTGGCTGATGCTGCTGGAGGGCGCGACCGTTCTCGCCGATCACCACGGCCTCGGCAGGTCGGCGGCCACCGGACGGCTGTGCTGCGGCGCTCGCGCTGCTCCACGCCCCGGAAAGTGTGACTCAGGCCACTGGATTTTCGT
>JAWWPC010000264.1:0-8371 GCA_033851055.1 Kribbellaceae bacterium | reverse complement strand
GCCAGTGCCAAGCTATTTGCCAGACACACCACTAGTTGCGTGAGGCACTCAACCTTGTGCCAGGCCTGGGGCATCTCCAGTGGGCAAGGCCGTACGGCCTTGTTCCGAACCCGAGGAGAACAGCCTTGAAGACCACCCGCATTGTCGGCGCCATTGCCACGGTCGCCGCCGCCGGCGCCTTGCTGACAGGCAGCTTGCCGGCCGGCGCTACAGCCACTGACCAGACTGTTGCTGCTAGCAATAAGTTGGCCAAGCTCGACGCCGGCAAGCTCAGCTACGCCAAGCGGTGCTGGGGCGTACCACCGACGCGCAACCAGGGCTGCGAGGTGTCCGCCGTTGTCCCGAAGGCCTGGAAGCTCACCAAGCTGAGCACCTACCACGCGCGCTTCGACGACCCGACCAGAACCTGGATGGTGCGGATCGACGGCAACCTGAGCGGCAACCTGACCAGTGCGGCCGCGGCCAAGAAGAAGCAAAGCAGCCTGCGCGGCGTGTCCGGGCTGAAGATCATCTCGCGAGCGACGACAAAGGTGAACTCCATGGTCGTCACCACGCTCACCTACACCTACCGCGACGGTGCGCGGGGCACCCGCTTGGTCTCCACCCGGTACGTCGAGCCGTACTCGGACATCAAGAGCAGCTTCATCGAGATCACCGTCGCCGGTCGGCCGACGGACAAGGCCGGGCTGCAGTCCATCCTGACCCGGGCCACCAACACCGTCCGTCTGGCTGGCTAGCGTCCTGAGGCCGCGCTGATCCGGTCCCGATCAGCGCGGCCAGATGATCCGGAACACGACCGAGCGCAACCGGAGGAAGCGGCGACGGCCGGAGTGGATCAGCGTCGGTGACGGGCGGAGCCGGTCGATGACGGCCATCACGGGGTTCCAACGGTATAGCTGACCGAATCGGCCACTTCGCGCGCACGATCGCGGTCGGACGCGGGCACCTGGACCTGGATCAGGACCGCGCGTGCGACGTCCGTCTCGGCGACCCGCTGGAGCAGAGTACTGCCGTCGTTGCCGCACCCGGTGGAGTACTGGTCGAGGACAGTCAGGCCAGCGCGGGAGCTCTTGGTGACCGGCTCCGTGGCGGTGCACCCGTAGCGCTCGCCACCGGGGAGTTTCTTGGCCAGGTCGCCGTCTCGCGCCATCACTCCGACGAACACCCCCGGCGTGCCCGTCTCAGGCGAGTTCCAGCCCTCGTCCTTGCTGACCCGCAGAGCAGAACGGTCGATGGAACTGCCCGGCGGAACCCAGGTCGACTCAGCGATCGATCCCGCCCAGCCGCGCGGGATCCGCAGCGTGAAGCCGCCCTGGGCGACATGGACATCCAGCTTCGGCGCCAGGTAACGCTGGGCGCCGAAACCGGCACCGGCGCCGATGATCAGCGCCAACGCAGCTGCGACGACCCACCGACCACGACGCCGTGGAAGCTTCTCGTCCGCCGGTGATTCAGCTTCGGCCGCTCCGACAGGATCCGCGCCGGCGTTCGACGGCTCGTCCACCACGGTCTCGGGCTCAGCGGTGGCCGCGACGGTGGGCGGGCCGGCGTTGACAGTCGGGCTGTCCACCTGGCGGGCCGCCTCGGTCACGGCAGCGGGGGTCGCGACCGCTGCCGGCACGAAGCCATGGGTCGTCTCGTCCAGCGTGCCGATCAACTCGCGCGTGAACGATTCGACGTCCGCCCAGCGCTTCTCCCGGTCCGGGTCCAGCGCGCGCACGATGGCCGCGTCCACCCCGTCCGGTACGGCGAACCCGAGCGAGCTCGGCGGAGGTGGTGCCGGGACCCTGCCCGCAGCCCCCAGACCTTCCAGCTGATGCGGAGACCGCCCGGTCAGCGCCGCGTAGGCCACCGCGCCGAGGGCGTACAGGTCAGCGCGCTGGTCCAGCCGCTCCCCCATCGCCTGCTCCGGCGCCACGTACGACGGGGTGCCGCCAGGCATCGTGATCCGGGAGACCTCGTCCAGGGATTTACCCAGGCCCAGGTCGGACAGCACCGCCCGCTCGCCCTCGTCGGTACTCCGGAACAAGACGTTCGCGGGTTTCACGTCCCGGTGGAGCAATCCGCGCCGATGCAAGGCCTGCAACCCACGGCCGACCTGGACGATCACCCCGATGGCGACCTCCAGGGCCAGCGGCTCCCTCTTCAGCCGGTCCGCGAGCGTGCCGCGATCGGCGTACGTGAGGACGAGGAAAGGGCGGCCGTCCTCCAGTTCGCCGACGTCGTGCACCTGCACCACGTGCTCGGATTCGACCCGGCGGAGGAACCGGCCCTCCTCGAGGAATCGGCGCCTGACCGAGTCGTCGTGCGCCCAGTTGTCCGCGAGTACCTTGACCGCGACCTCGGCATCCAGTTGCTCGTCGTACGCCAGCCACACGGTGGCGAAGCCGCCTGAGCCCAGGCGTCGGCGCACGACATACCGACCGAGCCTGGCTGGGACCCCCATACAGGGCATTATGGAGCACTCGGAGTTCCCCGTCCCGGGGACGTTGACAACGAAGGCCCAGATGACCGACGGCACCGCCCCGCCCGACGACCTCGGAGTTCTCGCCGAGCGTGCCGCCGGAGGGGACAAGAACGCGATGGACGACCTGCTCCGGCTCGTCCATCCGCGGGTGCTTCGGATCTGCCGGAGTGTGCTGCCGTACAGCGCGGATGCCGAGGACGCCGCGCAGGAGGCGCTGCTCAACATCGCCACCAAGATCCACACCTACTCGGGCCGGAGCAGCTTCTCTACCTGGGTGCACTCGGTGGCAGCCAACTCCGCCCGGTCGACGTACCGGAAGCTGAAGCGCAGTGCGCAGGCCGCGCACAACCCCGACCAACTGGACAAGCCGGACCCCAGGACAACCAGCGTGATCGCCGGCACCCGGCTCGATCTGCTGGAGGCGCTGGAGACGCTGGAGCGGGACCGGCCGCAGATGGTGACGCCGCTGGTACTGCGCGACGTGTACGGGCTCTCGTACGAGGAGATCGCCGCCGTGGTGGGGGCGCCGCTGGGCACGGTCAAGTCCCGGATCCACGATGCCCGCGAAGTCGTCCGACCGCTGTTGAGGCCCAAGGACTGAGTCGCTGTTGTCCGAGGGGAGCCGGCAACGGCTGACACACAACGGTGACTATCTCCGGCTGATGAGCGGGCAGAGCATCAGCTCGCTTGGCTCCACGATGAGCGCTTTTGTGTTCACCCTGCTCGCGATGGCCATCACCGGCTCGCCGGTGCAGGCCGGGCTCGTCGGCACCGCGGTAGCTCTGGGCGGGACCCTCGCGGGACTGCCCGCGGGCGCGCTGGTGGATCGCGTGAGTCGCCGCAAGGTGCTGCTCGTCTGCGGTTCGGCGGGAACGGTCATGTTCGGGTCGGTCGCGGCGGCCGGCTGGCTGGACCGCCTGACGATCGTCCATCTGGTCGTCGTCGGTTTCGGCAGTGGAGTGGTTCACTCCTTCTTCTCCCCCGCGCAGAACGCGGCGCTGCGCCAGATCGTCGACCCCCGGGACCTGGGTACTGCGATAGCGGCCAACCATGGCCGCGAGTACTTCGCCGCACTCGTCGGTGCACCCCTGGGCGGCGCCTTGTACGCGGTCGGCCGGGTCATCCCGATCGCCCTCGACGCCGTCTCGTACCTCGTCATGACCGTGCTACTGGCCACCATCCGGAAGCCACTCGGGGCCCCGGCGCCCGAAGGCGGCAAGCACGAGCCCATGCTCGCCTCGATCAGGACCGGCATCAGGTGGCTGTTCCGGCAACCGGCCATCCGGGTGATCGCCCTGGTCGCCACCTTGCTGAACTTCTCGGCCGGCGCGACGATCCTGGTGCTGATCCTGAGCCTGCAGCAGCGCGGCGTACCGACCTCGGTGATCGGACTGCTAGAGACCGGCATCGGCGTCGGCGGCCTGCTCGGGGCGATCGCGGCGCCGCGGATCATCGGCCGGTTCAGCACCGGCCGGATCGCCGTGGTCGCCGGCTGGGCAATCACTCTCGCGTTCGGCTCCACCGCTCTCAGTACGCATCCCGCGGTGCTGGTCGGGCTGTTGTCGGTCGCGATCTTCCTGGTGCCGGCCGTGAACTCCGGGCTCTTCGGCTACCAGGTGATGATCACACCTGACCACATGCAGGGCCGGGCACAGAGCGCGATCCTCTTCCTCGCGAACAGCACGAGTCCGTTGGCTCCGCTCGTCGGCGGCTTCCTGCTCGCGACCCTAGGCACCAGATCGGCTGTGCTGATCCTTGCCGGTCTGCTGGCTGTGGCAGCTGTGCTGCTCACAGCCAGCGGGCCGATCCGCGACATTCCACTTCTCTCCGACCTCGCTCAGCAACTGGAGCGTGCGACAGCGCCGTCGTCCGCTGCGGTCCGGGAACCGGGCAGCACCGGGCCCAGGGAAGATGATCGCGCGTGACCCAGCGGATGGTCCCCTCGTCAGGGTGCCACCGGTGTGCTCAGATGGGTTCATGAAGAAGCTCATCAACGATCCTGCTGACGTCGTGAGCGAGGCATTGCTCGGACTCGAGGCCGCACATCCCGACCATGTCCGGGTGGACCACCCGAACCGCATCGTCTACCGCAAGGACGCCCCGAGGCCTGGCAAGGTCGGGCTGATCTCCGGCGGTGGCTCCGGCCACGAGCCGATGCACGGCGGGTTCGTCGGGCTGGGCATGCTGGACGCCGCCTGCGCGGGTGAGGTCTTCACCTCGCCGGTGCCGGAGCAGATGATGGCCGCCACCAAGGCCGTCGACGCGGGCGCCGGCGTGCTGCATATCGTGAAGAACTACACCGGCGACGTGATGAACTTCGAGATGGCCGCCGAGTTGGCCGCCGCCGACGCCGGTACCGAGGTGATTTCGGTGGTCACCAACGACGACGTGGCCGTCCAGGACAGCCTCTACACCGCCGGGCGCCGCGGGGTCGGCGTGACCGTGCTGCTGGAGAAGATCGCCGGCGCCGCCGCCGAGGAGGGCCGCTCGCTACAGGAGGTCGCGGACCTGGCCAAGCGGGTGAACGACAACGGCCGCAGCATGGGTATGGCGCTCACCTCCTGCACCGTCCCGGCGGCGGGCAAGCCGACGTTCGAGCTGGCCGAGAACGAGATGGAGGTCGGCATCGGCATCCATGGCGAGCCGGGTCGGCAAAGGTTGCCAATGGCACCTGCCAAGGACATCGCTGCCATGTTGGTCGATCCAGTGGTCAGCGATCTGCCTTACCAGCAAGGCGATTCCGTGATTGCCTTCGTCAACGGTATGGGCGGTACGCCGCTGATCGAGCTGTACGTGATGTATTACGAGGTCCGGAAACTGCTGGACCGGGCAGGCATCACCGTGGCCCGGTCGCTGGTCGGCGACTACATCACCTCGCTGGAGATGGCCGGCTGTTCAGTCACTCTGCTCAAGGTGGACGACGATATGGTCCGACTCTGGGACGCACCGGTGAACACCCCCGGCCTGCGCTGGAGAGCGTGACCGATGGCGGACGTCACCACTTTCACGGACTGGCTGCGGGACCTCGCGAGCACGCTGCACGAGAACGCGGCGTACCTGACCGAGCTCGACTCGGCGATCGGTGACGCCGACCACGGCAGCAACATGGACCGTGGCTTCGCGGCGGTCGTCGCGGTGATAGACGAGACGGAGTTCGACTCGGTCGACGAGCTGCTGAAGAAGACCGGGATGACCCTGGTCAGCAAGGTGGGCGGCGCGAGCGGACCGCTGTACGGCACCTTCTTCCTTCGCTTCGGCACCGCCCTGGCAGGCAAGGAGATCACTGCGGCTTCAGTCGGCGAAGCACTCCGGGCCGGGGTCGGCGGCGTCCTCGCCCGCGGCAAGCCCGAGCTCGGCGACAAGACCATGTACGACGCCTGGGCCCCCGCGCTCGATGCGTACGACGCCGCGGTAGCGGGTGGAGCCGACCTGGCCGACGCGCTCCAGGCGGCTGCCGACGCCGCGGCCAAGGGCAGGGACGCAACCATCCCGCTGGTCGCCCGCAAGGGTCGCGCGAGCTATCTCGGCGAACGCAGCGCCGGCCACCTGGATCCGGGCGCGACCAGTACCACCCTGCTGCTGGAATCGGCAGCCCGAATCCTGGCATGAGCCGCTCGTGATCGGGATCGTGGTGGTGTCACACAGCCGGGCGCTGGCGACGGCTGCAGTAGGCCTTGCGGCAGAGATGGTCGCCGAGGCGGATCGGCCCGTGATCGCGGTCGCCGCCGGGTTGGACGAGACCACCTTCGGCACCGATGCGGAGGCCGTGGCCGAGGCGATCGGCGCGGCCGACAGCCCGGACGGCGTGCTCGTCCTGGTCGACCTCGGCAGTGCGGTGCTGAGTGCCGAGATGGCGCTGGAGTTCGTAGATCCCGAGGTCGCGGACCGGGTGGTCGTTTCCAGCGCGCCGCTGGTGGAGGGTCTGGTGGCTGCGGTCGTCCTGGCTTCGACCGGCGCACCCATCGAGGCCGTGGTCAGCGAGGCCAACCGCGGTCTGGCCGCCAAGCAGGACCACCTGGGCGACGCCTCGCCCACCGAGCCTGCTGTGCCTCCGGTGGTGGTACCGGAGGCCGCGCAGACGGCGGAAGTCGTGGTGGACAGTCCGCACGGTCTGCACGCTCGCCCGGCTGCGAAGCTGGTCGCTCTGGTCCGCTCGTACGACGCTGTCGTCACCCTGACCGATCTCGACACCGGCCGCGGGCCGATCGACGCGGGCAGCCTGAGCATGGTCGCGACACTGAATGCCCAACAGGGCCACCGGCTCCGCGTCGGCGCGACCGGACCCCAAGCCGCCGACGCCCTCGCGGCTGTCCGCCAGCTGGCCGCTCAATCCTTCGGCGATCAGCCGGCGCCTACGGAGCCGAGCCCGGCAGGCCCGGCTGCTGGTCGGAGCGGCTCGGGACTGGACGTCGCAATAGGCCCGGCAATAATCGCCGCTGCAAAGGTAGATGTGAGCGAATACCAAGCGGGCGATGCTGCCCAGGAACTGCAGCGGTCCGAGACTGCCCGCACGAAGGCGACGAGCGGCCTGGAACTGCTTCGGACCAGGACCACGCAACGGGTCGGGTCGACCGAGGCGGCGATCTTCGACGCGCACCTGGCCTTGCTGGACGACCAGGCCGTGCTGGCCCCCGTCGAGCAGGCGATTGCCGAGGGCGCCAACGCCCCCGAGGCGTGGAGCCGCACTCTGGACGAACTGGCCGCCACCTTCTCAAGGCTCGACGACGCGTACCAGCGGGAACGAGCGCAGGACGTCCGCAGCGTCCGCGACCGCATGCTCGCCTTGCTGACCGGCCAGGCCGGTGCTGTTGAAGAGCCACCTGCGGACGGCGTACTCGTCGTACCGGAATTGGATGCTGCGACGTCCGCGACGCTGGACGCCGAGCGGATCGCAGGAGTGGCGGTGCGTGCGGCCGGGACGACCGGGCACGGCGTCATCGTCGCGCGCTCGCGCGGCATCCCCCTGATCACCGGCATCGGCGACGCCGCTGTCCCCGCGGGCGCCTTGGTCGCGTTCGACGCTCGCTCGGCGTTGTTCGTCGTCGCACCGGACCAGGAAACTCAGGAGTCCATCCGTACGACGCTGAAGCAGCGCGCGGCCGAGCGGGACACTGCCGTGGCCGAGGCGGACCAGCCCGCGGTGACGCGCGACGGGCGAACCATCCCGGTGCTAGCGAACGTCGGTTCCGTGCAGGACGCCCGGGACGCACGAGGCGCGGACGGCTCCGGTCTCGTCCGGACCGAGGTGCTTTTCGGCGATCGGCGGGTGGCACCGAGCGTGGACGAGCAGGTGGCCGCGTTCCGGGAAATCGCGGCGGCGCTCGACGGCAAGCCGATCACCATCCGGAGCTGGGATATCGGCGGGGACAAGCCGCTGGCCTTCCTGCCGCAGGAGCCTGAGGCGAACCCGTTCCTTGGTGAGCGCGGTCTACGAGTGTTCCGGCGGCGACCTGAACTGTTGCGGGATCAGCTGACGGCGATCTGCCAGGTGGCGCGTGAGACGCCGGTGCAGGTGATGTTCCCGATGGTCACGACGGCCGAAGAGGTCGCCTGGGCTCGTGCCGAACTGGCCGCGATCGGGCCTTCGTCCGCGGGCGTCAAGGTCGGCATCATGGTCGAGGTCCCGGCGGCCGCGCTGCGCATCAACACGCTGGCAGCGGGGTTGGACTTTGTCAGCATCGGAACGAACGACCTGACCCAGTACACGACCGCGGCGGATCGCGGCAACAGCGCCGTGGCAGCTCTGGCGGATGGTCTCGACCCGGCGGTCCTGCAATTGATCGACCGAGTGGTCCGCGGCGTACCGGCAGGCGTCGAGGTCGCGGTCTGCGGGGATCTCGCCAGCGATCCCGAGGCCGCGGTGCTGCTGGCCGGCCTAGGCATCCACGAGCTCAGCGCAGTCGG
>JAWWPC010000240.1:0-13091 GCA_033851055.1 Kribbellaceae bacterium | reverse complement strand
CGTCGGATGCGTCGACGACGCGTTCGCCGGATGGGTCGGGTACGCATGCGTCGGGCGCGCGTTCGCCGGATGCGTCGACGACGCGTTCGCCGGATGGGTCGGGTACGCATGCGTCGGGCGCGCGTTCGTCGGATGCGTCGACCACGCGTTCGCCGGACGCTTCGACCACGCACACGCCCGACGCTCCGACGACGCACACACCTGCGGCTCATGATCCGCACACTGATCCCAGCCGGCCGGACCCGACGCAGCCGGACTCGCTGACGCGTCAGCACTCGCCCGACGGGGGGCCGGCGCGGACGGCGGATCCGGTTGGTGCTCCGCGGGCTGCGGATACGCCGACCGTCGTGCCGCCGCCGATGCACGCCGGTTTCGGGCACCAGCCCGGGCATGCCGGCCGTCCAGAAGGTGCCGCGCGTCCTGGCAGTCTGCCACGCCGCAACGAGCCGAACGGGTCGCACGATCCGAACCAGCCGCACGATCCGAACCGGCCGCACGATCCGAACGATCCGAACTCGCCGCCACCGGATCGCCCCGACGGCAGTTCGCCCACGCATGGCGATGGTGACGACTTCGACTGGTTCCGTCGCCCGGACCGGGATGCTCCGTTGCAGCCACGTCACGACGCGGATACCGATGGGCTCGCGCGCTACGACGACAGCGGCGTACTGCACGAAGGCAGGAACGAGGCACGCTGGATCACCGACGAGAACGGCTTGCCGCGCACCATGCAGGCAACCCTGCGGGAGGTGAAACCCGGTCAGCCGCGACACCAGCGTGAGCAGGACGCGGCCGCCGGCCGTGGCATCACCGACGATCAGGGCGGCCACGGCATCGGACACCGGTTCTTCGCAGACCAGCGGGCGCACCAGATGTTCCCGCAGAACAAGAACTTCAACACCGGCGCCTGGAAGCGGGTCGAGAACGAGTGGGAGGCCTGGATCAAGCGCGGCCACGAGGTCGACGTACAGGTCACTCCGCTGCCGCCGGGCAAGGCACGGCCGGACAACATCCAGGTCACCTACACGGTGCGGGACCCGGCGACTGGCAAGACCGTCTGGGCCGGTGGGCGGAACTTCCACAACCGGGCCGGCAACGTCTACGAACGGTTCCCGAACAAGAAGCTGCGGGACTTCGACGCGCCGGACGACGACGTCTTCGCGGCCGGGCGCCGCGGTGACGACGGCCCGGCCGGTACGTCGCACCCCGACGGCGGGCCGCGTGACGGCGCCGACGGGAACGGTGCCGACGGCAACAATCCGGACCATGGCGACGGCTACGCCCGGCAGTCGGATCACCAGCACCAGCCACAGAACGAGCCGCCGGAGCGACCGGACTTCCGGCCCCAGGGTGAGAACCAGCCATACAGACCGCTGATCGGGCACAACGGTCAGGACCGGCACCTCGTCGAGCCCGACCGGTACAACGCCTATGACCCGGACGGCAGCCTGACCCAGAACCTACGCAACTCGGTCGGCGACGATCCGGTCGCGAACGTGGGCAGCTGGATCCGGCACGGCAACCCGCACTTCCACACCCAGGAAGCTCCGGTCACCTTCAACTGCGGTGACAACTCGCGGGCGTTCGCCGACACCTTGCAGGGTCGGGAGCCACGACTGGCCAATGCGGACGGCCGGAGACCACCCGGTGAGTACAACGAGATGCACGAGTACACCGGCGTCCGCCCCGAGCCGATCGACGTGCCTGGTCACAAGTCCGCGGAGGACTACACCAAGGGCGCGATGGATCAGATCAGGCAGAGCCTGGAGGGCAGGCCGCCGGGTACGGCCGCGATCGTCGGCGGCGAGTGGGGCGGTCCGCCGATGACCCCGGGCGGTAAGCCGCCGGGTGGTGGGCACTGGTTCAACGCCTTCGTCGACCAGGACGGCGTGGTCCGCTGGGCCGACCACCAGAGCGGCAAGATCGGTGATTGGCCGCCGCCGTACGGTGCGCCGTTCAAGAAGCTGGAAGCGGTCGTCCGCGAGCCCGGCGGCAACTGGACGTCCCCGGTCGCCAAGGGACACCCGCACGACCCAGCCAACTGGACACCGCCGAAGGCACCAGACGCCCCGGCCACGCCCCACCAACCGACGCCCCACGAACCGACGCCTCACCAACCGACGCCCAACCAGCAAACGCCGCATCAGCCGACCCCGCAGCAGCCGGCGCGGCCAGAGAACCTTCCGCCACGGCCGCCGCAGCCGCCGACTGTGCATCACGATGCGCAACAGGCACCCGCCCGGCCGCAGAACATTCCGCCGCGACCGACAGAACCGCCGACCGTTCATCACCAACCACAGCGGCCGGCACAGCCGCATCCGCACGAGGATGGCGTGGTTCGGGACGCCGACGAGACGTCGCGGCTGCTCGACCCCGAGGGACAGACCACCAGGCCCGTCGCCGATGGTCGGAGTCGGATCGAGCAGAGGTTGGATCCGCATCAGCCGCAGCCTCCGGCGCAGCCGCATCCGCATCAGGATGGTGTAGTGCCGGATGCGGGTGAGGTGCGGAGCCGGTTTGATCCGGACGGTACGTCGAGTCGTCCGGCGGTGGATGGTCGGAGTCGGATCGAGCAGAGGTTGGATCCGCATCAGCCGCAGCCTTCGGCGCGGCCGAATCCGCACCAGGACGGTGTAGTGCCGGATGGGGGTGAGGTACGGAGCCGGTTGGATCCCGATGGTTTGTCGAACCGCCCGGCGGCGGATGGTCCGAGTCGGATCGAGCGTGTCTTGGATCCGCAGCACCCGTCCCAGCCGCGTCAGCCGGAGGTGCCCGAGCAGCCGCATCCGCATCAGGATGGGTTCGTGCGGGATTCCGATGAGGTCTCGCGGATGCTTCATCCCGAGGGCCGTACGGATACCGACGCGTCGAACCAGCCCAGTCGCACTGACGGACCGCCTGCGCCGGCGCACTCGGACGGACCCGCCGAGGGACAGTGGCGTCGTACTGATGGTCAACACACCCCGCGCTCGGCGCCGTCGGCGTCGTACGGGGGGCCGTCTGCGCTCGGCACAGCCGCGCTGATCGACCGTTCACTGGAGCAAGGCTTGCGGGAGGACCCGGAGGCGGCTTCGGCGCTGAAGAAGGTGATAGGTGGGTCGGAATTCAGCCGGGACGTTGTGCAGTCGCTGGAAGATCCGGTACGGCGCGCCGGCGCGCTGGACATCATCCGCGACCTGGCCGACGAGCGGACTCTCCGGGAGCAGCCGCTACCGGACTATCTGCGCGATCACCCCGGCAGCGGGGCGTTGTACGAGCGGATCCCGCACCACGTGAATCACCACCCCGACGGTACGACGCGGCTGCAGGGCTTCGTCTGGGAGGCACAGCAGCACGACCAGGCGAGGTCGGTCGGGCCGGAGCTGGATGCCGCGCAGTGGCAGCAGCTCGGCGGCTACGCGCAGCGGTTGCGCTACGAGGCGTTGCCGGTGATCGAGGCCGAGCTGAACCAGTTCGCCCTGGGCTGGCCCGGAGCCGAGGTGACGGTCTCGACGAAGAACGCGGAGGCCATCCTGGCTGCGATCCGCTGGGGTGCCGCTGGCCGGCCGGACTTCACCGCAGGCGACGTGATCGACGCCCTGAGCGTCCGAATCGTCGTACCGGACACCGAGCGACTCGGTGACGCGATGGTTCAGCTCAGGAACTACTTCGGATTCGGCGACCAGGGCCGGATCGTTACCGTCGACAACCGGTACGCCGAGCCGGCCGCGGTGGATCCGCAGAGCCGTGCCGTGCCAATCGTCGTGAAGGTCACGGCGAACGGTCAGATCTACTTGGCCGAGCTCCGGCTGGTCACTCGGCGGGCCGCGTTGGTCGCCGAACTGCGGGCCGGCCTGCAGAGCGGCACCTCCGGGCTGACCGAGAGCGAGCGTGCGAGGCTGGACCGGATGTTCGACGAGGCGGTCGCGCTGGACCAGGCGGAGAGCCTGGACACGCCATGACGAGAACGGAGAGGACTGCTCATGCCTGAAGCAGGCATCGACGAGGCCACGCTGCGCCAGGCCTGCGAGGCTCTCGCCGGCTACCAGAACGAGCGGGCGCTCGACGACAAGATGCTCACGACGCCGCTGGACTACCTGGACTGGGATGTCGGTCCATACGAGGAGTGGCTGGTCTTCTCCTCGCCGGGCGGCTACACCAACCAGCTGTTCCTGGTCTCGGAGGACACGGTGTATCCGTTCTCCCTGACGACGGAGGGTTGGGAGCAGGCCCTGGAGAACGCCCGCGCTCGCAAGACCGCGGAGGCCGAGGCCGAGCTCAACGACTGAGGAAGCGGCGCCAGGCCGGGGTGCGCAGCGGCTTCGGCAGGGGGACCGCGGGGGAGCGGTCCAGCTTGACCGGCAGCTCGGCCAGTAGCTCGCCTGCCAGCCAGAAAACCCCTGCCGTGCAAGGGTCCTCAGCGTCGCCGTAGGCCTTGGCGACCCACCGGGCGAACTCGTCCGCCCGGGTCTGCATGTCGTCCCGACGGTCGACCGGGCACAGTGCCAGCAGGTCCGATGCCGGTATGGCGAGCAGCGTGCCGCGGCCGCGTGCTGCGGTCGGGAGCCGGCGTTCGTGGTCCACCAGAATCATGCCCACGGTTTGATCGCCGGCTCGGTGCAGCGTCGACCAAGGCCGTCCCTGCACCTGCTCGAAGGTCACTCCGGTCAGGTTGTCGAGTGTCAGGTCCAGCCCGGACGGCTGGTTCGGGAGGTGCAGGCCGTGCATGACCCGCCGCACCTGTGTCAGCCGTCGCCAGTCCGGCCCGCTCTGGATGCCGAAAACGATCTCGAAGTAGCGGCCGAACGGCACGGTCAGCCCGGCTAGGATGCCGCCGGTGGCGACGGACCAGCCCTGCGGGCGGAGGGTCGCGCGCTGCCGTGCTGCCACCTCGCCGTACAGGTGCTCGTCGGTGGCGATGCCGATCTCTTCGAGCACCGCGTGGAGCCAGTCGTCGACCGTTCGCGGCCATAGGTGATTCGGTTGCTCACGGCATCGGTTGATCAGCTCGACCAGACCGACCTCGGCGCTGGATGTCAGGCCGCCGCGGCTGAAACGGAGCTTGACGATCGGCCCGGCCGGGTGCAGTTCGGCGTCCGGCAGCAGTACCGGCAGCAGGTCGGCGACCAGGTCGAGAACCTGCCCGCCATCGTCGGGTGCATCGTGCATCGGTAGTGAACTCCGCCTCTACTAGAGTCCTCTGAAGCATGCCATCTGAGGCGTTCAGTCGCGGGGCCGGTCGGCTCAGCTGAGGAGAGACAGTGTCGACACGACTCGTGCACCGCCCGGCGCGGAGCACCCGGAGTATCGACACCGGGCAGCCGCGGGTGATCGAGACCCCGCCGCCCGGCGCACGAGGCAAGGCCGGTGGCGGTGCGATGCAGGCGCTGATGCCGGCCGTCGGGGTGCTCGGTTCGGTCGGGATGATGAGCACGGTGCGCACCGGTACGTCGGCGGTGATCGGCGTGGGCGTGCTGGCTCTCACGCTGGTCGGGACCTTCGGGATGGCGTTGTCACAGCGCGGCCGGTCCGGCAAGGAGAGCCGGGAGCAACGCAACCGCTACCTGGACTATCTCGAGCGGCTCCGCGAGGATTTCGGCAAGCTGGAGCGCGCCAACCGCAAGACCGCGCTCGCGCTGAACCCGCCGGCCGATGCACTGGTGGACTGTGTCCGTGATCCGGCCCGGCTGTGGGAGCGGCGCCGCAGCGACCCGGACTTCCTGCTGGTCCGCTGCGCCACCGGCCGGATGCCGGTGGTGCCGGCGACCCTGGCGTCGTCCGGCTCGATGATGGACCCGCCGGACCCCTTCATGATGGCGGAGGCGGAGGCGCTGGCCCGCCGGTTCGCGTTGATGCCAGACATGCCGTTGACCATCCCGCTGGACCTGGCGGGGAACGTCAGTATCGTCGGCGACCGCGACGGCGTCGTACGGATCGCGCGGGCCCTGCTGCTGCAGGCAGCGGTGCTCCATGCCCCCGAAGACCTCGAGATGGCCGCCTCCTTCTCGCCGAACGCGCTGGACGTCTGGCAGTGGCTCGGCTGGCTGCCGCACACGGTCGACCCGGAACGCCGGGAGGGTCCGCATCCGTTCCGCCGGATCGCGGCCAAGCCCGATGAGCTGGCCGACCTGATCAAGGACGACGTGGCATCGCGAGCGACCTTGGCCACTGAGGCCAAGCGCGGCTCGCTCGGCACCGGCGACGCGCGCCGGATGATCCAGCGCCTGCTGGTCCTGCACGACACCTACGGCGAGGTGGCAACCGAGGTCGCCAGCCCCGACGACACCCTTGGGGTCGGCGAGCTCGGCGTCACGGTCCTGCACCTGGTGGCGGATCGGATGCAGGAACCCAGCAACGTCGCCGTCAGGCTGACAGTGCAGGAGGGGAACGTCCTGGTCGAGGACCTGCGTGGCGGTGGCTACCTGACCGCGCAGGGCCAGCTGGACGACACCCCGCTGGCGACAGCGGAGGGCCTGGCCCGCACGCTTGCGCCGATGCGGTTGTCGCAGGAGTCGCTGGACGAGGACGCCCAGCTCAAGACGGTCGACTTCATGAGCCTGCTGCAGATCGAGGACCCTGGCGCGGTCGACCTGAGCCAGATGTGGATCCCGCGCCACGAGCGCGCCTTCCTCCGCGTTCCGCTCGGGCTGGACAGCACCGGCGAGCCGGTCGTGCTCGACCTGAAGGAGTCGGCCCAGCTGGGCATGGGCCCGCACGGTCTGTGCATCGGTGCGACGGGCTCGGGCAAGTCCGAGGTACTGCGCACGCTGGTGATGGGACTGCTCGCGACCCACTCGCCGGAGGACCTGGCGATGGTGCTGATCGACTACAAGGGCGGTGCCACCTTCGCGCCGTTCGACGGCGTACCGCACGTTGCGGGCATCATCACCAACCTGGTCGACGATCCGAGCCTGACCGAGCGGGCGTACGCCAGCCTGGCCGGAGAGGTGCAACGCCGCCAGCAAATGCTGAAGGACGCGGGCAACATCGCGAATATCACCGACTACCGGCTGCTTCGAGAGCAGCGGCCGGACCTGCCGCCGTACCCGCACCTGTTCGTCCTGATCGACGAGTTCGGCGAGTTGCTCACCGCGCGGCCGGACTTCATCGACCTGTTCCTGTCGATCGGCCGGATCGGCCGGTCGATCGGGGTGCACCTGCTGCTGGCCAGTCAGCGGGTCGAGGGTGGCAAGCTGCGCGGGCTGGAGACTTACCTGTCCTACCGGCTCGGCCTGCGAACGTTCTCCGAGGAGGAGAGCCAGACCGTGCTGGACACACCCGACGCGTTTCATCTGCCGCCGTTGCCCGGCTTCGGCTATCTGAAGGTCGACACCAGCGTCTATCAGCGCTTCCGCGCGGCGTACGTGTCCGGGCCGTACAAGGGCCGGATCATCCCGGACGCGGAGAAGGAGCAGGACGGTCCGGCAGTCCGCCCGTACCTGGTGACGCCGTACCAGCAGCCAGAGCTGGAGACACTCGCGGCCGGTGACGAGGCCGAGGACGAGGACGACTCGACCGAGCGGACCACCGGGCCGACCGTGCTCGGCGTCTTCGTCGATCAGGTCAAGCCCGCCGCGACCCCGGTCCCGCAGGTATGGCTGCCGCCGTTGCCGAAGGTCTGCACGCTGGACCAGGTCGGCGGCCCGGTGGACATCGGCGCCCGCGGCCTGCAGTTCGCCGTACCGAGTCCGCCGGTGGCACCGGCGGTCGGCGTGATGGACAACCCGCGGAAGCAGACCCAGAGCGTCTTCCGGCTCGACCTCACCCAGGCCGGCGGCCACTGCGCGCTGATCGGTGGGCCGCAGTCGGGCAAGACGACCTTCCTGCGCACGGTCGTGACGTCGCTGGCGCATAGCTTCACCCCGCAGGAGGTCGCGGTCTACGCGATCGACCTCGCCGGTGGCGGCCTGCAGCCGCTGGCGGACCTGCCGCACGTCGGCGGGATCGCGATCCGGACGGACCGGGAGAAGATCCGCCGGACCCTGGAAGAGGTTCGCGGCATGCTCGACCAGCGGGAGGTCGTGTTCCGCGATCGCGGCATCGACACGATGGAGAGGCTGCGCGAGACGCACGCGGCCGGCGCGGTCCCGGAGTTGCCGGTCGCCGACGTCGTACTGGTGATCGACAACTACGGTGCGATCAGGACCACCTTCGAGGACATCGAGGAGACGGTCGCCGACCTGATCCAGCGCGGCAGCAGTTACGGGGTCCATGTGGTCACCACGATGGTGCGCTGGAGCGACGTCCGGATGGCCACCCAGGCACTGTTCGGCACGGTGCTGGAATTGCGGCTGAACGACCCGTCCGACTCCAACATCGACCGCAGGCTGCAGGAGACGATGCGCACCGCCGGCCCCGGCCGGGTGCTGACGCCGCGCAACAAGCTGTTCGTGCAACTGGCGCTGCCGCGCGTCGACAGCCTGCTGTCGGACGACGACCTGACCGGGGCGATGCAGGGCCAGGCATTGGCCATCACGTCCGCCTGGCAGGGACCATCGGCGCCGAAGGTCAGGGTGCTGCCGCTGAAGATCGAGCGGAAGACACTGCCGACCGCCCAGGACGAGCCCGTCGCGGTGCCGATCGGGCTGGACGAGACCGCGATGGCGCCAGTTCTGCTCGACCTCTTCGAGCGGGACGGGAACCTGCTCATCTTCGGCGACACCGCAGCGGGCAAGACGAACCTGCTCAAGCTGGTGATGCAGCAGTTGATCGACCGGTACAGCTCCGACGAGGTGGTTTTCGCGGTGATGGATCCGCGGCGTGGCCTGCGCGGGTTCACGCCCGAGGCCTACCTGGGCGGTTATGCGACGAGCGGCCGGGTCGGTGCCGGACTGGCCGCGGGTGTCGCCGGCGAGCTGGAGAAGCGGCTGCCGGACGACCTCAGTGACGCGGCGCCGGCCCCGGTGACCGGCCCGAAGGTGATCGTCGTTGCGGACGACTACGACCTGCTCACCAGCGGCGGGCAGGCACCGATGGACCCGTTCCTGCCGTACGTCGCGTCCGGGCGTGACATCAACCTGCACTTCGTGGTCGCGCGGCGGGCCTCGGGCGCCGGCCGCGCGCTGTACGAGCCCTTCCTGACGACCGTGATGGAGTCCGGTACGGCCGGTCTGGTGCTGTCGGGCGACAAGAATGAGGGCGCTCTGTTCACGGGTGCGGCGCCGGGCAATTTCCCGGCCGGCCGCGGCCTGTTCGTCCGGCGTGGTGAACGCCCGGCACTGATCCAGACCGCACTGGCCGACGGGACCCCCACCGATGGAGATGGCGGAGGAAACAATTGAGCTACGACGTGGTGGCTTTGATCGACGGGCGGCCGTCGTACGAGGACGTCCTGGCGGGCATGGTTGCCGCCGGCCCCGACTGGCTGGTGCGGGAGGTGTCCGACGGCGCCGTGCTGCAGTTGTGCGACGAGCAGGGCGAGCCGATGGCATCGCTGGAATCGCCGATCCTGATCCAGGTGCCGGGTGAGGTCGAGCGCCTGCTGGGTGCCGAGCTGGCCGACGTGCCGAGTCCGGTCTGGTGGACGGAGGTGCGGGCGACCCCGAAGGAGGGCGCACCCGTCCTCGCCGACCGGTATGCCGCCGAGCTGGTGAAGCGACTCGGCGGCCGCGTCTGGAAGCCGGTCGGCTCGAATGGTGCTGGAGGCAACGATGCCTAACCCGGTAGAGCTGAGCCCCGGCATCGACATCCGGACCGACAAGGTCGTCGTGATCATGCAGGACCGGCCGGTGGTCGGGATGTCCGCCTGGCTGGTGGACGCGCTGGCGGCGGCCGAGGCCGAGGACCTGGGCGTGCAACTGGTCACGCCGTCGACCACCCGGTTGACGTTCGCCGTCCGATCGCTGCTGTTCATCGGACGCGACTCGCGCTGGGTGGTGACCGAGCCCGACGGCGAAGGGGCGTACGACGGGTTGGGCGGGTCCAAGCTCAAGTGGGACGGCCAGATGTTCGCGGCGGTCGCGGCCGGGGAGCAGGACAAGGTCGACATGAGTCCGACCTTCGTGGCGGTTGATCTCGAACTGCCCTTCCAACTGCTGGTCACCGCACGGGTCCGCTACCAGGCGCTCGAGTCGACCGTCGTCGGCAAGGCCGCCGAGCAGCTGCTCAAGGACCTGACCGGCGACGAGCCGTCCGGCTGGGGAACGGCCGAGCCGGTGACCCAGCCGTGGAATGTCGCGCAGCTCACCGCCTACTGCCGTCGCCGCGCCCCGAAGCCGACCTGGCTGGCTGTGGTCGGCGGCAAGGACGGCCTGCGGGCGACCGGTTCGGTTGAGATCCACCGGCGGCCGGCCGGGCTGGAGGAGGTCATCACGCTGGCTGTCGCGACCCCCGACGGGCTACCGTCGCCGGACGAGGTCCAGGAAATCGGTGCGAAGCTGGCGAACAGCTTCACCCTGGTGTCGTTCTTCGCCCAGGGTGCCCGCGGGACGACCGACACGAACGCGATGCCGCACTGGGTCGGCGTACCGGCTCCGATGGCGATGGCGGTCGGCAACGACGCGGTCCGCGGCGACGGCCTGGCCAAGGCGATGGACGTCGCCGGCATCGCCGGCATCACCCCGGTGAAGATCGGGCCGTCCGGTTCGCCGGCGGTCTGGTATCCGATCGGGGACGGCAAGAGTCAGCTGGACTGGAACATCTACAGCCAACTGCTCGGGCGGCTGGTACCGCCGGGGCAACAGCCAACGCAACCAATCAGCGAATGATCAGAGAGGTGGACGGGTGGCTGCGGTCTACAGCCGGGTGACGATCATCGGGCAGCAACGCCAGATGGACGCCGTACTGCCGGTCGACGAGCCGTTGGGCCGGCTGATGCCGGACCTGTTGCGGATGCTCGGCGAGCCGGTCGATCCGTCGCCGCGGCGACGGTACCTGAGCACGCCGACCGGGCAGACGGTCTCACTCGAGCTCACCCTGGGCTCGGCGCAGATCGGCGACGGCGCGGTGCTCCGGCTCGCGGCCGAGGGCGAGGTACCACCGCCTCCCACCGTGTACGACGTCGCCGAGGAGGCCGTCGACGATCTCGAACGACGCGGTACCACGTTCCAGCGCAAGCACCGGCACTGGGCCGCAGGCGCGGCGCTGATCTTCGCGCTACTCGCCGGGGCGATAGCGCTGGCCCGCTCCGCCAACGCCGACGTGGTCTCGTTCGTGTTGCTGATCGTAGCGATCCTGACCGGCCTCGGCGGGGTCGTCCTCGGCCGCGCCGGGCAGCGCACCACCGCCCTCACCCTGCTGATCGCGACGCCGGCCATGCTGGCGATCGTGGCCTGGGGGCTCGGTGAGTCGGAGGGCTGGTCGACGCCGATGAAGGCGGGTATTGCCGCACTCGGTCTGGGGCTCGGGCCGCTGCTGTTCGCGATGGCCGGACTTGCCGGTGGTGGCCTGGTCGGAGGCGGTACGGCGGTGCTCTTCGCGCTGATCTGGATCGTTGGCGTGGCCGCGGATGTCTCGACGGAGAAGCTGAGCGGGCTGATCGCCGTGGTGGCCGTACTGCTGCTCGGCGTGCTGCCGCGGCTCGCCCTGTCGATGTCCGGGCTGACCGCATTGGACGACCGCCGGGCCCGCGGGACCGAGATCGGCCGGCCGGACGTGGAGGCGGCGCTGAATGCCGCCCACGTCGGACTTGCGCTGGCCGCGACCTCGATCGCGCTTTGGTCCGCGGCTGCCGGCGTGGTGCTCGCGCTCCACGGATCCGCGTGGACCGTCGGCATCGCGGCCCTGCTCGCGCTGCTGCTGTGCGCGCGGTCCAGGCTGTATCCGTTGGCAGCCGAGGTGCTCGGCTTGTTCGCGGCGGCCGGTGTCATCGTCGCCGCGCTGGTCCAGGTTCTGTCCGGCAGGCCGCTGGGTGGCACACTTGTAGCAGTCGGACTACTCGTGGTGGTGGCAATGGTCGGAGCATTCGGCCTGAGCTGGACACCACAGGACCACGTGCAGGTCCGGCTCGGCCAGGTCCTGGACCAGCTCCAGGTGCTGGCCGTGGTGGCGCTGGTCCCGTTGGTTCTCGGAGCTTTCGGGGTGTTCAGCGATCTGCTCCATGTTTTCTGATGTCTTCTGATGTCTTCTGATCGGATGGTATGACCGGGTCGAACTGGCAGGCGGACATGCTGAACCGCCTCAACGACGGCTCTTCGGCATCCGGTGATGCCACTGCCACTCCTGCTGTCGAACCTGCTTCCGCCCCGGCTGGGCAACCTGTGCCGGAGCAGCTGTCGCCGCCGGAACCAGACCAGCAGTACCCGTTGTCCCAGTACCCACCGCCGCAGCAACCGGTCGGTCAGTTCCAGCAGAGGCCGTATGGGCCGGGTCCGCAGCAGCCGGTAATGGCGCCGCCACCCCCGCCGCCGTCGGGAGCGGGCTGGGGCGCGGCGGTGCCGCCGCAAGAGCAACAGCCCCAGTACGACCAGGGGCAGCAGTACCAGGGGCAGCAGTACCAGGGGCAGTACGGATCGTCTGCGCCGCAGTACCCGCAGTATCCGCAGTACCAGCAGCCGCCGGTGCAGCAGTACGAGCAGCCGCCTTATGGGGCCGTGCCGCAAGTTCCGGCGACGCCGTACGAGCAGCCGTTCGACCCGCAGTATGCCCAGCAGGGACCGCCGCCGCAGTACGCACCCGGGCCGAGCTACGGCCCGCCGCCGAGCTACCCGCCGGCGCAGTACCCCAACCAGCAGCCCCCGTACGAACAACCCGTGTACCAACAACCCCAGTACCAGCCGCTGACCGGTTGGGACAACCCGTCGCCGGATGGGGGACCGGGCGCGCACGCCTATACGCCGGCATACCAGGATCCGCTGGCAGGACCTTTGCCCGTTGCGAGTGGATCGGTGGGGCTGCAGCACGAGGAACGAGGCGGTTCCGGCGGATTCCTGCGGCGGATCGGCCGGCTCGCCGCGGAAGCGGCGTACATCGCGGGTGCCTCCGGGCGAATGCAACGCGACGTCGAGAACATCGCGATCATCCGGCGGCCGATCGGCATCGGCCGGATGATCGGCATCATCGGCCCCATTCCGCAGAGCGGTACCTCGACCGTCGCGGCTCTGCTGGCGGACGCCCTGGCCTCGCAGCGGACCGACATCGTGCTGGCCGTGGACGCGTTCCCACGCGAGGGCAAG
>JAWWPC010000025.1:0-8164 GCA_033851055.1 Kribbellaceae bacterium | reverse complement strand
GCCCGATCCGCGCAGTACGGCTTGGTCCTCGACGGCGCCACCACCTTCGTCGGCCACGGCCAAGCCCGAGGCGCCGGCTCCGACCCCGTCTACCCCCTCGTCAGATTCCGCCGCACCGGCCACTAGTGTCCCGAACCCGAAATCCGCGCAATAAGTCCGGTGTCCAGGTGGGTGCATCGCAAGGCGGAGAAGGAGCCTCGATGCGGGGTTCATCGTGGCTTCTTCTCCAACGCCGCGAGGTGCCCGCCTGGGCGCCGGCACTTATGCGACGGATTTCGGGTTCGGGACACTAGCCGCCAGCGCCACCGAGACGATGAGCGGACCCAGCTCCAGGGTCCGCCATCGCCCGGTGAAGTCAGCCGGTACGTCGAGTCCGTGCTCGGGCCACCAGGCCAGCATCGGGACGTCGGCCAGCTTGCAGAGGCACTCCGCCCGGGTCCAGCGCTCCCAGAACCGCTCGACCCCGAACCTGCGAGCCAGCGGCGCCGGGACCACCTGATCGGCGTACTCGGCATCGATGACGATGGTCCAGCCTGGCGGCGGAGCGGCGTACCAGCCGACGCAGCGGAAGTCCGGCAGGTGCGACCGGGTGACGGCGTCCGCCATCTCGGCGACCGAGCCGACCCGCAAGTACGACTCGGCGTTCGAGAGCAGCTCAGATGGAGGCGGCACCATCGATGACGAGCACCTGGCCGTTCACGTTGGTGTTCTCCAGCAGCAGCATCCGGACCACCGGCACGACCTCCTCCGGCTCGGTCAGGTGACCGGTCGGGGTACGGCGGACGATCTGGTCGAGCTGGGTCTGGCCGAGCACCGCGGACATCTCCGAGGCGAAGAAGCCGGGCGCGACCGAGTTGGCCAGCACGCGGCCGCCGAGCTCACGCGCCAGCGAGCGGGTCGCGGAGTCCATCCCGCCCTTGGTCGCGGAGTAGGCGACCAGGCCCGGGTAACCACGCTGGGCGCAGATCGAGGTGACGTTGACGATCCGGCCCTTCAGACCCTTGGCCATCATCCGGCGCAGCACGAAGCGGGTCAGCACCAGCGGGGAGGTCAGGTTCGTCTGGATGATGTTCGCGATCGCCTCGGCCGAGGTGTGCACGTGCAGCGAGTCCTGCCCGACGGCCGCGTTGTTCACGATGCCGTCGATCGGGCCGAGCTTTTCCTCGACCTCCTTGACGAAGGCCTGACCTGCTTTGGCGTCGTTGATGTCGACCGAGCCGACGTGCACCTGGTCCGGGTACTTCTCAGCCAGGGCGGTCAGCTCCGGGGTGATCGTACGGGCGAAGGCGGCCACCTTGACGCCGGAGTCGATCAGGTCGCTGACGATGGCCAGCCCCAGGCTGCGAGAACCCCCTGAGACCAGTACCACCGACGACGGCGGCACCTGGGTGGGCTCTGCGCCTGCTTGGGCTGCGGAATCAGACATCGCTCTTCAACGTCTCCTTCTGAGGGATCTGGTCCAGGAACCGGATCCGGCGCGGTACGCCGTAGTCCGGCAGCCTGGTACTGCACCACTGCACCAGGTCGGCATCGGTGATCGGGCCTATCTCCGGGTCCGCGACCACCTCGGCGGCCACCATCCTCCCGACCAGCGGGGCCTTACGGGCGAAGACCCGGGCCCAGGCCACGCCCGGGTGACCCATCAGCACATTGCGGACCAGTCCGGCCGACACCTTGGACCCGCCGACGTTGATCTCGTCGGTGTCCAGCCGGCCGGTGATCAGCACCCGGTCCTCAACGAACTCGACCCGGTCGCCGGTGTGCACTGCGCCGTCCAGCCCGGCGCCGTGGTGCGGGGAGCTGATGATCAATTCGTCGCCGTCGACCGACAGGACCGGGCGGTCGGGGGTTGGCGCGCGGTTCAGCCAGGCCCTCGGGAAGCCGGCCTTGCCGTCATGGACGACGATCGAGGCACCGACCTCGGAAGAGGCGTAGATCCAGGAGATCCGGGCCTGCGGGAAGATCTCGCTCAACCGGTCCAGGATCGCCTGGTCGACGGGCTCACCACCGAGCGTGATCTGTTCCAGCGGGACCTTCGTGAGCGCCTCGGTGTCGCGGTAGATCGTCTGCCGCCAGAACGTCGGCGTACCGGAGGCGGCAGTCACCGCATGCTCGGCCGCGATCAGCGGCCAGGTCTCCAGCTCGGACGGCTCGATCACGACGAGGTTCTGGTCAGCCTGCGTCAGTGAGAGCGTCACCACTTGCCACCAGGCGTAGGTGCCGGGCGAGTACGGGACCAGCCATGTACGCGGCATCTGCTGGCCGCGGACCGTGGTCAGCGATTCCAGCGTGTGGCCGATCCGCTTGGGCCGGCCGGTCGAGCCGGAGGTCAGCAGCCAGACCCGGCCGGACTCCTCCACCCGCTTCAGCTTCGCGGGCGTGACGGAGTGCTCGTCACCGTTGGCGATCACCACCGCGAAGCCGGACTCGCCCAGTTCCTCGCGCATGCTCAGGTCCACCCGCGCCGACGTGGCGACGAGCAGCTCGGTGCCGTGCACTGCGTGGTGACGGACCGCGGCCAGCGCGTCGGCGCCGTTGTCCACCAGTACGGCGGCCGGCGAAGGCAGCTGCGGGAGTTTGTGCAGCGTTCGCCAGGTCAGCGTCTCACCACCGACGACAACCCGGTTGTCGTCGCCGATCAATGCGGTCGTACGGCGAAGCGGCGTCACAGCGGTCACGCCGACTGGAGCTGCTCGATGAAGTCCAGGACATCACCGACCCTCGCGATCTGACGCAGTCCGGGTGCATCGAAGTTCAGCTCGTCGCCGATCTCGTCCTCGACCCGCAAGGCCAGCTCGGAGAAGTCCAGCGACCGGAAACCGATCTCTCGCAGGTCTGCGCTGTCCTCGGTCGGCAGCGTCTTGCCCTGCGCCTTCATCACCTCGCCCATCAGGTCCCGGATCTGGGCGCGCGTCAACTCACTCATGGGCCCAGAGCCTAGCGTCTACGGCTCCTGGCGCCGAGTCGACGCTGTCCGCGGTGGCACAGGTCACTTGTCAGCCGACCCGCCGAGCCAGCAGTTGCAGACAACCGGACCTCAGCCGGTACGGCGTTCCGCCCCGCTCCTCGGTGACAGTGAAGGTATCAGTGGCGTACTCGAGCCATTCCCAGCCTGAATAGCACTTCGTGAGTATGGCCTCGGCTTCGACCTGGGTGAGCGGGAACTCGACGCGCGCAGGCCGGGTCCTACCGTTCAGGCCGACCTCGTACTTGTCGACACCGATGACCAGACAATGCACGCCGCCGACCCGGGTCACTCGTTGCCAACTGAGCAGCACCTGCTCCATCGCCGACTTACTGGACACGTGCTCCAGCGCGGAACAGGCAATCAGCAGGGCCACCCGCGTCGGCGCGATCGTGAAGGTCTCGATGTCCGCGACGACCGCTCGGATCGCATCCGGAACCCCTGCTTCACAGGCATTCCGCATCAACTCGGTCGCGGCGATCGGCAGCAGATCAACCCCGATCACCAATGAACCGGAGGGGAGCGCACTCGCAACCGGGATGCTGTGCCGGCCGACACCGCAGCCCAGGTCGACGACCAGCAGCGCGCCCATCGCAGTGATCGCACCGACCGACCGCAGCACGAAGGGCGAGGGGCGATGCAGCCAACTCCCGGGCTCATTGAGCCGGTACCGCTGGTAGAACTCCTGGTGGTACCGGATCGTCTCTGCCCGACCTTCTGCCATTCGCTAAGTCTGGCAGCCAGCTCCTGTGGGTAGCCACGCCGCCACCGGCTCCAGCAACCTCATCACCAGCTTGATGACTGCTGACTCCGAACGCTCGTCGACCATCTCGTGCCGGTCGCATGTCGCGGACAAACACTTCCTGGCTGAAAGTTGTAACACTTTGCCGCCAGCAGCGATTCAGACGTGGAGCAGTTGCGTAGTGAGGCGCGCTGCCAGTGAGGCTAGGGGCTTTCCCGAATGAACATCGCACTGCCTACCTGCCTGCGTGCAGGCGCGCTCAAAATGCTGAGCTCATCTTGAGGCGCCGACTACGACCGCGTGACCGTGTGTGGGCAACCGCGCTCGTTGTTGTCACCGCACTCGTCGTCACAGTGCTCAATGCGTCCACGGCCAACTCCGCACAGGCCATCACCTGCAACACGGCACCCGCTGCGGAAATCGGCAAGTGCATCAGCCGCATGCTGACCGACCCTAACGGTGCGTACTCGCCCGAACACGTCTACACCGCCGCCGAGAAGCAGCCGGTCTACGCGCCGCGGAAACTCTCGGCAGCCGCCGCTGCGAACGCCGGCTCCTGGTCGGTTGTCGCGGACTGCACGGTCAACAACTACAAGGTGAATCCCATCCATGCCAGCGTGACGAAGTCCGGCAAGGTGCTGATGACGGCCGGATCCGGGTACAGCAAGGACAACTTCGACCAGAAGGTCTTCAAGACGTGGCTGTGGGATCCCACGACACCGGGGACGTGTCCCCGGGAGATCCCGATGCCGGCCAACGTCGATCTGTTCTGTTCAGGTCACTCGCACCTGCCTGACGGTCGGGTGCTGTTCTTCGGTGGCACCGGTCATTATGCGACCAGCGACCTGTACTACACGGGGATTCGCGAGGCCTACGCGTTCGATGACACCACCGAGACATTCACACCGATGGGCCTCATGAACGTCGCGCGCTGGTACCCGAACGGGCCAGTCAACGCCGTCGGAAATCCCATCGTCGTCAGCGGCTTGGACGCTGCCGGCAAGGTGACCTCGACCAACGAGATGTTCAACTCGACCACCGGCAAATGGACGAAGCTCCCCGGCACCAGGATCTTCCCCCTGTACGCCGGGATGGTGTTGAGGAAGACCGGCACACTGTGCTACTCCGGCACCAACATGGGCGGAAAGGCAGGCGCATCGCCTGGGTGCTGGAACTGGACGAACAACGCCTGGTATCCGATTCCCGGCCTGCTCTACCCCGACTGCCGCGACCAGGCGAACACACTCTTGCTGTACCCGGCCCAGGCGCAGAAGTTCATGGTGATCGGCGGCGGATGCTCAGTGGGTACCACCGGCACCACAGCGACCGTCGACATGAACGCGGCGTCGCTCAAGTTCACCACCGGCCCGTACGTGGGATTCGCGGCGATGCACAGTTGCGCGACCGTGCTGCCCGACAAGTCCGCCTTCGTTGCCGGCGGCGCCGACCACAACAAGAACCCGCGGCTGCAGGCAGCCCGGCTGCCCGCCGGCGCGACAGCCTGGGAGCAGGTGGCCAGCCCGACGGTGCCCCGCATGTATCACAGCTCCTGCATCCTGCTGCCCGACGGATCCGTCGTCACCCTGGGCACGACTGCCATGCAAGGATCCGTAGAGACCCGGTTCGAGGTCTACAAGCCCTGGTACATGCAGCCGGGGTCGCCCGCCCGCCCGGCGATCACCAGTGTCGCTGCGACGATGAAGCTCGGCGGCACCTACCCGGTGACCTTCAGTGGGCCGGCTTCGGTGACAGGTGCCATGCTGCAGCGGCTCACGTCCGTGACCCACTCGTCGGATCCGAACCAGCGCTCGGTCGATGTGCCGGTGACCGCTACGGCCAACTGGAACCAGAAGACCCTCAAGATCGACGCGAACAGAGGGATTCTCCCGCCTGGGATGTACATGTTGTCACTGCGGGACTACCGCAACATCCCGTCGAAGTCCGTGATCGTCCGCATTGTCGAGAACGTTCCCGTTGTAGCCGCGAAGACGGCAACAGGCGGCTCGCCGGCCACGGGGCCTGTGCCGACTGTGGGAGCTTCCTCAGCATCCTGCTGCTGCGACTGCGGAAGCGGTTGCTGCTGACCAACGCTGGCAAGAGTGGCGGTGAGCCTCATCAACTCGCCGCCACCGGCCGGGCCAGGCCGAGTCAACCGCGGATCACGGTTGGCAGTGGGATGCTCTGGTTCCAGGTTCGGTCCAGGGCGGTGACCCGGTAGATGTAGTGGTGGCCCTTCTCCGCCGTGGTGTCGACGAAGGTCTGTTGGCCGCCTGTCGAGCGGATGCTGGCGATCAGGTTCCGGGCATCATTGTCCGGGCAGTGGTCACCTCCAGCCAGGTCCCGCCGGTACACGGCGTATGACGTGGTGTCACTGGAACCGGCCCGCCATTGCACCTGTACGCCGGTGCCGATCCAGTCCGAGCGCAGCGACCGCACAGGCATCGGCGGGCGCGCGTCCAGCGACGGCATCGCCGGTACCAGCGCAGGGCGTGAGTACCAGTTCTTGTTGAGCAAGCTGGTCGCCCCGAGCCGGTCAGCCCGTACGTCCTTGGCGGAGAAGTAGATATCGCCCTTGACCTCGGGAATCGTGCTGTTCAAGGCCAAGTGGTCGCTCAGCTCGGCTGGGTCGGACCAGTCAGGCGACTGCGTCGACGTACCGACCTTGTACGTCGCTTGGCCGATGTAGAGGTGGACCCCGGTACCGCGGACCTGTTCAGCCCACCACGGCACGATCTTGTTGTAGTCGGCTGGAGCGAATCCACCAGCCCAGTAGACCTGCGGGACGATGTAGTCGATCCAGTGCTCGCGGACCCAACGCCGGGTGTCGGCAGCCAGGTCGTCGTACGTCTGGACTCCGGCCGTCGTGTCAGAACCCAGCGGGTCGGTGGCAGCATTGCGCCAGACGGCGAACGGCGAGATGCCGAACTTCACCCACGGCTTGGCCGCCTTGATCCGGTGCTGCAACTCCTGGATCAGCTTGTTGATGTTGTCCCGCCGCCAGTCGGCGATGTTCGAGAAGCCCGCTCCGTACTGGGCGTAGGTGGCCGCGTCGTCGAAGGTCTGACCGGCCACCGGGTACGGGTAGAAGTAATCGTCGAAGTGGACGCCGTCGATGTCGTACCGCGAGACAGCGTCCATGATCGCGTCCTCGACCAGCTTGCGGGCCGCGGGGATCCCCGGGTTGTAGTAGAGCTTGCCGCCGTACGTGACGACCCAGTCCGGGTGCTGCCTGGCCGGGTGCTCCGGGACCAGCGCATTGATGTCGGTGCCCATCGAGAGCCGGTATGGGTTGAACCAGGCGTGCAGTTCGAGGTTGCGCTTGTGCGCCTCGGTGACTGCGAAGGCCAGTGGATCGTACCCTGGGTCGCCGCCCTGCTTGCCGGTCAAGTACCGAGACCAGGGCTCGACCTTGGACGGCCAGAACGCGTCGGCGGTCGGGCGAACCTGGAGGACGACCGCGTTCTGGTTCTGCCGTACGGCGTCGTCCAGCCAGCCGATCAGCTCGGCCTTCTGCTGGTCGGCACTCAGACCGGTCTTCGAGGGCCAGTCGATGTTCACCACCGACGAGACCCAGGTGGCCCGGAACTGCCGCAACGGTGTCGCGGGATCCGCCGAGCAACTCGCAGGAGACTGCTCGGGGTCGGCTGCCGCCGCCGTACCGGGAAGGGCGCCGGCCAGCAGACCGGCTGCTGCACCGAGGACCCCGACGATCCGCCAGACATTCATGACACTCTCCGACTGGTCCGTGGACTTGATCGAAAGATAGTTACACAGCTGCGACCGCTATTAGAAGAGCTGATGGAGCCATGCGTTTCCGGTCTGGCTCAACGGATCGCATGCTGCCCAGGGATACCGGTACCGTTGGGCCCGGATCATCGGTATCGAAGAGAGTAGGGAAAGTGCTGCGCAGGGCAACGGACGGCGACGTCGAGACTATCCGGATCCTGCGCAACCAGCGGCCCAACCGCGAGGTCAGTATCAACGCGCACGTGATCTCGGCAGATGAGCACGCTGGCTGGTGGGACAAGACCCGCCTCGACCCGACCCGGCGGGTGTTGATCTATGAGCGGGGCGGTGTTACTGCCGGTGTGGTCAACTTTTTCGACCTCGCCCTCGACGCGACACCGCGGACTGGTGGCTGGGGTTTCTATCTGGATGCCGTGGGTCTGGCCGAGCGGGGTGAGACGCTGCCCGCCTGGATCGAGGTGATGAAGGAGGCGACCAGTTATGCGTTCGACGAGCTGGGGCTGGATGACCTGCATGGTGAGGTGCTTGAGGACAACGCCGTCGTACGGCAGATGAACCGGCGGTTCCGTTTCGTCGAAGGAGAGCCGCAGGTCCGGCTCGCCGACGGCCGGGAGATCACAGTTGTGCCTATCAGCCTGAACAAAGACAACCGGCGCAAGCCGAAGGGAAACTGAATTCCATGAGTGCCAGCACGACGATCACCTTCGGCA
>JAWWPC010000163.1:0-6450 GCA_033851055.1 Kribbellaceae bacterium | reverse complement strand
TGTCGGCGGTGGTGCCGGCCCAGGCCAGCCCGAGCTTCAGCGAGCCCCAGGCGATGGCGCCGACGACGAACACGACGCCGACGATGACGGCCACGGCGCTGTTCTGCGGCGACAGCAGGCTGCCGGGATCGCGTTCGCGCTGCACCATCAGGACACCTCGTCCAGATCGTCGTCGTTGTCGGAGTCGTCGGTGAGGTCGGCGTCGCGCCACCGCTTGTTGGTGTCGTTCAGGGCCCGCTCGACCGGGGTCAGGTCGACGTGGATCGGGATCCCGGTGCGGCCGCCGACCTTGATCAAGAAGTTGCCCAGGCCGGGCGGATCGCCTTCGCCGGCGTCGTGGGTGGACCAGGCGGCGGGGTCCTGCCAGCCGGTGATCATCTCGATCTCGGCCTCGGACAGCTTCACGACGTCGGTGAGCTGGCCCATCTCGGCGCGCGGCAGCCCACCGCAGATGACCATGCCGGAGCGTTCGACGAACCCTTTCGCCTTCATCCGGTCCTCTTCGGTCGGCAGCGCGAGCAGGTCGGACATGGTGTGGGAGACCATCGCCTGCCCGACGCCTCGTTGCCGGTTCAGGCGGGTGAGTGCGTCGATCCGGTCGACGATGCCTCGTCCGGAGCGCAGCGCCCGCCATAGTTCGTCGAGGACGACGAAGTAGTTGCGGCGTGGTTCGAGGCCGGCGTCGGCGAGCACCTGGGAGACGTTGACGGTGGCGAACCCGTTCGACCAGCAGGCCAGCAACGCGGCGGCCTGGAGGTCCATCTGGCCGTCGTCGATGCCGGACAGGTCGAACGCGACCGGGCTGTCGCGGCGCATCGGCTGGGTGGTCGGCCGGGAGAAGATCGTCCCCAGCCGTGACGTGCCGGCGGCGAGGCTTTGCAGGGTCGCCTCGAGGCCTTCGGTGAGGTTGCGGTACTTCTCGAGGTCGCCGCGGTCCAGGGCGGCGTCGCGGACGTCTTGGGGTGCGTCTTTGACGACTTGGAGCAGGTCGGCGATGACGGGGACGCTGTCGTGGCGGTCGTCGAGGATTTCCATCGCCCGGCCGATGACCGATTCCTCGCGATCGGTCGGCGGGACGCCGGCGCGGAGGATGGTGATCAGGCCGCTGATGGTGTTGGCGCGGCGCTGGCGGGCGTCGGAGATGAGCCACGTCTTCTTGGAGCCGGTCAGCCGTTCGGTGGCTGCCATCGCTTCGCCGGGGTCGAGGACGTTGAGGTTCCCGCGGCCGGGGGCCAGGTCGATCACCTGGCCGCCGAGGGCTTCGATGAGGTCGCGGTAGTCGGGTTTGAGGTCGCCGAGGATCAGTGGCTGTACGCCGTACCCGGCCAGGCCGAGCACCATCCGGCGGACCACGGTCGACTTCCCGAGTCCGGGCTTGCCGAGGATGGTGACCGAGGGGTTGGAGATCAGTTTCGCGCGCATGAACCAGCTGATCGGGTCGCAGCAGATCGTCGCGTCCGACACCAGGCTTCGGCCCAGTGGCACGCCCATCATGGGTGCGCCGCTGCCGACCGGGAACGGCCACAGGCCGCAGACCTGGATCGAGGTGCCGCGCCAGCGGGGCGGTGGCTGCAGGTAGGTCGACGCGCCGCCGCCGGGAGCTGACCAGCCCCGGTTGGTCGGCTCGACCGGGCGCCGTGGCGGTTTGGCGACCAGGTCGAGGCGGCCCGGGCGGCCGGCTGGTTCGTTGCGGCGTCGGCCGAGTTTCACAGCGCACCCCGGACGGCGTCGGGGATCAGCAGGTGCGATTCCGGCACGATGCCGAGCGGCAATGCGGTCGCGAAGGCCGAGTCCTGCGACCCGTACACGGGACGCAGCATCATCCGGGACTGCGACCCGAGCCGGTCGACGGCGGCGACCGCGTCGGGCAGCGCGTCGGGGTCGGTGACGGTCGCGGTGACGAGGACGCCGAAGTCGACCAGGCCGGCGCCGCGGGCTTCCTCCTGCGCGGTCTTTTCCGCCGACCGGCGGTCGTTCTGCAGCCGCGCTGAGGGCCGGTCGGTGGAGTTCACCCGGAACGCGCTGCTGCGGACGTCGGATTCCACGACCCGGGCCGCGACGCCTGGATCCAGCACCTTGTAGAGGATGGTTACCCGTTTGCGGGCGACCGCCTTGTGCGGTGCCAGCAGCGGCTGGAGGACGTTCTCGTAGACCTCGCCGCGCGGCGCCACCGTCATCGCCCAAGTGACCGACCAGGCGGCGTCGTGGCGGTACTTGTCCCAGAACGCCTGGTGGGCGGCGGGGCCGACGTCGCTCCACCGCAACTCGGTGCGCTGCCCCATCGCCTTGGCTTCGTCGATCACCGACGCCGAGGCCGGGTCGTAGGCGATCCGGACGAGCTCGCACAGCTCCTGCGCGGTGGCCGGGCGGGCGTGGCCGGCGCCGGTGCTGGCCAGGCCGTGGGTGAGGTTCGGGAGCCGGGTGGCGAGCTCGAGGGCCATGTCCTCCGGGCCGGCGCGGTGACCGCTGCGGGTCTGCGCCGAGAACGTCAGCGTGACCCAGGCCTTCACCTGCGCGGCGCCTTGGGGGTAGGTGTCGACGACCTCGGCGAGCATCTGCCGCGCGACCTCAGGCGCGTCGGGTGCAATGTTGTGGCGCACCTCCGCCCCGAGCCGGTAGCCGGTGTCGGGGGCCGTCTCGACGGTCACCGAGGCGCCGATGACGCCGTCCTCGTGGCCGAGGTTCGTCAGCCAGCCGCTCCAGCCGGCGACCCAGTTGTCGACCTGGTCCTGGTCGACCTGCCCGGCGCCGTCCGGCTCGCAGGAGATGACGATCGCGTAGTGGCCGAACCGGGGCCACGCGACGATCGCGAACGGCCGGTCGTAGGAGTCCTTGGTCTCGATCAGTTTCGTCGGGGCCAGCAGCCCGGGCAGCTGGTAGGTCCCCCAGCCGCCGCGGCCGATCGGACCGGACCGGTAGAGCCGGCCCCGGGTCCGCGAGGCACGCCGGTAACCGAGCCGGGGGCCGATGCGCTGGGCCAGCGACAGGTCGTGCTTGTCCTTCAGGATCAGGCCCAGCAGCAGCCCGCCGCCGAGCATCGCGACGACCATCGCCGGCAGCAGGCCGGCGATCTGCTGCACGAGCACCAACACGATGCACAGCGCCAGCAGGGCCAGCGTCCCGAGCAGACCGAGGCGGCCGAGGCCGGTCGTCATCGGCTTGCGCCAGTTGCCGTAGGTCCGTGGAGCGTTAGTGACGTTTGCCACCGGACGGTCCTTCCGTAGTTGGCGGTTTGGTCGGAGGTGTGGACTTGCCCTGCTGTGAACCGGTCGGACCGTTGCCGCCCGGAGGTGACGGCGGTGTCTTCACCGGCGGCTTGCCCTTCGACGACGGGCCGCCGGACGGGCCCTTGCCGCCCTTGCCCGGCCCGTTGGACCGGTTGGGGGTCGACCCTGGGGTTTCCTCGCCGGCTGCGTTGCTGACCGCGCTGTTCGCCGCTTCGCTGACCTTCTTCAGCCCGTCCGCGACCCCCGCCGCGACGGCGCCGACCGGGCCGGCCGCGGCGCCGGCCTTGGTGGTTGCCGACTTGCCGGCGGTCTGCCCGGCGGGAGCCTTGCCGCCGCCCGGCATGCTGTTGCCCTGGGGACCTCCCCCGCTGCTGGATTCGCCGCCGGTCTTGCCTCCGCCCCCGCCCGACTTGCCGCCGCCTCCGCCTCCGCCGCCTCCGCCGTTGACCTTGGACATCGCGGCCTTTGCGCCCATGGCCAGGGCGCCGCCGAGCGCCAGGCCGCCCCCGCTTCCGCCACCGGCCGCGGCCGCGACCGCTGGAGTGGTGAACCGCATCAGCGCCGGGAGCGCGTACACGGCCAGGATGCACATGGTCAGGCCGGTGATGACCTTGATGATCTGGTCACCGGGCGTCGGTGCGGTCGGGCCACCTTCGCGGGTGAGCTGGAACGCCGTGGCGTACACGATCGCAGCGACCGGCTTGTACAAGATGAACGCGATCACCCAGGCGACAGCCTTCTTGAACCACTGCCGCCCCATCTCGGTGTTCGTCGCGGCCGCGGCCAGCGGCAGTACGCCGGCAAGCAGGAACAACATGCCGCCACGGATGATGAGCAGCACGACCTGCACCACGGACGCGATCCACACCAGCGCCATCAGACCCACCAACGCGAACGCGTTTGCAGGTGTCGGAGTCGGCACCACGATCAGGGCACCGAACGCGGTCTGGAAGTCCGTCGGCGTCCCGTTGGGCGTCGTCATCGCGTCCTTCAGGATGTACGACGCCGCCTCGTCGCTGGCGGTGGTCATCAGCGAGATCGTCGCGACCCCGGCCGACGACACCACCATCAGCGTCAGGATCGACTGCAGCAACTCCCGGCCGGGGGCACCGTTGCGTTGCCACGCCATCTTCCCGGCCGCGATGAAGATCGACAGCACCGCCAACCCGGAGACATACCAGTGCAGGTGCGCCCACAAGTACCCGACCGTGCTGGCCGGCGTGTAAGGGTTCTGGTCGGTCGCATAGGTCAACTGCGGCGACTTGATCCCGGTCACCCAGAACGTGGCGGCCTTCTCCATCGTCATCTGCGCCGACTGGCCAGCCTTCCCGGCCAGATCGACCAGCCAGTCCTGAGCGAGGTTGACCAGACCCTGCTTGGCCTTGTCGACCGGGTTGGGGATGAGTGGAATCATCAAGCACCTCGCCACGGCACGAAGCCGGTTAGGTCGGGCACGGTCGTGTAGGGGTCGCCTGCCATTTCTCCTGGCTTCGGTGCGACCACCCTCCAGTCGCCGCTTTGCCACACCAAGGTCCATACGGACGAGACGTAGCCGCTGCCGGACGGGCTTGCGGCCAGGCTTGCGACCAGGATGGTCGCCCGGTTCGCAGTGGCATCAAGGACCTTGAAACCGACCAATTGGAGGCTGGTGTCGGTGCCGCTGCTGGGGTCATCAGCGGCGCGTAGCCAGTCGATGTAGCGGTCCCGACTTGGGCCGGGGGCCATGATCCGGCGAAGCACAGCGAACGTCTTCTCGCCGCTCACGTCGCCCGGGGGCGACATAGCGACGAAGTAGTTGTAGACCGCGTAGACGGCTCCGGTGGGGGAGTGCGCGAAGCAACGGCGCAGCCCATCTTCATCGCGCAGCTGCGGCCCGAACGCCGGCGCCGACGGCACGGCGAGCCTATTGACCAGGCTCCACTGCGCGCCGTGGATCGGGGTCGTGGGGACGGTCTGGTTCCCGGCAGGCAGGTTGCACCGGTCTGATGCCGGTGGCGTTGTGGGCTGGTCGGTCGGGGCTGAGGCGGTCGGCTCGGTGGCAGGTGCCGACGGTGCCGGCGCCGAGCCGGGGTTGTCGCCGCGGTTGCCGGCGAGCAGGTAGAGCCCGCAGGCGATGACGGCGAGCAGCAAGATCCCGGCGGCGGCGAGCGTCCAGCGCCGCCCGGAGGAACCTGTGTCTGCGCTGGGCGGCGTGATCCTGGACGACATCAGCTCATCATGATTCCGACGATGGTCGTGGCCGAGCCGATGATCGCGCAGGCGGCCAGGATCCAGCCCAGCGCGCTCGCGTGCTCGCCGGCGCCGCCGCGTCTGCTCGCGACGGCCATGGTGCCGCCGACGATCAGGATTCCCAGGACGCACATGCCGCTCACCACCCAGGACGCCCACCCGAGCACGGTGGAGAACTTCTGTGCCCCGGGCGGGGAGCCGGTGCCGATCGCTGGCCCGTTGTATCCGCCGGGGCTGGGGCTGGCGGCCATCGGCGCGAGGTAGGAGATGGCTGTGTGCAGGACAGTCATAGCAGGGGGTACTCCTTCGAGACGTCGAGTGAGGTCAACTCGGCAAGGTCGGCGAGCATCTTCGTCACCGAACGGGGCAGGTCGGTGGTGTCCAGGGCGGTGTAGCCGGGCGCGTGATAGCGCCAGTCCTCGATCCAGGGCAGCTGCCACACACGCGGCACCCCGCCGCTGGACCGGGTGATCTCCCGGGCGAGCTCCTTCGGGATCCGGCCGGGCGCATCAGCGATGAGGACCAGGCCGAGCAGGAGTATGTGCGGCTCCACGCCGGCTCCCCAGTCCTTCGCGGCGGCGCGCGCGTTGTACAGGCCGGAGGCGTTGGTCCGGGCGACCAGGATGCACACCGACGTCGCCCCGGCCGGCTGCGGCCACCGGTGGTGAGCCTGCCTGAAGTGTGGGCTCAACTCGGCGATCGTCGACTCCCCAGAACCGCCGTGCACACCGACGATCCAGATCCGCGGCGGCGTCTGGATCGGGCCGGGTATGGCGGCAGAGGCCGACGAGGCATGGCCGGCCAGCTGAGTGCCAAGGCCGGGATGTGGGGCCGTCGGGCCGGTCGATATCACGGCCGGCGGGCGCACTACCTCGAGGTTCGGGTCGTCTGGCTCGCCCGGGTCCAGCCAGGGGTTCGGACCCGTCTCAGACACTGTCTCCCTCGCTCACGCACTAACACCGGGTGATGACCAGGCGTCACAATACTCAGCGAG
>JAWWPC010000128.1:0-8895 GCA_033851055.1 Kribbellaceae bacterium | reverse complement strand
CGACTTGAACGAGGGGGTCAGCGTTGACTGCTATGAGATTCCGGCCCGGATCCGGGAGCGGGTTAAGCTGATGGACCCGGTGGACCAGTTCCCGTACGGCACCGCCGAGACCACCCTCGGTACCGATCTGGATCACATCGAGCCCTATGACACCGCCGGCCCACCGGGGCAGACCAGTACGGAGAATCTTGCCCCCGAGTCGCGGTTTCATCACCGTGTGAAGACGCACGGTCGCTGGAGGCTCCGGCGGCTACCCGGCCGCGTGCGGGAGTGGACCAGCCCGCACGGGGTCAGGTGGAGGGTCGACCGCACCGGCACCCACCGCATCGACAGCAGTGACGATGACGCAGGTTGACCGCGCCGGCGCCGGCCTCGTCCGTGGTGGTGCTAATGCCTGGCCACCTCAGCAGGCACCCCCACGCACCGTGATGCTGATGCCGGACCAATTGTGGCGATGCTGCCGCCTGATCACCTCGGCAATCATCCGATCCGCGGTGATGCTGGCGCCTGATCCATCTCGGCGACCCGACCCACGGTGATGGTGTTGCCTGGCCGCATGGTGCGCACCGTCCGACCGCCTGACGGCAGCGAGCGGTCGACTCCATGGCCGACCCGATCGAGCGGCTACACCCATCTCAATCCAGTGAGCCGCGGATCCGATGGGTGTAGCGTCGAGGGAACACCGGGGCACAAGGAGAACCGCGGCGAACGAGGCTCGCCCAGAGAGCCCAGCCCGATCCGAGTCATAGACCCCTGGAGTACCTCATGGCCAAGAACAAAGGCGGACGCGAAGTCCGCAAGCCCAAGCAGCCCAAACAGGCGAAGGCCAACCCGAGCGACAGCGCGATCGTGCCGCCGACCAAGCAAGGCCGCAAGTAAGTAGTCGTAGGTACTGGTAGTCGCTGGCTACCAGCCGCGCGCTCGCCACTCCGGCAGACTCGGGCGTTCGTTCCCCAGGGTGGTGTCGGCGCCGTGGCCTGGATAGACCCAGGTCTCGTCCGGTAGACGGTCGAACAGCTTGGTCTGGACATCGCCCAGCAGTCTCTCGAAGGCAGCCGGGTCGCCATGGGTGTTGCCGACGCCACCCGGGAACAGCGAGTCTCCGGTGAACAAGTGCGGCGCGCCGGTCGGGTCGTCGTACAGAAGGGCTATCGAGCCTGGCGTGTGCCCGACCAGGTGGATCACTTCCAGCTGCGCCTCGCCGACGCGGATCTGGTCCCCGTCGCTCACAGGCTCAGTGGTCGGTACCGGGATGCCCTCGACATCGAACCGGCCGGCGACCGTGATCGCGTTGGTCTTGGCCACTATCTCGGCCAGGGCCTGCCAGTGGTCGCCGTGCCGGTGGGTGGTGATCACCCGGGCCAAGCCGCCAGCGCCGATCAGGTTCAGCAGCGTAGGAGCGTCGTTGGCGGCGTCGATCAGCACCTGCTCGTCGGTGAGGCGGCAGCGCAACAGGTAGGCGTTGTTGTCCATCGGTCCGACTGCGACCTTGGTGATCATCAGCCAGGCCAGTTCGTGTGTCTGCACGGGCCCGCCGACTCGCACGTTGCCGTTGTACTCGCTCACTGGTGCACCGTCCTCTCCCATTGCTCTCAACCCCAGGCCGGCAGGACCGGCAGCGTGCCGTCGTACGTGAGGGTGGTTCCGGCGGTGCGCCCTAGCACCCAGCCGAGCAAAGCCGCATTGTCACCGCTGATGATCCTTACATCGGCCGTGTCTGCTGGCGATGACCACGGGGTGTCCGTGCTCCGCAGTACGACGCCAAACTTGGTCTGCCATCTCGCAGAGGCGTAGCCAAGTAGTACGTCACGTGTCTCAGCCGGTATCTCGTCAAAGCTGTAGCCCAGGCCTAGATCGACGTGGTGCACCTCTATCTCGGTGAGCCGCGACACGACGATCTGGTCAGCCGTACGGGTCTTCCTGTCGGGCCAAGTCACCTCGGCCCTCCATGCGGCATCCGGGAGTGACCGGAAGTTCTCCTGCAGTCGGCTGGAGGCCGCGGCGAGGTCCTCAGCCTGTACGACGGCCGAGCGGGCGGCGCCTGCGACGATATCTGCCTCACGGGATTCGGCTGAGGCGTACATTGGCTTGGGCGCTCCGGTGCGAGCCCAGTCACACAGGTTCCCGAGAGCGTCGGCATTCCTGGCGACATGGGTGAGCACGTGACCGACGGTCCAACCGGGCAGACCGCTGGGCCGGCGTACCTCGGTGTCCGTCAACCGTTCGGTAGTGGCCAGCAGCCGCCGGGTAGCGGACTGAAGCCCGCCGATCAGGCGCGCGGTGATCTCGGGAGGCGGCATGCGGCTGAGGCTACCGAAGGCCTCCGCGTATCCTCCGGATGAGGCGGCCGGAGCGACGGGGAAGTTTTTGTCGGAGGGTCTCGTTAGCATTGTCGGGCATGTCCCCGGAGCGTGTTCGGGAGCCCTGATCGGGCCTCCGGGCGCCCCTGAACCTCGAGAAACGGCTGAGAGTGCGCTTGTGTCTGACCGTCTGATCGTGCGTGGAGCGCGAGAGCACAACCTGAAGGACGTCTCGCTCGACCTGCCGCGCGACGCCATGATCGTTTTCACCGGGCTGTCCGGGTCCGGCAAGTCCAGCCTGGCCTTCGATACCATCTTCGCCGAGGGCCAGCGCCGCTACGTCGAGTCGCTCTCGGCCTATGCCCGCCAGTTCCTCGGTCAGATGGACAAACCCGACGTCGACTTCATCGAGGGCCTCTCGCCAGCCGTCTCGATCGACCAGAAGTCCACCTCGCGGAACCCGCGGTCAACCGTCGGCACCATCACTGAGGTGTACGACTACCTGCGGCTGCTCTACGCCCGGGCCGGCCGGCCGCACTGTCCGGAGTGCGGTGAGCCGATCAGCCGGCAGACCCCGCAGCAGATCGTGGACCGGGTGCTCGAGTTGGAGGAGGGCACCAGGTTCCAGGTGCTCGCGCCGGTGATCCGCGGCCGCAAGGGGGAGTACCTCGACCTGTTCCGGCAGCTGTCCGGTCAGGGTTTCTCCCGGGCCCGCGTGGACGGCGAGACCATCCAGTTGACCGAACCACCGAAGCTGGACAAGCAGAAGAAACACACCATCGACGTGGTGGTCGACCGGCTGGCGGTGAAGCAGTCGGCCAAGCGCAGGTTGACCGACTCGGTCGAGACCGCGCTCGGGCTGTCGAGCGGCATCCTGACGCTGGACTTCGTCGACGTACCGGAGGACGACCCGCACCGCGAGCGCAGGTTCTCCGAGAAGCTCTCCTGTCCGAACGATCACCCGCTCGCGATCGACGAGTTGGAGCCGCGCTCGTTCTCCTTCAACTCGCCGTACGGCGCGTGCCCGGCTTGCTCGGGTCTGGGCACCCGGATGGAGGTGGACCCGGAGCTGCTGGTGCCGGATCCGTCGAAGTCCCTCGACGAGGGCGCGATCCAGGCCTGGTCCGGGGCGAACGTCTCGCAGTACTTCGAGCGGCTGCTCGGGGCGCTGGCCAAGGACCTGAAGATCAAGACCTCGACCCCGTTCGGGGAGCTGCCGGCCAAGGCGAAGAAGTCGCTGCTGACCGGTCACGAGAAGCAGGTCCACGTCTCCTACAAGAACCGGTACGGTCGCGAGCGGTCGTACAACACCACCTTCGAAGGCGTCATCCCGTACGTCGAGCGCCGGCACGCGGAGGCGGCCAGCGACACCAGCCGGGAGCGGTTCGAGGGCTATATGCGCGAGGTGCCCTGCCTGGCCTGCAACGGCGCCCGGCTGAAGCCGATCTCGCTCGCGGTCACGCTCGGCGGCAAGAACATCGCCGAGATCAGCGCGATGTCGATCGACGAGGTGCACGGTTTCCTCAGCCAGCTGGACCTGACCCCGCGGGAGCGGCAGATCGCCGAGCGGGTGACCAAGGAGATCGGTGAGCGGCTGCGATTCCTGCTCGACGTCGGGCTGGACTACCTGGCGCTGAACCGGCCGGCCGGTTCGCTGTCCGGCGGCGAGGCACAGCGGATCCGGCTGGCGACGCAGATCGGATCCGGCCTGGTGGGCGTGCTGTATGTACTGGACGAGCCGTCGATCGGACTGCACCAGCGGGACAACCGCCGCCTGATCGACACGCTGGTCCGACTGAAGGACCTGGGCAACACCCTGATCGTGGTCGAGCACGACGAGGACACCATCGACCATGCCGACTGGGTGGTCGACATCGGCCCGGGCGCCGGCGAGCACGGCGGTCAAGTGGTCGTGTCCGGCACGGTCGAGGACCTGCGCAACCACCCGGACTCCATCACCGGCGCCTACATCTCCGGCCGGAAGGAGATCCCGATCCCTGGGGTGCGGCGGCCGCTCACCGAGGGGCGCGAGCTCACCGTGTACGGCGCTCGCGAACACAACCTGCAGGACATCGACGTGACCATCCCGCTCGGCGTGTTCGTCGCGGTCACCGGGGTGTCCGGCTCGGGCAAGTCGACGCTGGTGAACGACATCCTCTACACCTCGCTGGCGAAGCAGATCTACGGCGCCCGGACGGTGCCGGGGCGGCACACCAAGATCTCGGGCATGGAGCAGGTCGACAAGGTGATCCACGTCGACCAGTCGCCGATCGGCCGGACCCCGCGGTCCAACCCGGCGACGTACACGGGGGTCTGGGACCACGTGCGCAAGCTGTTCGCGGAGACGCCGGAGGCGAAGGTCCGCGGCTACCAGCAGGGGCGGTTCTCGTTCAACGTCAAGGGCGGGCGCT
Source organism: Kribbellaceae bacterium (assembly GCA_033851055.1). Classification (GTDB taxonomy): domain Bacteria; phylum Actinomycetota; class Actinomycetes; order Propionibacteriales; family Kribbellaceae; genus Kribbella. Next base: position 4,184 of record JAWWPC010000128.1, on the reverse strand, counting down.
GCGAGGCCTGCTCGGGTGACGGCACGCTGAAGATCGAGATGAACTTCCTGCCCGACGTGTACGTGCCTTGCGAGGTGTGCCACGGCGCCCGGTACAACCGGGAGACGCTCGAGGTGCACTACAAGGGCAAGACCGTCGCGGACGTGCTGGACATGCCGATCGAGGAGGCCGCGGACTTCTTCCAGGCGATCCCGGCCATCTCCCGGCACCTGACCACGCTGAACGAGGTCGGCCTCGGGTATGTCCGGCTCGGCCAGCCGGCCCCGACCCTGTCTGGCGGCGAGGCGCAGCGGGTCAAGCTGGCGTCGGAGCTGCAGAAGCGGTCGACCGGCCGGACGGTGTACGTGCTGGACGAGCCGACCACCGGCCTGCACTTCGAGGACATCCGCAAGCTGCTGGGCGTGCTCGGCAGCCTGGTGGACAAGGGCAACTCGGTGCTGGTGATCGAGCACAACCTCGACGTCATCAAGACCGCGGACTGGATCATCGACCTCGGCCCGGACGGTGGCCGCCGGGGCGGGACCCTGGTCGCGCAGGGTACTCCGGAGGAGGTCGCCAAGAACCCGGCGTCCTACACCGGCGAGTTCTTGGCCGAGATCCTGCACGGCCGGGCGGCGAAGCCGAGTGCCAAGGCTGCTGCCAGCTCCAAGGTCAATGGAGCAAAGGCAACGACGAAGAAGAGAGTGGCCGTGAAGAAGGCTCCCGCCAAGAAGGTGGCCGCTAAACGAGTGGCGAAGTAAGCGCTTCGAAGAACCCCGGTACCGACTAAGTTTGGCGCGGGCCGGTCGCAGTTGCGACCGCCTCTCGTTTTCACCGGACCGAAGGGGTGTGCCAGTGTCGCGCCAGTACGACACCCAGCTGATCGAGTCGGTGGCGGTTCGCCGCCGGCGCCTGCGAGAGGCGTGGCTGTTCGGAGCGGCGCGATCAAGGCACACGCTGGACGAGGGCGTCAGGAAGCTCTTCGCCAGCGTCGCGGTCGCCGCGGTGGTGTGCGCCGGCTGCGTCGGCTATGCGTTCATCCAGAAGGGCAAAGGCACGGGCGCTCCGGTCGCCCCCAGCCCGAGCGCGCCGACCGCGTCCGGCGCTACCACGACGCCGAGCGGCCCGCCCAGCGTGGCGCCGTCGAGCATCGTCCAGCCTTCCAAACCGCGGACCTCCTGAGTCGTTGCGCACGGCAAGTTCGGCCGGCGGAACAGAACCAGGAGCGACCCCGTCCGTGTCTATGGTTGGGCGAGTCGGGAGTCTGGATCATCACTTCGGAGGGATAACAACTGTGGGTGGACAGCGTTGGGACATGGGTAAAGACACCCTGAACACCCTGGCCAAGAAGACGGGAACGAACACCTCCGACCTGGGTGGCCTGGTGAAGGATCTGGCCAAGGCGGCCCAGCCGCTGGAGGGCAAGATCCAGGGCAGCGGCCACGATGCGTTCATGAGCTTCAAGGGCCGGGTCGACGGTATCGCCGCAGACCTCAACGCCGGTCTCGCCGCGATCGCCCAAGGCCAGAAGGGCATGGACGCCGCGACCCGCACCGGTGAGAGCGAGATGGCCCAGGCGGCCAAGAAGAGTGAAAGCGCGGCGAACTTCGACGCCGCCAAATTCGGCAAGCGCTGAGACGGGAGCACGCACAGATGGCATCCGGAGGCCGCAACAGCTACGACAGCGGCGCAAGCGGTGAGACGCAGGCCAAGATCAAGTCCTTGTCGGCCCAGATCGAGACGTTGCTCGCCGCGCACGCCAAGAACGTCGCGGACATGCGGCGGGACGCCACCATGACCAAGGTGATCGACGACTACGGCGCGGTCGAGGAGAAGTTCAACAAGGCAGCCACCGAGGTCAAGACCATCATCAAGTCCCTGGGCGACACCCTCAAGGAGTTCGACAACAAGGCGGACACCGCCTTCGCCGAAGCCTCCAAAGCCGTGCAGAACATCGGTAACAGCTGACCCCTGTGCGGGGGCGTCGAGAGGTAGGTCATGGTCAACTGGAGCGTCGACGGCGCTGCGGCGATGGAGAGCCTCAAGGGCCTCCAGACGCAGGCCGGCGGATTCGAAGCGATCGGCACCAAGCTCAGCGACTCGCTGGTGACCGCCGGCGCGCAGGCGTCGATGAGCGGCAAGGGCGGACCGATCGGCGTGGCGATCAGCGAGTTCGTGGACAAGTGGAAGAACTCGCTGCCTGGCATGGTGAAGCACACCGGCGACGTACTGCAGGGCACCGCGAACGCGCTGACAGCGTTGGCGAACGGCCAGCAGGAGATGGCATTGGCCGCCCAGCGCGGTGTCCAGCGCGCGGACGGAGTCAGTCCGCGTGCCGTGATCGCCGCCGCCGCGCGCTCGGTTGAGCCGAAGAATCCGCCCCACGCGGTCTGACCGGGAGACGCTGAATGATCAAGCCAGAGGGCATCCCGAAGTTCCTCGGCGATCTGACCGCCGTGAGCAAGGCCGCATCGGACATGTCGGCCGTCGGCGAAGAGATCGTGAACATCGCGCGGGGTCTGGAAACGACCTTCCGCAACGGCATGACCGCGCACTACGACAACGGTCCCGAGAAGGACCGCCTGGTCGACGCGATGCTGCCGGTCAAGAACGAGGGCGAACTGTTCGGCCCGGAACTCGGCAAGGTCGCCAGTGCGCTGAACACCTTCGTCAGCGAGGTGCAGGGCAACGTCAACAAACTGAACGGCGTCAGGGGACGCGCCGATGCCTTCATCCGCAAGGTGGGCGACACGCCCGAGGACGAGATCGACGACAACGAGGACTGGGTCAAGGAAGAGAACCAGCTCCACAAAGACATCGAAGACTCGATGAACGGCATCAGCGAGGCCGAGCATCGCTGCGCCAACAAGATCGCAGCCCTGTACGGCGGGCGCAAGTGGGACGAGAAGAGCGGACACCGCGACGGTGACACTGAACCGCAGCCGGCCGACGAGGACAAAGAGCCGCCGTGGGGTAAGCCGCTGGAGTACGACGCGCCCTGGTACGAGGACTGCGTCGACTTTGTCGGCGGCGTACTGAAGGGCATTTTCGTCGACGGCCTGCTCGGCACCCTGGACGCGCTCACCACGCTGATTCCGATCCAGCCGTTGCTGAAGTCGCTCGGCGTGAACAGCATCTTCGGCCACGAGATGGCCGGCTGGGACAAAGCCGGCGAAGCCTGGAAGGGCGTCGGCCTGACGCTGGCCTCCGCGGCGATGTACGCGGTTCCTGGCGCCGCCGCGTTTATGCACGTCGTATTTCCGGAAACCGCCGCCTACCTCGACAACGTCGGACTCACTGTGCTGAAGGGCATGGTGGCCTGGGACATGTGGGGCGAGGACCCGGGCCGCGCCCTTGGCCAGGTCGGCTTCAACGTCATCACCACCGTCGGCACGGGTGGCGCCGCAGGTGGTGTCCGGGCCACTGCGATAGCCGGCAGGTACGGCGCGGTAGCGGCCAAGGTCGCCAAGGGAGCCGACATTGCCGTGAACGTCACCGGCAAGGTGATGCGTCCGGGCCAGGCAGCCATGGACCTCGCGCTCAAACTGCCCAAGGTCAGCGACCTCGTCATCAAAGTGGGCAACGCCCCGGTGATCGGCAGCCTGGCCAAGCTCGGCGGACTCGACATCCCGACAGCCAGAGGCGGGCTCCACCTGCCCGATGCTCCCCATGTCGGTGGGGTCGATGCGCCGAATGTCTCGGTGCCGGAGCACGCCCCGGTCTCGGTCGGATCCCACTCGGGCGGCGACTCGTCACCATCGTTCACCCCGAGCCATTCGGACAGCCCCAGTACGCCGACCGGCGGCTCGGGTCACTCCGACGCGCCGGCATCAAGTGGTACAGGCACGGGCGGGGGCGACAGTACGCCGCCGGCCTCGCACAGCAACGGCGAGAGCAGCCCGGCTGCCCCGCAAGCCGACCCAAGTACGCCGGGAACGAGCCACGCGAACGGCCAAACGACGCCGAGCACGCATTCGCCGGATGCGTCGAGCACGCGTACGCCGGATGCGTCGAGCACGCGTACGCCGGATGCGCCGAGCGCGCATTCGCCGGATGCGCCGACGACGCACACGCCGCACGCGCCGACCACGCACACGCCCGATGCGCCGACGACGCATTCGCCGGATGCGCCGACCACGCACACGCCGGACGCGCCGACGACGCATTCGCCGGATGCGCCGACCACGCACACGCCGGACGCGCCG
>JAWWPC010000105.1:0-19267 GCA_033851055.1 Kribbellaceae bacterium | reverse complement strand
GCAAGCCCGACCTGGGCCGGGTGAAGATCCTCGAGGCCGAAGGCTTCGACGTGGTCGCGCCGCAGTGGTTCGACGACCGGATCAGCGAGATCCCGCTCGAGTCGTTCCCGCTCGACGAGCTGGCCGGTCGGGTGGACCGGCTGTGCGTGATGGGCATCTCCCGCGGCGCCGAGGCCGCGCTGTTGCTGGGTACCATCGACAACCGCATCGACGCGGTCATCGCCCTGTCACCGGGTGCCCACGCCTGGGGATGGATCGACAATGCGCCCGATGGAACCACCGCCCAGACCTCACCGTGGACCTGGCGCGGCGAGCCGCTGCCGTTCGTTCCGTTCGACGAGTGCTGGACCCCCGACGGCGATCCGCCCAGCTATGTCGGCCACTACCAGCAGAGCCTGCGAACCTTCCCGGAAGAGGCCGAGGCGGCGCAGATCCCGGCCGAGCGGTTCGGCGGCGACCTGTTGCTGATGGCCGGTGGGGACGACCAGTTGTGGCCGTCGATGGAGTTCGCCAAGCAGATCGCGTTGCGGCGCGGCACCTTGATCACCCAGGTGCTGATCTCCGGGCAGGCCGGGCATCGACCGTTGTTCCCCGGCGAGGAAGCGAGGGCCGGCGGTCAGCGGATGGCGCGCGGCGGCTCGGACGAGGCGGACCGCGCCTTCGGCACCCAGGCCTGGCCACACCTGGTGCGGTTCTTGAAAGGTTGATCTCCGGGATCTGGAAGGATTGCCGCATGGGACTGTTCAGCCGCCACCATGATGTCGATGCCGCGACGCTCGCCGCGGCGCGCGGGCGACTCACCCCGGCCGACCTCGATGAGATCCGCTTTCTGATCACGACCAAGAAGGCGGTGCACGCGGTCAAGTTGATCCGGGAACGCACCGGCCTGGACCTGAAGCCATCGAAGGACCTGTACGACGAGATCCGGTACGGGCGCTTCGTGCCCCCGGTCACCGACACCCCGGTGGTGCGCCTGCCAGGGAACAACCTGGCGGAACGAACCCGCGCGCTGAAGGCCGCGGGTGACCTCCACCAGGCGACCGCACTGGTGGTCAGCGAGACCGGTATGACCGAGGCCGAGGCCGGCCTGTTCGTCGGCGCCCTGCAGATCTAGGCCCTGCAGATCTAGGGGATGGTCCAGCGTTCTTGGGCGACGACGTGGTTGACCAGGGCGCGTGCGTCTCAGTCGCCTCAGTGTCGCAGTGCTTCCAGAGGTTCGATCCAGGCGGCTCTGAGCGCTGGATACAAGCCTGCGAGAAGGCCGACCGCAGCACCGATCAAGGGTGCGGGCAGGACCGCCCATGGCTCGAGAATCGCGCTCCATTGTCGGGCCAGCGCGACCACGATGACGACTAGTACGCCCACACTGGTTCCGATCAGTCCGCCGAGCAGACCCAGGCTCGTGCTCTCGGCGAGGAACTGGGAAGCGATGTGCCGGCGTTGCCCGCCCAGCGCCCTGCGGAGGCCGATCTCGCCAGTGCGTTCCAGCACTCCGATCAGTGTGGTGTTCGCGATACCGAAGGCTCCGACCACGAGGCAGATGCCGGCGAGTGCGAGGAAGAGCTCGTCGAGGTCAGAGCTGACATTGTTCTTCAGTTCGCGGGGCTCCGGCGGTGTGACGACCGAGAACAGCTCAGGCTGATCTGGCCGCAACGCGAGCGGTGCCTGCCTGGCGACCAGGTCGGCCGCGCCGGGAGCTGTGTCGATGATCATCCTCGCTCGGCTCTCCGCTGCCGGAGGTCCATAGGTTGCCAGAGCTGTCGAGCTGGGGATGATCACCGAGAGGAGCAGGTCCGGCATCCTCTCGTCGGCGGCGATGATCCCGACCACCGTGTAGGCCACGCCGTTGATGAAGATGGCAGGTTGGGCCTCGATGCGGCGTACATCCAGACGGGCCGCGGCGCCTTCACCGAGGACGGCTACCCGCTCTTTGCGTGATTGATGAAACTCGTTGTAAAGCACTCCCTTGCCCATCTTGGGCCGCGTGGCCAACAGCGCACCGGGTGAAGCCGCGACCACAGCCAGCTCGCTCTCGGACGAGCTGTCCGCGCCCAAGGATCCTGGCGGCGTGGCGCTGATCCGGGCCTTCACCGGAACGCTCCAGAAGACCCCGGCGTTCACTACGCCGTTCAAGCGGGCAAGACGCTGATCCGCGTCAGCTGGAAAGTTGATCCGCGGATCGCGCCCACCGTTGTCAGTCACGGTCACTTCGGTGGCGAGCAGCTCGTTGAACCGTTTGTCGATCTGTCCACTGGCCGTGGCAGTCAACCCGAGCACGGCCACGAAGGACGCGATACCCAGAACGGTGCCGAGCATCGTTAGAACCGAGCGGCCCGGCCGCTGCACCAAGCCAGAGAGCGCCTCCGAGGCCAGGTCCCGCAGCGACAGACTGGTCGGCTGCACGAGCATGCCCGATCGTCGCCTCGCCCTAGGCATTGTGGTCATCCCAGGGGCTGAGCTCGTCGAGCTTGCCGTCGCGGATGCGGACGACCCGCTTTCCCCTCGCCGCGACAGCTTTGTCATGGGTGATGGCGACCACAGTGATGCCCTCGGCGTGCAGATCGTCCACCAGATCCAGGATCGTGGCCGCGGTGGCCGAATCCAGGTTCCCCGTCGGCTCGTCGCAAAGCAACAGACTGGGCCGGTTGACCAGTGCTCGGGCGATGGCGACCCTCTGCCGCTCGCCTCCGGACAGCGTGGTCGGCTGGGCATTCATTCGATGCCCGAGACCTACGAGCTCGAGGACCTCTCGAGCCGCTCGGTCTCGATCCTGCCGCCGTACATCCTGATAAAGCTGGCCCATCGCCACGTTCTCCCAGGCGGTGCGATAGGGAAGGAGATGGAAGGACTGGAAGACGAAGCCGATGCGGCGGCCCCTGAGCGTGGTCCGGTCCTGGTCGGACAGTGACCCGACCTCCTGACCGGCCAACCGGATGGACCCCTGGGTCGGTCGGTCCAGCAGGCCGAGGAGATTGAGGAAGGTCGACTTCCCAGAACCCGACGGCCCGACGACCACTAGGTAGTCTCCAGCCTCGATCGCCAGGCTCACCGGCCCGAGCGCCCGCACAGTGGGTAGGCCCGGGTAGACCTTCTCGACATCGGTGAACAGGACGCTCGGATGATCATCGGGCGTTGGGTCCGGGTGGCTGGCCACTAGCCGATCACCACCTGGTCACCGACGACAAGGCCGCCGGAGAGTGGGGAGACCTCCACGAAGCCGTTGGCTGATACCCCGGCCTTGACGGGGACGCGACGTCTCTCGTGGTCTGCTTCCAAGACGAACAAGTAGCTTTGATCATCCGCGCCCGCCGAAACGGCGGCCTGCGGGACGACCAGGACAGGCCCGGACGTCTTGGCCGCCGTGATGGTGAGTCGAACGTCCTGGCCGGCCCACGGCGCCGGCAGCGGTTTCGACGGCTGTATTACCGTTGGGACCAACCCCTCCGCGTCGCCGCCGACGGACGAGACGACCCCTCCGGCCGACAGATCGTTCGAGTCGGCCACCATCGCGACCGGCATCCCCTTTCTCACCAACCCGCGATCAGCAGGCAACAAGTCGCCGATCACACGCATCGCTCCGGTCTCCAGCGTCATCATCGGCGCCTTCACCCCACCACCCACGACCGCGGTCGACGCGACCACTCGGGCCGGGAAAGCGCGGAGGTACACCACCTCCGACAAAGGCAGCATCGGCCCGGAGGACGCCTCGACGTCTGCTAGTGCGGACCATGCGCTGGCCAAGTCCTCCCGAGCGTAACGGACCTCGGAGTCGTCCGCGCTGGACTTCGATCTTTCAGCTTGTCTCATGGCCGTCTCGAGCCGACGCTTCGCTGTTTCGACCGTAGCGCGCGCGGACTTCATGGCCTCTGCGTCGCCTGCCTGCGCCGCGTCGAAGCCGATCCGTTTGTAGAACGCGCCGAGAGAACGCTTGGTATCCGACCCGAACCGTCCGTCGACGTCATCAATCTGAAAGCCCGAGAGCCGCAGAGCGTTCTGAAGTTGTTTCACATCCCGGCCGTTGTCGCCGGGTTTCAAGTCGCGGTAGCTCGGTACCGCCCCGCGCAACGTGATGAGCGGGCGACCTGATACCTCAGCCAGCACCTGCCCGTCGCGTACCGTCGCGCCTGGGCCCACGCGGACTCCTGTGATGACCAGACGAGCCGAGTTCACAGCGCTGGACGGCGTGACCTCGACCCGCTGGGCAGCGGAGACCTTCCCCCGAAGCACCACTGTGGTGCTGAGGACGCGGTACTCAACCGGGGCGGTCAAGGTCGTCGCCACGGGCGGGTCTCCCTCGGAGGCAGCGTCGCCCGGTGACTTGATCCGCGTCGAAAGCGCCAGCCCGCCCAAGGAGAGGACCACAGCCCCAATTGCCACCACCACGAGGATGCGGCGCCGCTTGGACGTGGAGGAGATAGACCAGGCCTTCTGGCCGGATAGCCGGAACCTCATCCTACTTCTCACCGGCAAGGCGAGCCGCCCCTGTCAACTGCTCCTGCTTTGCCTTGGTGTCGGCCGGTAGCTCCGTGGCATGGCTCACTACGGCCTGGTAACCAAATGGCGCACTCTTCGCTGCGTCAACGAAACCGAACAGTCGTTTGCGGAGGGCTATGGCACGCGCCGGATAGCGTGGGTCTGCTTGATATTCGACGCCGAAGCGATGCATACAATCGCCGCTCAACGTTCTCTCAACCCGCTGCAGAAGCAGATCCTCGTCCTTCGACAGGTAATACGCGTCCACGCGAAGAATGATGTCTGCCCCACTGCTGACCGAGCGAACAATTCCCAGGTCTGGCTCCGCTGCAGCCGACTGGTCCGCTGCCGACGGGCCACTGCGGTTGGCCAGGGGCGCCACCGACGCTACAGCGGACATCAAGACAACGGGGCGCGAAGGTTTAGTTGAGCGCGACATATCAATTTTCCCCCCAGTTGGATCTTTGTCGATCGCCAATGTTCGCGTCGCGTCGCTGGACCGACCGTACGGCGGCTCGCCGGAAAAGACGAGTAATTGGTTCCAGTTGCCCCGGTGGAAACGGTCATATCCGGCCCGCGTCCATCCGGATCGTAACTGCTCCGGGACCCCACCCGGAATCCAACGCTTTCAGTGCTCCATTGAAAATCGCATGAGTAGGTTCAGAACTCGAACAGCAGGACCGCAAAATCCGCGCGTCCCGCCGGTCTCACCTGCGGCGGCAGGACACGCCATTGCCGTTCCGGACCCTGCTGCAGGTGCTGTTCGGCTCGTGGTCAGCCTTTCACGTATGACAATTTCTCCGCGACCCTTCCGTCCCGCAGCCGCAGTACGTCGACCCCGCGGACGTGGCCGGGCGAGCCGTCCGGGTCCAGCCAGGAGAACCGCCAGCGGACCACGGCGCGGTCGCCCAGCACCACCGACTCCTCGGTCTCGAACTTGCTCTCACTGGTCTCGTCGAACAGCTTCCGCCACTGCTCCCGGACCGCGTCGGCGCCCTCGAACCGGGTGCCGTCCGGTGCCGGCGAGGTCGACTCGAAGACGCAGTCCGGTGTCAGTTGCGCCATGATCGCGTCCACGTCACCGCGGCCGAAGGCTTCACCTAGCAGCGCCACGGCGGCGTGCGCCTGGGTCCAGCACGGGTCCCGCCCGAAGGCGCCGATCAGCTCGTCCTGCGGGTCGGTGAAACCGTTGCCGACCCGGTCGGCGATCATCCCGCCGAAGCGATAGAGCTGCTCCTTGTCCTTGAACCAGGCGGCGACGCCGGCCACCAGTTCGGGGTCAATCCGCGGATCCTGGCCGCTTGCCACCGCGAGGTCCCAGCCGTGTACGAGGTGATCGGCGGCGAGCTGGTAGGCGTACTCCGAGGCCTGTTCGGGACCGTAGGAGAGCTGAACCGTCGCCCCGGTGAGCACGGGTTCAGTGACGGCGAGCTGGGCCGCGTGGGCGGCATGGGTCGCAGCGTCGGCCGGGTTGTCGCCGAGCAGGTCGCCGTCAAGCGTGCTGCCGACGTCCTCGATGGTTCGGCCGGACATCAAGGGGATGGTCCAGCGTTCTTCGGCGACGACGTGGTTGACCAGGGCGCGTACGTCCCAGTCGGTGCAGGGCGTTGGTCCGTCCCATTGGTCCGGATGGATCGCGGTGACCCGGCGGACGAATTCCTCGCTGGCTCTGCGGTGTAACTCGACGACGTCCATTCAAGCCCCCCTTTGCGCCAGCTTGCGCTGGTCCGGCGGGAGCCGTCAATGGTCAGAGTTGCAGTTGCTGGGCCGCGTCGTGAGCGTGCTGGGAGGCAGTCAGGTCGCCGGTCACCGCAAGCATGTCGCCGTGGTGCCTGTAGCAGGCGCCGGCCAGGTCCTTGACCTCCACGCTGGTCATCGTGAAGGGGATCAGCGCGGTGGCCACCTCGGCACTCCACCCGGCCAGGTCGAGCGCCATCTCGGTCTGGCCGGCGGCGTGGTACGCCCCCGAGATGTCCAGCAACACCCGCGCCCAGCAGGGTGCGTAGGTGCTCGTCTCGTACCGCATCCGCTCCGACTCCCGCTCCGAGGAGATGGCGAACAGGTAATGCGCTTCGAGCCCGAGGGTCAGCGCGGTGTCCGCGTCCACCGCCAGCAGCGGCCGGACCAGCTCGGCCAACTCGACAGCACGAAGCGCGGCCGATTCCGGGTCGCAGCGGCCGGACACGGTGGCCAGCGTCATCCCGGGCGCGGGCTCGCTCAGGGCAGTCAGCCGGTAGTACTGCTCGAACGGTCCGAGCTTGATCTCGGCGTTCTCCAGTGCGGTGGTCAGCGACGGCGGGATCCCGAGCTCGAGCTCCTCCGTCACCCGGGTGGCCGTCTCCGGGTCGGTGGCGAAGGCGGTCCGCAGACAGGTCTCACCTTCAATGACGCGCCCGACCATGCCCAGGTGCTTGCCCTTGCGAGTGAGCGCGGAGACGAGCGTGCGCAGGTCGACGGCGGACTCGGAGTCGGCCAGCGTGTCTGCAGTGGTAAGCCCGACCTCATCCGCCTCCAGAGCCAGGTCGAGCCGGCTCTCGGCGGCATGTACGTCGGCCGACACCGCCGTGGCCGAGCACAGGTACCGGGCATACGACAGCGCCTGCGGGCTCTCGTTGATCTGGTCGGACAACTGCAGGAAGAGCTGGATCGCCGCGTCTGCGGAGGCCACCGCCAGGTTCGGATCGCCGTACCGGCGCAGGATCAGCGCATTCATCGCGAGCACGCGGGCGAAATCCGCCTGGTGCAGCGCCCCGGCGTCACCACCGACCAGCTGCCCGTACGCGATCACCGCGCCGTCCATCTCGAGTACGGCGGTGGCGCCGAAGCCACGGTGCGCCTGGGTCATCGCCCGGCGAGCCCGGACGTCGGCCAGCAAGGAGGTGGCGTCGAGCATGCCGGCGTCACTGAGCTCGGTATAGCCGAGCTTGGCCTCGTGCAGAGCAGTCAGGGCCTCCTCATAGTGTCCGGAGGCGTTCAGCGAACCGGCCAGCTCGTACTGCGTCGCGGCCATCAGGTGCCGCGCTTCGTAGTGGTCCGGTTGTTCTCCGGCCCGCTCCTTGGCAAGCTCGATCACGCGTTGCTGGTAAGGCCCGGCCTCGTCGGCGCGACCTTCCTCGATCAGCACCTGGGCTGTCTGGAGAGCTTCGCCGAGCTCATCCTCAGGAGGCGTCCAAAGCCCCCCGCTGTCAACCATCTCGACGTCCCACCCTTTCAAAGGTCAGGCGCTCACACTAGTGCCCTGCACCGGAAGTCCGCACGCTATCTTGGTGCCGGACTCTTGCGGCGGATTTCGGGTTCGCGACGCAACTGAGTGCTGACACATCTGTTACCCATAGGTAGCCTGGGCCAATGAGCGAGCAGACCTCGATTCCTGCCGATCCCGAGCTCGACCCGACCGCGTCATACGCGACCGACCAGTCGGTGATCCGCCGACTGGCCGGGCTGCTGCACGCTACCGCCGGTACCAGGACGACGTACGCGCCGACCATGGGGCAACCGATTGCAGAGCTACCGCTATCCGGTCCGGACGATGTGGCCGCGGCGGTGCGGTCCGCTCGCAAGGCGCAGCGGAGCTGGAAGGGCACCTCGCTGGCCGACAGGTCCGACATCCTGCTCCGCTACCACGACCTGGTGCTGGACCACCGGCACGAGCTGGTCGACCTGGTCCTGCGGGAGTCCGGCAAAGCCCGCAAACAGGCCTTCGAGGAGGTCGCGCATGTCGCGCTGACCGCCCGGTACTACGGCCGCAAGGCGGTCGAGCTGCTCGCTCCGCAACGCAAGCTCGGCATGTTCCCGGTGCTCACCCGGGCCGAGCAGAGGTTTGTGCCGAAGGGTGTCGTCGGCATCATCTCGCCCTGGAACTACCCGCTCAGCATGGCGATGGCCGACGGTCTACCCGCGATCCTGGCCGGTAACACGGTGGTCCACAAGCCCGACAGCCAGACGCCGTTGACGGCGCTGCGCGCGATCGAGCTGCTCTACGAGGCGGGTCTGCCGCGTGACGCCTGGCAGCCGGTCAACGGGGACGGACCCACGGTCGGCGGCGCGATCATCCAGAACGCGGACTACGTCTGCTTCACCGGCTCGACCAAAACCGGCCGGCTGGTCGCCAAGCAGGCAGGCGAAAGGCTGATCGGCTGCTCCCTCGAGCTCGGCGGCAAGAACCCGATGCTGGTGCTCCGCGACGCGGACGTCCAGCGCGCAGCCGAGGGTGCCGTCCGCGGCTGCTTCGCCAGCGCCGGCCAGCTCTGCGTCTCGATGGAACGCCTGTACGTCGCCGACCAGATCTACGACAACTTCGTCACGGCCTTCGTCGACCGGGTGAAGAAGCTCAAGCTCTCGGCCGGCACCGGCTGGGACGTCGACATGGGCTCGCTGATCTCGAGGGACCAGTTGGAGACCGTCAGCCGGCACGTCGAGGACGCCAAGGCGCGTGGCGCAGTGGTGCTGACCGGCGGCTGTGCCCGGCCGGATATCGGGCCGTTCTTCTACGAGCCGACCGTGCTCTCCGGGGTGACTCCGGAGATGGAGTGCTTCGACCACGAGACCTTCGGCCCGGTGGTGTCGATCTACCGGTTCTCCGACGAGTCCGAGGCGATCCAGCGGGCGAACGAGGGCGAGTACGGCCTGAACGCGAGCGTCTGGACCCGCGACGGCCGCCGCGGCCGCACGATCGCCGCCCAGTTGGTGGCCGGCACGGTCAACGTCAACGAGGCATACGCCGCCACCTTCGGCTCGATCGACACCCCGATGGGCGGGATGCGCTCCTCCGGCCTCGGTCGCCGCCAGGGTGTCGAAGGCATCCGCCGGTACGTCGACCCGCAGGCGATCGCGACCCAGCGGCTGCTACCGATCGCCGCCAGCCACGGCCTCAAGGACGAGACGTACGCCGAACTGATGACCGGAGCCCTGCGAGTCCTGAAGAAGCTTGGCCGCGCATGATCGAGCTAAGCGAGATCATCATCAAATACAGCGCGTCTTGTGCCTCATCTGCGCCCGGAGCGAAGCGAGGACATGCATGAGTTACGACCACGACGTCATCGTCATCGGATCGGGCTTCGGTGGCAGTGTCAGTGCATTGAGGCTCGTCGAGAAGGGATACGACGTCGCGGTGCTGGAGGCGGGTGCCCGGTTCGAAGACGCCGGCCTCGCTAAGAATTCCTGGGACAAGAGCCGGTTCCTCTTCGCCCCGTCGCTCGGCTGGTACGGGATCCAGCGGATCAGTGCCCTGCGGGACGTGCTCATCCTGTCCGGTGCGGGGGTCGGCGGCGGCAGCCTGGTCTATGCGAACACCCTCTACGAGCCGCTGCCCGCGTTCTACAGCGATAAGCAGTGGGCCCACATCACCGACTGGCGGGAAGAACTCGCGCCGTACTACGACCAGGCCAAGCGGATGCTCGGCGTCACGACCTACCCGCATTTCACCCCGGCCGATGAGGTGATGAAGCAGGTCTCGGACGACATGGGCGTGGGGGACACATTCCACCCGACCCCGGTCGGGGTGTTCTTCGGCGACCCCGGCGTGGAGGTCGAGGACCCGTACTTCGGCGGGGCAGGCCCGCGCCGGCGCGGCTGTATCGACTGCGGCGAATGCATGACGGGCTGCCGGCACAACGCGAAGAACACCCTTACCAAGAACTACCTCCACCTGGCCGAGCAGGCCGGCGCCGAGGTATACCCAATGACCACCGTCACCTCGGTCGAGCCGCTGCCCGGTGGCGACGGTGGTTATGCGATCGAGACCCGCTGTACGTCGAACCGCCGGAAGACGCGCAAGTTCACCGCCAAGCAGGTCGTGTTCGCCGCCTCCGCACTGGGCACGGCGAAGCTGCTCCACCGGCTCCGTGACGAGGGAAAGCTGCCCGGTCTCTCGGATCGTCTGGGGGTGCTGACCCGGACCAACTCCGAGTCGTTGCTGGGCGCGATCGCCAAGGACACCTCGGTCGACTACACCCGCGGGGTGGCAATCACGTCGTCGTTCCACCCGGACGACATCACCCATATCGAGCCGGTCCGGTACGGCCGGGGTAGCAACGCGATGTCGCTACTGCAGACGGTTCTGACTGATGGCGACGGTGACAAGCCACGCTGGCGGGTCTGGCTGCGCGAGCTGGCCGTTCAGCGGAGGAACGTGCGCCGGCTGTACGACCTGAAGCACTGGTCCGAGCGGACCGTGATAGCGCTGGTGATGCAGACCGCGGACAACTCGATCACCACCTTCGGCAAGCGGGACCGGCTCGGCCGCTGGCGGCTCACCTCCAAGCAGGGCCACGGTGCACCGAACCCGTCCTGGATCCCGGTCGGCAACGAGGTGGCCAGGCGGATGGCCAGGATCATGAAGGGCACCCCGGGCGGCACGATCGGCGAGCCGTTCAACGTACCGATGACCGCGCACTTCATCGGCGGCTGTGTGATCGGCGACTCGGCCGAGACCGGGGTGGTCGATCCGTACCACCGGGTCTACGGGTACGAGGGCATGCACATCCTGGACGGGTCGACCATCTCGGCGAACCTCGGTGTCAACCCGTCGTTGACGATCACGGCCCAGGCCGAGCGGGCGGTGTCGTTCTGGCCGAACAAGAATGACGAAGACCCCCGGCCGGTCCTCGGATCGGCGTACCGGCGGGTGCAGCCGGTGGCACCGGTCAAGCCCGTGGTCCCGGTGGATGCGCCCGGCGCGCTGAGGCTGCCGATTGTGGAGATCAAGCGGCCGACTGTCAGGAGACCGTGACGCTGTGACACGAAGGAGCCCGGCCGCTGGATAGCGAGCCGGGCTCGAATGTGACAAGAAAAGGGAGCAGGCCCCCCGGGAACGTTTTCCGCCCAAAACCGTTTCCCGAGGGACCCACTCAAGCCGGGGTGAGGCGCCCGGCGCTTTTGGGATCGGACCGCCAACTACCGCTGACGTCCGATCGCTTGTTCTTTACTCTACATCGGATTCGAGTTTCAGCCGAGCCCCTGCAGGTGGTCGTAATCACTCTGCGCGTTGATCGTAATGATCGACATTTCAGTCGCTCCTCGTAAACCGATGGCGACTGCTTGTCAGCAACCGCCTCTGTTCACAACAACGAGGGGGCTCAGCGAAGGTCACGAGGTTTCTCAAAAAAAGATCCTCGGACGTTTGCCCCCAGCCCCGATCGCTTACTGTGGGCCGACCGTCAGATGAGGCAGGAGAACCATGAACGACATCCTCGGCAAGGCACGCGAACAGGTTCTGGAGCGGGGCGAGGGCCTCTCCGAGGAGCAACTGGTCGAGGTCCTGCGGCTGCCGGACGACGCGCTGGAGGAACTGCTCGCGCTCGCGCACGAGGTCCGGGTGAAATGGTGCGGTGAAGAGGTCGAGGTGGAGGGCATCATCTCCCTCAAGACCGGCGGCTGCCCGGAGGACTGCCACTTCTGCTCCCAGTCCGGCCAGTTCACCTCGCCGGTGCGCGCGGTCTGGCTGAACATTCCCGAGTTGGTCGAGGCCGCCAAGGAGACAGCCAAGACCGGGGCGACCGAGTTCTGCATCGTTGCCGCAGTCCGGGGCCCGGACGACCGGCTGATGTCGCAGGTGAAAGCGGGGATCAATGCCATTCGGTCGGAAGTCGACATCAACATCGCCTGCTCGCTCGGCATGCTCACCCAGGACCAGGTCGACGAGCTGCGCGCGATGGGCGTACACCGCTACAACCACAACCTCGAGTCGGCTCGCTCGTACTTCGGTGACGTGGTGACCACGCACTCCTTCGAGGAGCGCTGGGAGACCTGCCTGATGGTGCGCGATTCCGGGATGGAGCTTTGCTGCGGCGGTCTGGTCGGGATGGGCGAGACGCTGGAGCAACGGGCTGAGCTGGCCGCGCAACTCGCCGAGCTCCAGCCGCACGAGGTGCCGCTGAACTTCCTCAACCCGCGACCCGGCACACCGTTCGGCGAGATGGAGGTCATGGACGGCAAGGACGCATTGCGTACCATCGCCGCGTTCCGGCTGGCGATGCCGAGGACCGTGCTGCGATACGCCGGTGGCCGCGAGCTGACGCTGGGTGACCTGGGCACCCGCGAGGGTCTGCTCGGCGGCATCAACGCCGTCATCGTCGGCAACTATCTGACTACGCTGGGTCGCCCGGCGACCGCGGACCTGGACCTGCTGGTGGACCTCAAGATGCCCGTCAAAGAACTCCAGAAGACCCTGTGAACACCGTCCTCTACTGCGGTCACTGTGGCCGGGAAGTCGCCGACGGCGCCCATGAAGAGTGCCGCCGGGCGCTGACGCTCGAACCACCCCGGTACTGCGACCAGTGCCGGCGCCGGATGATCGTCCAGGTGCGCCCGATGGGGTGGACTGCCCGCTGTTCCGTGCACGGCGAGCTGACCTCGCCGTGACGGGGACAGATCTACTCGGTCGGGATGCTGAGCTGCTCTGGCATCCCTACTCCTCACTGAGTGAGCCGTCACAGACACAGTCGATGCGGCTGGTCCGCGGCGCCGACGGCGTACGGCTGAAGCTGGACGACGGCACCGGCGGCACGGTCGAGGCGATCGACGCGATGGCGTCCTGGTGGTGCATGATCCACGGCTACCGGAACCCGGTGCTGGACGCGGCCCTGCACGAGCAGGTCGATGCCTTCAGCCACGTCATGTTCGGTGGCCTCACCCACGAGCCGGCCATCCGGCTGGCCGAGCGGCTGGTTGGGATCAGCCCGGAGCCGATGAAGCACGTGTTCTTCTGCGACTCCGGCTCGGTCTCGGTCGAGGTCGCGATCAAGCTTGCCCTGCAGTACCAGGTTGCCCGGGGCAATAATGGCAGGACCAGGATGCTGACGGTCCGGGGCGGCTACCACGGCGACACCTTCGCGCCGATGAGCGTGTGTGATCCCGTCAACGGGATGCACTCGCTGTTCACCGGCGCGCTCAAGGAACAGGTCTTCGGCCCGCAGCCGCCCAGTGGCTTCGACCGCCCGGACGACGATGCCGAGCTCTCGGCCTGGGCGTCGGCGATGGCGGACATCGCGGGGCAGCATGCGGATGAGGTCGCGGCGATCATCGTGGAGCCGATCCTGCAGGGTGCGGGCGGGATGTACGCCTACAGCCCGGCCTGCTTGAAGGTCCTGCGCGAGCTTGCCGACGAGCACGGCTTCCTGCTGATCCTGGACGAGATCGCCACCGGGTTCGGTCGTACCGGCATGTTGTTCGCCTCCGAGCACGCGGGCATCAACCCGGACATCCTTTGCGTGGGCAAGGCCCTCACCGGCGGCTACATGTCGATGGCAGCCACCCTCTGTACGACGGACATCGCGCACACAGTGTCCAAGGGTCCCGGCGGCGCCCTGATGCATGGCCCAACCTTCATGGCGAACCCGCTGGCCTGTGCGGTGGCTCTGGCCAGCATCGACCTGCTGCTCTCACAGGACTGGTCCGCCAATGTCACCCGGATCTCCGCCGGGCTGTCCGAAGCCCTGGCGCCGGCGATCGAGCTACCCGGGGTGAAGGATGTGAGGGTTCTCGGCGCGGTCGGAGTGGTCCAACTCGCGGGTCCGGTCGATATGCAGCCGATGACCGACGCGGTACTGCGCCGTGGGGTCTGGGTCCGGCCATTCCGCGATCTCGTCTACACGATGCCGCCGTACATCTGCACCGACGAAGAGATCGCCACCATCGGTACGGCGATCGCCGAAGCGATTGCTGAGGGCAACTGATGCTCGAAAACTGGCTCGCCTCCGAGGCCGCGGCGCTGGAGTCCCGCGGTCTGACCCGCCGGCTCCGTCCGCGCGCGGTCGGCGAGGCGATGATCGATCTCGCCGGGAACGATTACCTGGGCCTCGCGACGGACCCGCGGGTGGTCGAGGCCGCCGTTGACGCCGTAAGGGCCTGGGGTGCTGGCGCAACTGCCTCTCGCCTTGTCACCGGTACGACGGCCCTGCACGCTGAGCTGGAATCCGCACTGGCTCGGTACACCGGCCATCAAGCCGGCCTCGTCTTCTCCTCCGGCTACCTGGCGAACCTCGGCGTGGTCACGGCTCTAGGCGGTCCCGGCACGCTGCTGGTCTCCGACGATCATGTGCACGCGTCGCTT
This sequence comes from Kribbellaceae bacterium, assembly GCA_033851055.1. Classification (GTDB taxonomy): domain Bacteria; phylum Actinomycetota; class Actinomycetes; order Propionibacteriales; family Kribbellaceae; genus Kribbella. The sequence continues at coordinate 4,743 of JAWWPC010000105.1, read as the reverse complement.
ATCGATGCGTGCCGGTTGTCCCGCTCGCGGGTGGAAGTTGTCCCGCACAACGATGTCGAGGCCATCGCCAAAGCGCTTGCCGAGCGCAATGAACCACACGCGGTGGTGCTGACCGAGTCAGTCTTCAGCGTGCTCGGTGATGCCGCGCCGTTGTCCGAGTTGTCCGCCGCGGCCTTGGCGAACGATGCCGTGCTGATGGTGGATGAGGCGCACGGATTAGGTGTCACGGGCAACGGTCGCGGGTCGGTAGCAGCTGCCGGACTCGCTGGCGCCGAGCATGTCGTGGTCACGATGACGCTGTCGAAGGCGCTCGCCAGTCAGGGTGGCGTCGTACTGGGGTCGTCGTTGCTGCGGGGGCACCTGATCAACCGGGCCAGGTCGTTCATCTTCGACACCGGACTGGCTCCGGCTGCCTGTGCCGCTGCGCTCGCTGCGTTGGGCGTGCTGAAGGACGAGCCGCACAGGCCGGACGCGATTCATGCGGCGGCAGCGCAGTTGGCTGCAGCGTGTGGGGTCGCGCCGACTGCCGGCGCTGTGGTGTCGGTACCGATGCCCGGTCCGCGCGAGGCTGTAGCAGTAGCCGAGCTGTGCCTGGCGAACGGCGTACGCGTGGGGAGTTTCAGGCCGCCGTCGGTACCGGACGGCATCAGCCGCCTCCGACTGACCGCTCGCGCCGGTCTGCAGGCCGCAGATCTCGACCGGGCCTGTGAGGTCATCGTCGCCGCTATCGAGGAGGCGTCGTGACGCAACCGAAGGTGCTGCTGGTGACGGGCAGCGATACCGGCGTCGGTAAGACGGTGGTCACGGCGGCACTCGCCGTCACGGTCCGTGGATCCGTGGCAGTCCTGAAGCCGGCGCAGGCTGGGCTCGAGCCGGACGGAACAGGCGACCTCGACGCCGTCCGCCGGTTGACCGGGCTGGACCACCTGTACGAGGGCGTGCGGCTGCTCGAACCGCTGGCCCCGACCACGGCAGGCCGACGTCAGGGTTTGCCGTTGCCCGACCTCGACGTCCACGCGAAGACCATCCACGAACTTGCGGCGGCGCACGACCGGGTGCTGGTCGAAGGAGCCGGCGGGTTGCTCGTCGGCCTCGACGACGAGGGCCGCAACCTGGCCGATCTGGCGGCGCGGCTCACGGTTCCGTTCGCCTTCGTAGTAGTGGTCAGAGCCGGGCTCGGCACGCTGAACCATGCCGGGCTGACGGTCGAGGCGCTGCGAGCCCGGGGGCTACCGATCGCCGGACTGGTGATCGGATCCTGGCCGGCCGAGCCGGATCTCGCCGAGCTGTGCAACCTGGAGGATCTGCCGGCCGTGACCGGCGTACCGCTGATCGGGCGGGTACCCGCGGGCGCCGGCGCCCTCGACCGGAACGTATTCATGGACGTCGGGAAGACGTGGATACATCTGGATCTGTGACCCAGCGCCCCGCTCGGGAACGTGGGCACCGATACGCTTTGCAGGTGACCGCAGCAGCTGAGCATGACCTCGTACTCGTCGTCGACTTCGGTGCGCAGTATGCGCAGCTGATCGCTCGCCGGGTCCGTGAGGCGAAGGTGTACTCCGAGATCGTGCCGCACTCGATGCCGATCGAGGAGATGCTGGCCCGTGGGCCGAAGGCGATCATCCTGTCCGGCGGACCGCAGTCCGTGTACGCCGAGGGCGCGCCGCGGGTTGAGTCCGGCCTGTTCGAGGCGGGCGTTCCCGCGTTCGGGATCTGCTACGGCTTCCAGGCAATGGCGCTCACCCTCGGCGGCGAGGTCCGGCGGACGGGGCTGCGGGAGTTCGGCCGGACCCCCGTCACGGTGAGCGAATCCGGCACTCTGCTCGCGGATATCCCTGAGGACCTGAACGTCTGGATGTCGCACGGAGACGCCGTGCAAGCACCGCCGGCCGGATTCGCCGTACTGGCCGCGTCCGAGGGTGCGCCGGTCGCCGCCTTCGAGGACCTGGACCGACGGCTGGCCGGGGTCCAGTGGCACCCGGAGGTGCTGCACTCGCAGGCCGGTCAGGCCGTGCTGGAGCACTTCCTGTACGACATCGCCGGCTGCGCCGGTGACTGGACCACCACGAACGTCGTCGACGAGCAGGTCGAACTGATCCGCCGGCAGGTCGGCGACAAGCAGGTGCTCTGCGCACTGTCCGGCGGCGTCGACTCCGCCGTCGCGGCAGCCCTGGTACACAAGGCGATCGGCAACCAGCTCACCTGCGTGTACGTCGACCACGGCCTGCAACGCTCGGGCGAGTCCGAGCAGGTGGAGAAGGACTACGTCGCCGCTACCGGGATCCGGCTCGAGGTCGTGGAAGCCGAGGACCTGTTCCTGGGCAAGCTGGCCGGTGTCACGGACCCGGAGCAGAAGCGTAAGATCATCGGCCGCGAGTTCATCCGCACCTTCGAGGCGACGGCCCGCAAGCTGGACGCTGAACGGCACATCGAATTCCTGGTCCAGGGCACGCTCTACCCGGATGTGGTCGAGTCCGGCGGCGGCACCGGCACCGCGAACATCAAGTCGCACCACAACGTCGGCGGGCTGCCAGACGACCATCAGTTCGCGCTGATCGAGCCGCTGCGCACGCTGTTCAAGGATGAGGTCCGCGAGCTCGGCCTGGCCCTCGGCCTTCCGGAGGCCATGGTCTACCGGCAGCCGTTCCCGGGCCCGGGCCTCGCCATCCGGATTGTCGGCGAGGTGACCAAGGAGCGGCTGGACATCCTCCGCGCCGCCGATCTGATCGCCCGCACCGAGCTCACTGCGGCCGGCCTGGACCGCGACATCTGGCAATTCCCGGTGGTACTGCTCGCCGAAGTCCGCTCAGTCGGCGTCCAGGGTGACGGTCGCACCTACGGCCACCCGATCGTGCTGCGCCCGGTGACGAGCGAAGACGCGATGACGGCCGACTGGGCCCGGCTCCCGTACGACGTGCTGGAAAAGATCTCCACCCGGATCACCAACGAGGTGGACGAGATCAACCGCGTCACTCTCGATATCACCAGCAAGCCCCCAGGCACCATCGAGTGGGAGTGAGTCCGGCCGCCTGACAGGTGCTTCGCACCGGGTCAGAGCAGCGGTTGCACCCGGACGTCCTCCATCGGCGCGACCCTGACCTGCTTGCCATCGACAGTAACGAGAACATGGTCTCGAGGTGCATCGGTCACCTCGATGGCGATCGCTGCCAGTGCTGCCTCGAACTTGATCTGTGGCCTGAGCGTGCCCCCACGTAGGGTCCTCACCTCCCGGCGACCGTCCCGGCCGGTGGCGCGGAGCGCGAGTTCGTCTAGATTGTTCGGATCGCCAAGCACGCTGACGTGCACGAAGTCGAGCGGGAGATCCAGTCCCAATATGTGCGCGGCTGCGTTGTGCTCGAACCGGTACAGCCGGTCTCCGACGACTTCCAGCACCTCGTGGACCACGGAGTTGATGCTGATCACGCTTCTGATCCGGTCCGCGGCTGACTCGAGTGGTTCGGTGCTGACCACCAGGCGGCGGTCCATCGCTTCGATCAGTCGAACGAATACAGTCCAGGTCGGTTCGCGGCGACCTTGTTCGTAGGCGGAGATATTCGGCTGACTAATGCCTGTCCGGGCTGTCAGGACCCTCTGCAGCGTCGCGGTTCGCTGCCGTTCTCGGTAGAGGAGCCGTCCGAGGTTCGGTGGTCCCTCATCCGGTCGGCGCACGCTTTGGGCAACGGAGACGCCGTTGGACGGATCATCGGTCGATGTGGTCACCAGGAGATTCTGGCTGCTCTCGGACGTCGAGCCGTAGCATTCGAGGCTGCTGTGGATAGCAGCGGAGCGGGAATGAGTCGAGGCGAAGAGTGCACTCACCTGGACACCGCCATCGTTAAAGGACCAGCATCACGCGACACTAGTGAGCAGTCGCTCGGAAATCTGTATAGCGGAATCGATATGTCATATCGATTCCGCTATACAGATTTCCTTCCGAGCCGCCGCGACGAGCCCCCGCGACGAGCCGCCGCGACGAGCCCCCGCGACGATCGCCAGGGGCGATCCCCGCGTCAGCCGGGTCTCACTCGACGACTGATCCTGGACCGAGCGTCGCCAGGGTCTGGATGCCGTCGAGTAAGCGGTCCAGGCCGAATCGGTAGGAATCGGCGGCGGCCTGTCTGGTGCCATGGCCGAAGCCGCCGGCGTGCCAGATCGCCGTCATCGTCGGGTGCCGCTCGACGTCGAAGTAGGTCTCCCACAACTCGTTGCGCTCATTCCACCAGGCGTCGTTGCTCTGGCCCGTGACCTGCTCCAGTTGCTCGCTGTCCGCTTCCAGACTCGCGGCCGAGTCGACGTACGTAGTGATCGCCAGTGCGCCGGCATTGAGCTGCGCCGGCGCGAGGCCATTGACTGCGCTGCCGCCGCTGCCGCTGCCGCCGCCGCTGCTGCCGCTGCCGCTGCTGCCGCTGCCGCCGCCGGTGCCGCCGCCGCTGCTGGTGCCGGTGCCGGTGCCGGTGCCGGTGTTGGAGGTGGTGCTCGTGCTGGATAGAGCGGCCAAGGCGGATAGCAAGTACTCACGGCCGGCTAGCATGCCTGGCCCCACGGGCGGCCGGATGGTAGAGATCTGGGCCAGCCAGCTGTTTCGCCGGAACATCGCGCGGGTCTCCTCCGAGTACACCTCACCCTGGTCCCGCCAATTGGCTGGCCTCGGGTCGCCGGGGCCGGGTAGCTCTCGCTCGCCGAGTACCTGGTCGATCATCAGGTCGAGCAGCTCCTCCTTCGACGGCACGTAGGTGTAGA
>JAWWPC010000288.1:0-4840 GCA_033851055.1 Kribbellaceae bacterium | reverse complement strand
CGTTTAGGTTGGTGTTAGTTTTGCGGGTCAGGTGAGGACAGAATATATTTTTGTGGTCAACATTGTCGGTTTTGGTCATAGGTTAGAGATAGAACAAGTTTTTTCTTTTTTTTTTTTCGTGCAATGTTCCGCAACTACACTACCTTTTCAAGCTGTTTCTGATCGTTCATCATGGGTGTGCTTCGATTTTGGGTAGCAAATCTTGACGGGTTTACTTCTTGGATTTCCGCGGTTCAAAGCTTGTATTTTGACAGAACTTCTGTGCTGTCATCTGTCTGTCTGATAACGACGGAACTTTATTACAAGATCAGCTACTCCAATCCTCTTATACGCGCCTATTCTTTCTGGATGTGATTTTTTTTATCGTTCGCCTGCTCACTGTTTCTCAGTGGGTTTATTCCTGGTCGTTGTTGTTGGTTATCGTTGTATCGCTCGCCTGCTCACTGATTCTCAGTGGGTTTATTGTTGTTGGAATTCGTTGTCCATTTTACAATATGAGTTCGTCTTCGGTTGCCAAAATTTGTAGTCGTACTGGTTGTGGTATGGAGTTCACGGTAGGCGAAAGCTATCACAATCGGGTTCACCATCAAGAAACCCTTACTCTGAAACATCCCGGTAACGAGTCTGTCGTTATCCTTCGTAATAAAGACACGAAGGAATTCTCTTGCCCATTGTGTTCTACTTATTCCAATAATGATCCTGAACAAATCAGAGTATGTTTTTTCTTATTTTACTTTATCCTTCCCTCTTCTAATGATTTTTTTTCCGTCCATTAGTCACATTTCAAGATATGTTCTGTTGCTGAAGTTGCTCAGGAACTGCCCTGTATATCGAATGGGGATTATATTCGGGAGCTTGATGATTCTCATGTCATGTTATCTGAGAATGAAGACTCAATTCAACTCAACATCGTTATTAATACAGTACTCCGAGTCGCCATTTGCTTAGAGTGTCATCATCCCATTCTTCCTCCCAGCAACATACACGAACACATCAACAACAGCCACGAAAACTTTTATCTGGTTGATCACACCAAGTCCGAAAGTTTAATTACAGATTATCTCTTGAAGGACACCATTGACTATCCTTCTCATCCTATCACCCCGGTTTTCGGAATTCCTCTGCTTGAAGATCCTCATTATTTCTGCGACAAATGTCATTGTGGATTTCATCGGTTAACTGGTATTCAAACCCATCAATCAAGCAACAGATGTGATGGACGTTCTTATCATCAAGGTTACGGTCAATCAATTCCAGGACATAATCGACGAATCATTGAGGTTCTCATTGATGGGCTAAAGAAACAATCTGATTTTCACTTCGATCACGATACGTGGTTCCGTCAGGGAATTGCTCCCAGTAGGGATTACTCTAAAATCCCTGTACCTATTCCAGAGAACAAGTCCAATCTATCTGCGTTTTTCTACCGTGATGGATGGCTTCTCCATGTCGAAGAATATACTCCCAAAGATTTGTGGGAGGCACGACGCACGCATAACAACGACGAATCATATGGGGACGTACTTCGAAAGGCGGCAAGTCGGTATATTTCTGATATTCAAGACTCTATTCAATCCAACGTCGTGTTTGGGTTATTGAAGGACATTGGATCTATTGATGAGGACAAAAAATTCAGTTTTCGAACTCTGAAGGGGGATAGTGTTATAACGTACTCACTGCGACTACACTGTCTCATCTTCAACTGTATACAATTTTATGTTCATCAAAAGTGGGAGAGCGAGTATCAATACCCGGACCTGGATGACTCACAAGTCGAGTCTTTGCGAGAGTTGAGTAAATCGGTCGAGGATGAAGAGAATCCTGGTGTCATCGACCAGTGTTACCCGGAAGCCTGCTATTCGCTCTTCGCTCACGAGAAGGACCAATACGACGTTAGCAGGAATTTGGACACCAACTTTTTCTCTCCGGTTATCTGCTTCTTGGTCCTGCATTGTGTCACTGAAACGGGTGGTACTCCCAACTCTTCGGCTATTTCCAATGTCATTGCTCCGATAATGTATGCTATCCGAACCTGTATGTTTCAACTGCTTTTGAAGGAGAGTAAGGAACAACAAAAATCTACTCATGTGTACGTTTTTTACATCTAAACTGTTCATCTTTTCTGAATAATTCCTATTTCTAGGCTGTTAAAGAATTATGAACCCTACCTCCGTGATAGACATGAGACTCCCATGTCTTTTTCTTACAATGCTTCTTGTATTCTTCGTGTTATTCGAAAGACGGAAAATAACATTTCCACATTCACCTTCACCAATGTAATGGGGACGGAATTATCCCACCACGGACACATTGTGAATCTGAATATGATAAAGACGATGGTTGAGGGGCAGCTTGAGCGGTATCAACAACTGCTGAAGGAACTTTTATTCTTTGGGGAAGATATTCTATCGGAACTCAAGCCTGAATTTAATATTGAAAGTCTTGTTGATGATGTTCAAAATCGAAATACTGGTTACACGTTCGTGGAGGATCCTCGCAACTCGTTGGGAAAATACAAAGACGCGTATGGTTTATGGCTTCTCTCCACTGAGGCTAGACGGAAGTGTTATACGTATTACAATGGCAGGCAGTTGGTTTGGAATACCAAACGCGCAATTGATATCATCAATTCGTTCCAAAGGTTGGACTTGGAGTTGGCACCTGGATTGGTCTTTAGCGCTGGTCCATCGACTCGTGGTACAGAATTCAGCCGCCAGCTATATCGACAAATGCCTGGGTCCATTCGAAATGTGGGGATAGTTTTGCATACGCTCTCGCTCAATGCTACCACCGACAAGACATCGCACCAACGAATGGTCGACTTTTACATTCCTCATGTTCCGACTAGAGAATGGGCGTTGGTCTTCTTGCGACATTTGGCAATTTTCCGCCCTTTTGTTGAATATCTTGTCGAGCAACTGTTCGAGAAAGATCAAGAGATAATCAAGCGTTACCGTTTTTATTTGTGGCCTGGACTTTCTGAATGCCTTACCAGCCACGTTCTAAGCGACAAAATGAATCAAATTACGCGAAATTTTCTAGGGGAAGGCTACGGTATCAAACTTTGGAGAAGTTTGACGACTGTTGTTCTACAACGTGTTTCAGATAACGAGTTGGTTGAGATCAATCGACAGTACTATTTTGACACGGCCAATATGCATACTACTTCGACTGCGATTTCGAAATACGGAGGGAATTTAGATGGTGGGGACTCTCGACTGATTGCAGGATGCGTTCGCGTTGGATTGGCTTGGCATAAGCGCATAGGAATTGGCCAGACACGTCCTTATGGATCTGCAGAAGTTATTGAAGTAGAATCCCGATCAGAGCCGAAAAATGTAAACATGGACGGGGTGGTGGAGAAGATCAAAGACTTTTGTGACGAGTCTATTTCGACCATTAGGGCTACTGTGTCTGAATCCATGGCAGAGTGTAGTCTTCTTTATTTTCCCCCACCTCCTCGACCTCGTACTTCCCTTCCTATCATTTCTGAAATTGAAGTACATCCTTCTCGTCTTGCTGCCTTTCGTATTTTCATGGGTAATCCAGAAGCGCAATGGAGTTGTCCTGAGCAAGGCGTTTTTGTCGAGCATCTTGTAGGGGGTCGTGAAAATATTTTGGGGATCATTGGCACTGGTTTTGGAAAGATGACGGTGATTATGTTTGTCGCCAAGACATATTTGCAAGGCAAATCGACCGTTGTTATTATGCCTCTGGCTTTCTTGCATGCTGATTTCCATCGTCGAGCTCTCTCATATGGACTCAAGGCATCTCGTTGGCATGTATCAGGAAAATTTGATTCCACCGCGCATATTATTACCGCTGCGGTTGAGGATCTGCAGTGTGACGGTTTCGTGCAATTCTTGAATGAAAAGGCCAATAGGAAAGAGCTGTACCGTGTCGGATTCGAGGAAATTCATAAGCTTTGGTCAGATATCAGTTATCGACCTGCTTTCAATTTTATACACCGGATTTCGTCTGCACATGTTCCCGTTTTTGGTACTACTGGGACTCTCCCTGAACATCTGCTCTCTTCTCTTCCAAAAATGACGTCTACCTTTTGGAAAATAATCCGTATGCCGTCAAATAGGAAGGAGCTGATATATGATGTCGTAAGGGTGCCTTGGGGGGAGTCACTTAATAGTGCAGTTGCCGGCTATTGGAGAGATGTCAGCACTACTTACAAGGAAGAGGATCGTTGTCTGGTTTTCTGCAGGACTGTTTCCCAGGCGAAAACATTTGGGAAATTGATTCATTTCATTGGGAATGTGAAGATGAGAAACCGGTGGATCGTTTTATATCTGGTGAGCAGAAGATTCTTCCGACGACTGTACGACTGGGTTGCGGATTCCATTATCCCCAAATTCGAGATGTTGTTCATCTGGATATCGCGTATTCTATTGTGGATCAACTACAAGAGGATTCGCGAGGTGGACGTGATGGACTTCCTTGTCGGGCGACGACATTTGTCTCCGAAGGCGTACGTTTAATCAAGGACGATAAGGAATTTGATCTTGGAGCCTCCAAATTGGCTGAATGGTCCCAAGAGAGCAGCCGATGTTTGCGAACGGCCCTTAGTCTCTTTCTCGATAATGTTCCTATTACGTGTTCGCTTATCGGTGGACAACTCTGTTCGTACTGTAAAGCGCAGTTGATTCAACCCCCTTCCAAACTTGCCCGATCTCTTCCTCTTCCAATCGTTACTCCCGTTGCTGCTTTCGACGATTCGCCTTCCATTTTGAGGTCTAGTACCCTGTCAGAGAAGGCAAAACGGGCTGCTGATGAAATACCGACACCTGTACCTCTTAAGCGTCTTCGTTTGGAACCAGAGCCTCTCAAA
>JAWWPC010000009.1:0-13490 GCA_033851055.1 Kribbellaceae bacterium | reverse complement strand
GAGAAGCGCCTGCTCGTCCTGCTCCAGGCGTTGGCCGAGACCATCGGGACGCAACCGGATGAGCGAGATCTGGATCGGCTTCTCGATCTCCTTATTCTGAGCGGACAGTAGACCGCGCGGTTAGTGTCGTCGGGTGGAACTCGCTGCGCGGATCGCGTCCGCCCAATTGCAAGGTCGTATCCGCTCCCGCCGTCAGATCGTGGCCGGGCCGCTGGTCGGGCTGCTGCACGACGAGGATGTCTGGTATCTCTCGGGTGCCGTGGCCGCTGATCCCGGTACGGCGTTCGATCCGGAGGAGGTGCCGTGGGCGCTCGAGACGATCCGGCAGGCGTTCGCCGCGGAGAACCGCTGGCTCAGCGTCGAGTTGATCGAGGAAGCCAACCCCGGCCTGGCCGAGGTACTAGCGGCGCACGGAATGACGATTGCGTCCCGCCCGCCGCTGCTGACGGTCGAGAGTGGTGGCTTACGAGCGATGGAACTGCCCGACAAGGTGACGGTCTCCGTGGTGGAGTCTGCGGAGGACCAGGCCAAGGTCGATGCTGTGGCTGCCGCCGCCTACGAGTCAGATGAACTGGCGTCGCCGTTCCAGCCGGAACCGGCGAACGGTGGCAGCGTGCTCGTTCGCTGGGACGGCGTACCGGTGGCGACGGCGGCCTGGACCGCAGTCGCCGACGGCGTGACCGAGGTGGCCGCAGTGGGCACACTGCACGAGTACCGCCGCCGCGGCCTGGGCGCGATCGCGACGGCGGCTGCGGCCCAGGCTGCCTTCGATCGCGGCGGGGCGACGCTGGCCTGGCTGACACCGGGCGATGACGGCGCCGACCGCGTCTATCGCGGTATCGGATTCGAGCCGACCGCAACGGCCGTCCACCTCGGCGACCCCGGCGGCCACCTCGACCAACTGCTCTGATCCGGCCAATGTCAGTGGCAACAGAACCCGCATGACCGAAACAGTGCCGGAGGAGCCACTGTTCGGTGGCCGCACCCGCGAGGGCGTGGTCCGAATCGGTACGACGGTACGCCGCCCGCAGACGGCTGGATCGCCGTACGTGCACGCGGTCCTGCGCCGACTCGAGGCGGCTGGCGTGGACGGCGTGCCGAGATTCCTCGGCACCGACGAGCAGGGTCGCGAGATCCTCAGCTATCTGGAGGGCGGCACGGGGCACGACGTCGGTCATTGGTCAGACGGGCAACTGGTCGAGTTGGCCGGACTGACGCGAGCGATTCACGACGCCCTGGCCGGCACTCCTGAGGCCGGTGATGCCGAAACGGTCTGCCACAACGACCTCGCGCCCTGGAACACGATCCTGTCGACCGACCAACCCGATAGCCAACCGCAGCGGCAGCCAAGCGGCTTCATCGACTTCGACGACGCCTCGCCGGGCTGGCGGGCTGACGACGTCGCATACCTGCTCTGGGTGTTCCTCGATCTGGGCAACGCCGAGGTCGAGCCGGAGGAGCAGGGCCGCCGAATGCGTCTGTTCTGCGACGAATACGTTGACGGGCAGCCCCTCCGGTCCGGGGCAGATCTGCACGGCGAAGTCCTGGCGGGCCTGCGGCGACAGCAGGCACGGATCCTCGACTTCCGGGCGCGACAGCACGACGACTTCTCGGTGGCCAGGCACTCCGAGATCATGGCGGCCATGGCCTGGGTCGACCACAACCGCAGGACACTCATCACGAGTTTGCTGCGCCGACGCTGACAGCAGGCCCCCAGGTCCCCGCGCGGCGCCGTTGTTTCTGGGGCAGCGGTCCGATTCTGTATATCGACAACGATCTATAGATCGAAAAGCGATATACAAAACCAGCTTCTCCTCTGGAGTCCCTGTGCGTCCGCCCGGTCCGGGGATCGGGTGAAACAGAAGCGTCGGACTAGGACTAGGCCGCGACCAGGCGACGAGACCGAGGAGACGGGACATCGGATCCGAGAGATCGGACCCGCTGTCCCGCGCCCGGTGACAACGGGAAACTCGAGAGAGGTCCGGGCTCAGCGGACGGTGAAGCCGGCCTTCCGGAAGGCCTCGGCGAGGGATCCTTCGTCCATCGGAGTCTCGCTCTTGCCTCCGCCCTGCGAACCGCCCTTGCCTTGACCGCCGCTCTTGCCCTGGCCGCCGCCACGGTTCGGACCGGCGCCTTGACCACGGCCCTGCCCTGGTCCGCGACCTTGGACCGGCCCGCGGCCCTGACCGCCTTGGCCCTCGCCGCCACCTTGGCCCTGGCCGCCACCTTGGCCCTGGGCGCGGTTCGAGGAGCGGCCCTCGCCCCGCCGGCCACCGCGGTCGGCGGGCGCGGCGCCGGGCTCGTCGTCCAACCGCAGCGTCAGCGAGATGCGCTGGCGCGGGATGTCGACCTCGAGCACCTTCACCTTGACGATGTCGCCGGACTTGACCACCTCGCGCGGGTCTTTGACGAAGTTCTTCGACAGGGCCGAGACGTGGGCCAGCCCGTCCTGGTGGACGCCGATGTCGATGAACGCGCCGAATGCGGCGACGTTGGTGACCTGGCCCTCCAGCCGCATCCCCGGCTTGAGGTCGGCGATCTTGTCGACGCCTTCCGCGAAGATCGCGGTCTTGAACGCCGGACGCGGGTCGCGGCCGGGCTTCTCCAGCTCGGCCAGGATGTCGGTCACGGTGGGCAGGCCGAAGGTGTCGTCCACGAATTCGGTTGGCTTCACCGACTTCAGCGCTTGGGTGTTCCCGATCAGCGACTTCAACTCTTGTCCGGTCGCGGTCAGGATTCGCCGGACGACCGGGTAGGCCTCCGGGTGCACGCTGGAGGAATCGAGCGGATCCTCGCCACCGGGGATCCGGAGGAAGCCGGCCGCCTGCTCGAACGCCTTCGGGCCGAGCCGCGGCACCTCCTTCAGAGCCGTGCGGGACTTGAACGGACCGTTCTGGTCGCGGTGCACGACAATGTTGTCCGCCAGGCCCGGCGTGATTCCGGAGACGCGGGTGAGTAGTGGCGCGGAGGCAGTGTTCAGATCAACGCCGACCGCGTTCACGCAGTCCTCCACCACGGCGTCGAGTGAGCGGGACAACGAGTTCTCCGACAGATCGTGCTGGTACTGACCCACGCCGATCGACTTCGGGTCGATCTTCACCAGCTCGGCCAGCGGATCCTGCAGCCGGCGCGCGATCGAGACCGCGCCGCGCAGCGAGACATCCATCCCGGGCAGTTCCTGGGACGCGAACGCCGAGGCGGAGTAGACCGAGGCGCCCGCCTCGGACACGACTGCCTTGGTCAGCTTCAGGTCCGGGTGCTTCGCGATCAGTTCGGCGGCCAGCTTGTCCGTCTCGCGCGAGGCCGTTCCGTTGCCGATGGCAATCAGATCGACATTGTGCGCAGCGGCCAGCTGGGCCAGCGTGGCGATCGACTTGTCCCACTGGTTCTGCGGCACGTGCGGGTAGATCACCCCGGTCGCGACGACCTTGCCGGTCGCGTCGACCACGGCCACCTTGACGCCGGTCCGGAAGCCTGGATCGAGCCCCATCGTGGCGCGGGTGCCGGCCGGCGCGGCCAGCAGCAGGTCGCGCAGATTGGACGCGAAGATCCGGACGGCCTCGTCCTCGGCGGTCTGCCGCAGCCGCATCCGCAGGTCGATGCCGAGGTGAACCAGGATCTTCGTCCGCCAGGCCCAGCGGACCGTGTCCACCAGCCAGGGATCGGCCGGGCGGCCCTTGTTCTCCACACCGACCTTGCGGGCGATGGTCGCCTCGTACGCGGTCGGCCCCTCGGCGGTCTCCGCACCGGCCGGCTCCGGCTCGATGCTGAGTGAGAGGACGTCCTCCTTCTCACCACGGAACATCGCCAGGATCCGGTGCGACGGCATCTTCGTGAACGGCTCGTCGAAGTCGAAGTAGTCCGAGAACTTCGCGCCGTCCGTCTCCTTGCCGTCGCGCATGGCCGAGGCAAGCCGGCCCTGCGACCAGAGCCGCTCCCGCAGCTCGCCGATCAGGTCGGCGTCCTCGGCGAATCGCTCCACCAGGATCGACCGGGCACCGTCCAGCGCCGCCTGCGTGTCGGCGACGCCGAGATCGGGGTTCACGAACACCGCGGCCGCCGCGAGCGGCTCGACAGTCGGGTCGGACATCAAGCCGTCTGCCAGCGGCTCCAGCCCGGCCTCGCGGGCAATCATCGCCTTGGTCCGGCGCTTCGGCTTGAACGGCAGGTAGATGTCCTCCAGCCGGGACTTGGTATCCGCGGCGAGGATCTGCGCCTTCAGCGCGTCATCCAGCTTGCCTTGGCTCTCGATCGACTCGAGCACGGTCTGTCGGCGCTCCTCCAGCTCACGCAGGTAGCGGAGCCGCTCCTCGAGCGTGCGCAGTTGCGTGTCGTCGAGCATGCCGGTGACTTCTTTGCGGTACCGCGCGATGAACGGGACCGTCGAGCCCTCGTCCAGCAGCCCGACCGCGGCCCGGACCTGCCCCTCGCCGACCCCGAGTTCTTGGGCGATCTTCTGCTCGACCGACTGCAAAACCACTGTCCCGTGTCCCCTCTGCGTCCGATTCAGACGAGTATTCTGCCGCTTCGGTCGCAGCCCCGTCACCGCCCTCATCCTTCCCTATCCCAGGGACAACCGGGGATACCTTGTCCACAACCACCCCGGCCGGCCCGGCCCTGCCCGTCGTTCAGGCGGCGTCGAGGGCCAGGTCCTCCGCCTCGGCGGACAACTCGGGTACGACGCTGTCGGCGCTGCGGGCGGGATGCATGACACTGCACGCGATGACTACCGAGATGGCGACGATCACGCCGGCGATGGCGAAGGCCAGGTGGTAGCCGCCGGTCAGGGCCACAGCGGTGGACTTGCCGGCAGCGGTGAGGGTCTCGCTGCGGGTCGAGGACAGCGTGGCGAGTACGGCCAGGCCAAGCGCGGCGCCGACCTCGGCAGTGGTACTGATCAGGCCCGAGGCCAGCCCGGCGTCCTCGCTGGTGGTGTCGGCCATCGCCAGGCCCATCAGAGCCGGGAAGCAGATGCCGCCACCGAAGCCGAGCAGGATCATCACCGGCAACACATGGACGAGGTAGCTGCCGTCGACCGGAGCCTGGGTGAACAGCGCCAGGCCGGCGACGACCAGAACCAGCCCCGCGATCAGCGGACGGCGCGGGCCGAACCGGGTGACCAACTTCTCCGAGTAGCGGACAGACAGCAGGCCCATCACCAGTGTGGTCGGCAGGAAGCCCAAACCGATGTGCAGCGCGTCGTACCCGAGAACACGCTGTAGATACAGCGAGCCAAGGAAGAAGATGCCGAACATGCCCGCGCTGGACAGTGCCTGGATCAGATTGGCTCCGGTCAGGTTGCGGGACTTGAAAATCCGGAGCGGGACCAGCGGGTTGGTCGCGGTCGCCTCGCGGACGATGAAGCAGCCGAGCAGGGTCAGCGACAGCAGGCCCAGGGCGACGGTCCGGCCGGCGGTCCAGCCCAGCTCGGCGGCGGGCTTCACGATGGTGAACACGCCGACCATCAGTGCGCCGGTGATCAGGGCCGCACCCGGTACGTCGGTGCCGCGGCCCAGCCCGATGCCGGTGTCCCTGCCGATCAGCTTGACGGCCAGTACTGCGGTGACGACGCCGATCGGCAGGTTCACGAAGAAGATCCAGTGCCAGTTGATCGCCTGGGTCAGGACGCCACCGGCGAGCAGGCCGATCGAGCCGCCGGCAGAGGCGACGAACGCGTAGACGCCGATCGCCTTGGCCTGCTCCCGGGGCTCCGGGAACAGCGTGACGATCATGCCCAGGATGACCGCCGAGGTCAGTGCGCCGCCGACACCCTGCACGAAGCGGGCCGCGATCAACAGCTCCTGGCTCGGTGCCACCCCGCAGAACAGCGAGGCGACGGTGAACACGGTCAGCCCGCCGAGGAAGACGGCCCTGCGCCCGATCAGGTCACCGAGGCGCCCGGCTAGCAGCAGCAGCCCGCCGAACGCGATCAGGTACGCGTTCACCACCCAGGCGAGGCTGGAACTGGTGAAGCCGAGGTCGTCCTGGATAGCCGGCAGCGCCACGTTCACCACGGTCACGTCGAGCACGATCATCAACATGCCGGCGCAGAGCACATACAGGGCCAGCCAACGCGAGCGGCTGCCCTGCGCCGCCGGCTCAGTGGCCAGGTCATCCGTCTTGGCATACATCCGGGTTCTCCTTCTGGTCCGAGAGGGCGTTCTACCTACACGTCGGACCAGACCCGGCCAGATTGACACTCGCGCCAGAATTTCGGAGTTGGAGCAGCCGGTCAGCGCGCCTTGCTTCAGCCGTCCTGGGCGGTCGTCTTCGTCGTTGTTCGCCCGATGAAGTAGGCCAGTAGTGCCGGGACCAGGCCCGAGCCGACGATGAAGAGCGTCGGCAACCTGACAAGCAGCAACAGCCAGGTGGCGAGTCCGATGACACCGCCGGCCACGGCCAGCGACCGCCGGAGCAGAAAGATGTTCGCGGTCTGGACCAGCCTCCGAGAGGTGATGTCGTCGCCGACTCCCGGCAGAACAGCCAGTGCGCTCAGGTAGAGGCCGACCAGCAGCCCGGTCAGCGGAAGCAGGATCACCAGCGCGACAAACCGGATCGGCCCGTTGGTGGAGATCCAGAAGAAGATGCCCGTCGCCAGCGCGATGCTGCCGACGTACAGGCCGAGGCCGGCCAGCCAGAAGCGGCGGAAGGCCCACTTCAGCTGCCGCCAGAACCGTCGCACGAGTGCCGGATGCTCCTGCCCGATGGCCTCGGGCAGCACCCGCTGGAGCGCGAACACCGCCGGGACCAGCGTGACGATGCCGATGCTGCAGATCAGGAAGAGCAGTTGCAACATCAGCAAGTCCCCGACCACCGCCACCTTGGCCATCACGGCGGTGGTGGTCCGGCTCGCTCGGTTGGCGTCAGCCACATGGCACCTCTCGTCTCAGCGGTCATGACCGATAGCCACGATCGTATGATCACGAACAATCACCGACGTCGGACCAGCCGAGAGGACGGAATGCTTGCGCCCGAGCGCCACGAGCTGATCCTGCGGAGCCTGCGTCGTCACGGCCGGCTCCGGGTAGCCGAGTTGGCCGGTGAGCTCGGCGTCTCCGCGATCACAGTACGCCGCGATCTGGGCGAGCTGGACTCCGCGGGACTGCTCCGGCGGGTGCACGGCGGCGCCGTCGGGATCAGCCAGGCCGCCGTGGAATCGAGCCCGGGCAGCCAGTTGACCATCGGCATCGTGGTGCCTAGCGCGACCTTCTATTACGCCGACGTGATCCGCGGCGCCGAGGCGACGGCCGACAGGTACGGCGCCCGCCTCGTGCTCGGCGTCAGCGGGTACGACGTCGCGGTCGAACAGGAGCGGCTCGAGAAGGTGCTGGGCATCGGTGTCGCCGGGTTGCTGCTCAGCACCGCCCTCGGTGACGGCCAGGCCACGGACCTTGGCGGCTGGCTCGACGACATCGACGTACCGGTGGTGCTGATGGAGCGGGCTTTCGGCTTCCCACACGTGAGCAGGCAGTACGACCATGTCCGGACCGATCACGCGTACGGCGCGATGCTGGCGCTACGGCATCTCGCTTCCCTCGGGCACCGGCGGATCGGGATCAACCTGAGCGCGACGGCGACTGCGCACTGGCTGCGGTTGGGCATCGACCAGGCGGCCGGCCTGCTCGGCGTGGATCTCTTCGTCTCCCCGCTGGTCCTGCCCGATCGGGGCGACGACAAGGCGACGCTCGCCCAGCTGGATGCCTTCCTCGCCGAGTGCGCGGCCGAGCAGGCGCATGCGGTGCTGGTGCACTCGGACGAGCACGCTGCCCGGCTGATCGAGCGAGCGATGGAGAGCGGCCTGCGGGTCCCAGAGGACCTCGCGGTGATCGCGTACAACGACGAAACCGCAGCGATGGCCGTCTTACCTCTGACTGCGGTTTCCCCGCCCAAGCTGGCCATCGGCGAGACCGCCTGCGAGCTGTTGCTGCGCCGCCTCCGAGCCCCGGTTGGCCGCTTGCAGCCGACCCAGCACCTGAGCCTGCTCCCAGAGCTCCGAGTTCGCGCTTCCTGCGGTGCGCTGGCGCCGGCCGCGTCCCGGTCCTGCACGCTGTGACCCGAATCTTGACCGCCCGGGGGAAGTAAAATCGGAGGTTGCTCGGTGAGAGGAGAGCCACGGTGGATTTCGACCAGTTCGACGTCGAGTACAGCCGGACGCTCGACGTAGCCGGAACCATGGATTCGGCCGTCCTGGCGGCGGAGATCGTGCGCCTCAGAGCGCTGTCCGGCAGCCTCGCCGATCCTGCTGACCGACGCGATGCCGCCAACCTGATCGCCACGCTCGAGGACGTGCTCTCCTACGACACGGAGCCGCTGTCGATCCCGATGGCCGAGGCGATCCGGGTCCTCGCGGCCGCCGGCGCGGACGACGGCACCCCCGCTGAGCGGGTCGACCGCGCCAAGGCCGGCATGGATGAGATCGCCCGGATCGCCGCGGCTGCCGACCGTGACGAGCAGGCCGCGATCCTGGACATGAACGAGTCCCTGGCCATGCTGGTCGACGCGCTCGATCCCGACAACCGATGAGCAAGGTCACCAGCTACCAGGGCCTGGTGAACGAGCAGGCGAAGGCTGCGGTCCGGGTCTCCGGCGCGCACCACTCGTCGTGGACCGGCCACCAGGTTGCCTCCGCTCCGGACCGCAAGGTCCGAGGCGCCGTGACCTGGAACAACACGATCGAGTACAACGACGAGAAGGTGACAGCTCCGCTGAAGGAGATGTTCGCCAATGCCCGGGTGCACAACCAGGACCGGGAAACGCTGCAGTGGTACCGGGAAGCCCTGAAGACGACCTTCCACGAGAACGTCCACCTGCTCGCCGCGGAAGGATCCGATCACCGCGACGCCATGCAGGCATACGCCAACACCCCTGGGTTGAGGCCGCTCGAGGAAGGCATCACCGAGGTCTACAGCTACAGCCACTTGAACGCCTACATCGACGATCTCGGCCTCGAGGAGATCGCGCCTGGTATCCGCTCGGCGCCGGCGGATCCGTCGTACCGGGAGTACACGCCCGCTGCCCAGACCTTCGCCGACTCGATCGGAAGGCGAAGTGGGGTCGGTAGCGACGAGGTGATCCGTCGGATGGCAGTGGTTAACGCAGAGCAGAAGTTCCGCGTAGCCGCGGAGACCATCTACGACAACAGCGAGCTGCCGGGGCTGGTGCCCGAGAACCAGCGCGCTGCGGCGGTGCAGCGGATCGAAGCCTCGATGAGGCCGCCGTTCGCCGGGATCGCAGATCTGAGCACCTCTGATCGGGCTCAGCTTCGTCGGCAGTCGGCCGTAGCCGGCGCGCAGGCTGCCAACGCCGGTTACGCCGAGGTGCGAACCATTCAGGAGCAGTGGACCAGGTCGGCTCCGGAGGTCGGCCGGGGGGCGACGCAGCAGCAGAGCCAGGAGACCCAGCAACAAGGTCCGCAGCACGGTCCACGGAGGTCTGCGCAAACGGGTCAGCATGCCCAGCAGCAAGCACCGCCGAGAGAGTTGCAGGACGCGATGCGCGCCGGCCTGGGCGGCACAGCGCCGATGAGCGGCGCGAAGCGCCTGAGCCCTGACCAGCTCGGCTCCCGGCGAGGTGGTGCCCAGACCGCGCAGCAGCGCCAGGGCCCTGAGCGCGACGTCTGAGGCCGCGCTTTAGTGGAACAGCCGCCAGTGCACTGTCCCGTTTGATCGAGTTTGATCATTCGACCGCTCAGGTATTGACGGGGAAAGCCCTTTCCCATACTTTCGCTGCACCCCTGGGTCTGGGTGGCCGAACCGCAGCGAAGGAGATCAGCTGTGAAGTGTGGCGCACGAGGTGGACTGGCGGTGCTGGCAGTGGTCATAGGCCTTGTTGCCAGTAGTTGTGGCAACGGGGTGATCGACAAGAACACGGACGGCATTCCACCGGCCGAGGCGACCGGGACATTGCGGGTGCTGATCCCGTCCTTCCCGGCGAGCACCAAGGGTCGCGACGAGTTCGCCAAAGTCGTCGCGGACTTCAACAAGACCTACCCGAAGATGAAGGTCGAGCCGGACTTCGCGACGTACGCGAACCTGAACGAGAAGATGTCGACCTCGATCGCGGCCGGCATCCCGTACGACGTGATGGTGACCGGTGTCGGCTGGATCCAGCCGTTCGCGTCGAAGCGGATCTTCGCCGACCTCGCCACCTATGGCGTTACTCCGCAGGTGATCGCGGAGAAGAGCGTCGCCGCGATGGTTCCGGCGGCCACCTACGACGGCAAGCTGTACGCCTACCCGCTGGTCGCCGACGCCCGCGCCGTCGCGCTCCGGGTGAGTGCGTTCAAGGAGGCGGGCCTGGACCCGAACAAGCCGCCGACGTCGCTGGCCGAGATCAAGGCCGCGGCGGAGAAACTGACCAAGCGCGATGCCCAGGGGACCATCACCCGGGCCGGCTTCGACTTGGCTTCCCCGACCGGTTTCCGGCAGTCGTACACGACCTTCCTGGCCTCCACCGGAACGCCGCTGTACATCGACGGTCAGCCCAACTTCAACAACGCCTTGGGCCTGGAGACGCTCGACTGGATCAAGTCGATGATCAACAACGTCCAGGTCTTCGGCCAGCAGAACGCCGCCCAGCAGCCGCTGGTGCTGACCGGTGAGGCCGCGATGGGCATCGTCGGCGGTGCGGTCGACTGCTCGGACAAGGGCATCGGCAAGGCCAACTGCGACGATCTGCGGTTCTTCCGCTTCAACAGTGGCAAGGAGATCGAGTACGTCGGCGGCGACCTGGCCTCGATCGGCTCCCGGAGCCGGCACAAAGAGGCCGCCTGGTCATTCATCCAGTCACTGACCAAACCCGCGTCGATCGATGCGATCGCCAAGCTGAACAAGAAGATCCCGGCCTACAAGGATGCGGTCAACTCGCCGCAGGCCCAGTCGAACCCGCTCAGCCAGTTCGTTGCCGGCGGCCTCCAGTACGCCATCAACGAAGGCGGTTCGTCCAACTGGTTGGAGATGCGCGGCAACTTCGATTCCCAGCTCACCCAGGCGGTCCTCGGTCAGAAGGATCCCGCCAAGGTGCTGGCCAACCTGGCAGGACAGTCGCGATGAGCACCACACTGGAACGTGCCACCCGGTCCGCCACCACCCGCCGCGTCCCTCCGGCCAAGGACAGCCGCAAACTGATCCGCAGCCAGGTCCGGGCCGGCTGGATGCTGCTGTCGCCCGCGCTGCTGCATTCGGGGATTTTCATCCTGATCCCGGTAGTGACCGCGATCGTGCTCAGCTTCACCGACTACAGCTTCGGTGACTCCTGGGCCTGGGTCGGCTTCGGCAACTACACGGAACTCTTCAAGGACCAGGATTTCCGGGCCGCCCTGGTGAACACCATCCTGTACGCCGTCGTGGTGATCCCGGTGTCGATGGCGATCGCCCTGACGGTTGCGCTGGGTCTGAACCAGAAGGTCCGGGGGATCGGCTTCTTCCGGACCGCCTTCTACCTGCCGACGGTGACGGCGACGGTCGCCATCGCCACCATCTGGCTGTGGATCTTCAATCCGGGCTCGGGTCTGGCGAACGGTTTCCTGAGCCTGTTCGGCTTCGCCCCCGGCCACTGGCTGTCGGATCCGAACACAGCCCTGCCGTCGCTGATGGTGGTCGGCATCTGGCAGGGACTCGGCACCAAGATGATCATCTACCTGGCCGCTCTGCAGGGGGTTTCGCGAGACCTGCTGGAGTCGGCGAGCCTCGACGGCGCGAGCCGCTGGCAAAGGTTCGTGAACGTGATCTGGCCGGCCCTCGGCCCAGTGCAGTTCTTCGTCCTGGTCACCTCGATCGTCGGCACTTTCCAGGTCTTCGACCTTGTCTACGTGATGACCAAGGGCGGTCCGGGCACCGAAACGACGGTGCTGGTGCTGGACATCTATCAGAACGCATTCCAGGCCCTGCGACTCGGCTACGCGTCCGCCGAGACGGTCATGATGATGATCTTGATCGCTGCCTTCATCGGTATCGGACGCCTGCTCCAGAAGGCGGATGTCAATGACTAGCGCAACGATGACCAGCCCGGCAGCCGCCGGTACCAAAGGTTCGGGACTGCAGCTCGGCCGAGTACTCCTGTATCTCGCGCTCAGCGTCGGCGCGGTACTGATGATCGTGCCTTTCCTGTGGATGGTGCTGACCGCGTTCAAGAACGACCTCGAGATCGCCAAGTTCTCCTGGCTACCGGGCCAGTTGCGCTGGCACAACTTCGTCGAGGCGATGCAGACGGCACCCTTCCTGCGGTACTTCCGCAACAGCCTCTTCATCGCTGTCGGCGAGACCGTGTTCACGCTGGCGGTCTGTACGACGGCCGGGTACGCGCTGGCGAAGCTGCCGATCCGCGGCTCGAAGGCGCTGCTCAGCTACTTCATCCTGCTGCTGATGGTGCCTTTCCAGATCATCCTGGTGCCGCTGTTCCTGATCGTGAAGTCGATCCCGTTGTTCGGCGGCAACAATATCGTCGGCCAGGGCGGCATCGGCTGGCTGAACTCCTGGTGGGGTCTGATCATCCCGCTGGGCGCGGCGCCGCTCTTCACATTCCTGGCCCGGCAGTTCTACGTCTCGATCCCGAACGAGCTGGCCCAGGCGGCCCGGGTGGACGGCCTCGGCGAGTTCGGCATCTTCCTGCGGATCATGACCCCGCTGGTGAAGCCGGCCCTGATCACCATCGCCGTCTTCCAGATCGAGGCGGCCTGGAACGGGTTCCTCTGGCCGCTGATGATCACCACGTCCGACTCGATGAGACCGCTGCAACTGGGGCTCGCGATCTTTGCCCAGAACCCGGCCGAGATCCAGTGGCCCTATCTGATGGCAGGCACAGCCCTGGCCACCCTGCCGATGATCGCGATGTTCATCTTCGCCCAGAAGCGCTTCGTCGAAGGTATGGCGAATGTGGGCATCAAGGGCTAGTGTCCCGAACCCGCGCCGGTCAGTCGTGGCCTGGCTGCAGGTGCTCACCCCGCCCCGGGCGAGCACCTGCAGGACCCCACCCCCATGGCCGTCGTTCCGAAGAATGACGGAGCGTCCACTTGCCCCCCGCAAGACCCGGCCGCTGATCCTTCTATCGTCACATCCAGCCCGCCGTTACACATTTATTGGACGGACATCCGGTCAACACGTTCAGGAGTCGGGACACTGCGGAGAGTGCAGCCAAGGTTGCTTGAGGTCGAAGAATTCCGGCACACCCTCGCTGAGCGCATCCAGCTCCTCCAGCTGAGCTTTCAGCTCCGGTGGCGGCTCTTTGCGTTCGCCTTCGCGCGCTGCCTGCTCGGAGGTGAAGTGCAACGCCATCGTGTAGGCCCCGCCGTCGTGTTGGGCTGCCACACTGCCCATGATCACGGGCCGGAACGCCGCCACAGCACGGACCGTGTTCCGAGCCAGCCCCGCACGATCGCCTTGATGCTCATCCGCTCCGACCTATGAAGCCGCCGGATCTCAGCCCAGTCCTCAGTCATGATCACTCCCTCACTGTGCCGAGGGGGTCAATATTCGATCGGCACCAGAGGGTCA